>NZ_VJZE01000260.1 GCF_009377205.1 Streptomyces phyllanthi
CATCCCGGCCCCCCGCCCGCAGGCCCCGCAGCCGTACGGCGCGCAGCCGCCCGGTGGTTACGGCTACCCGGGCGCCCAGCAGCCGGGTCAGCCCGGTCAGCCCTTCGGCGGCCAGCCGCAGCCGGGCCAGCCGTACGGCGGTCAGCCGCAGCAGGCACAGGCCCCGCAGACGCAGCAGCAGCCGCCTCCGGCGAGCGACTTCTCGCCGTTCTGGTTCGCCGTGCCGGTGCCGCGGCCGCTGTTCGCGGAGGACGGCTCGCAGACGACGATCGCCGAACTGGCGCCGGGCACCTGGTACCTGGCCGTCGAGCAGCGCGGCCCCGGCCTGGTGGCCCAGACGCAGGACGGCCGGCGTGGCGTGCTGCAGGACACGAGCGGTATCCAGCGCGGCTGAGTACCGAGCGGTTGCCGTACGGCCCCTTGCCCCTTCCGGGCAGGGGGCCGTTGCCGTACAGTCGCCTCCCGCCCATCACAACTGACGGACCGTCAGGAGGCAGGCATGCGGCTCGGTCTCGCACTCGGCTACTGGGGCCGCGGCCCCTCGCCCGACCACGTCCCCCTGGCCCAGGAGGCCGAGCGGCTCGGCTACGACTCCGTGTGGACCGCGGAGGCCTGGGGCTCGGACGTCTTCACACCCCTCACCTGGATCGCGGCGCAGACGTCAAGGATCAAGCTGGGCACGGCCGTTGCCCAGATGGCCGCCCGCTCCCCCACCACCACCGCGATGCACGCCCTCACTCTCGACCACCTCTCCGGCGGCCGGATGCTGCTCGGTCTCGGGCTCTCCGGCCCGCAGGTCGTCGAGGGCTGGTACGGGCGCCCGTTCCCGTCCTCGCCGCTCACCGCGACCCGGGAGTACGTCGACGTCGTACGGCAGGTGCTGCGGCGCGAGAGCCCGGTCGAACTGGACGGCCGCTTCCACTCCCATCCGTACGGCGGGCCGGACGGCACCGGCGTCGGCAAGGCCCTGAAGCCGATCACCCACCCCCTGCGCCCCGATCTCCCGGTCCTGCTGGGCGCGGAGGGCCCGAAGAACATCGCGCAGACGACGCGGATCGCGGACGGCTGGCTGCCGCTGTACTGGTCGCCGACGCGCACGGACGTGTACGAGGCCTCGCTCACCGACCTGCCGGACGGCTTCCTCATCGCGCCCCTGGTCCGGGCGCAGGTCTGCGACGACGTGGCGGAGGGCCTGCTGCCCGTGAAAATGATGCTCGGCTTCTACATCGGCGGCATGGGCCACGCGAAGCAGAACTTCCACGCCGACCTCATGGCACGCATGGGGTACGAGGAGGAGGCCCGCCGCATCCAGCGGCTGTTCCTCGAGGGCCGCCGTGAGGAGGCCGTCCTCGCCGTTCCCGACGCCTTCGCCGACGAGATCTCCCTCGTCGGACCGCGCGAACGGATCGCGGAGCGGCTGGAGTCGTGGCGCAAGGGCCCGGTGACGGATCTGCTGGTCGTGGCCCCGGACCCGGCCACGCTGCGGGTGCTGGCGGAGCTGAACTCCTGAGCGGCCAGGCCCTGGCTAGCGGAAGATGGCGATGGCCTCCAGGGTGACCTCGCCGGACTCGGGGTGCCAGCCGGTCATCTTGCCCAGGCAGCGGGCCCTGAAGGTGCCGTCGGGGATCGTCTCGCGGCGCAGGCCCTCGCGGGCGCCGACGACCCGTAGATACGGCGGTGCCTGCCCGTCGCGGTAGGAGGCGCGCAGGACGATGCCCTGCGAGGTGTCCGGGTCCATCAGGAAGCGGCCCCGGACCGACACGAACTCGTCTATGTCGCTCAGCGCGATCCCGCCGTCGCCGCCTAGCAGGTCGGCGAGGGCCCGGTTGGGGCGTACCGTCCCGCCCGGCAGGTCGGCGTGGACGATGGCGTCCGCCCGCTCGAACGCGTCCATGAGGATCCCGATGACGGTGATGGGCTCGTTCTTCCGCACGTACGAGGTGAACTTCTCCTGCGTGACGTCCTTGTTGGCCTTCACGGTCCAGGGCAGCAGTCTGCCGATCAGGCCGACGCTCGTGTTGACGTTGGTGCGGTGCTCCACCGCCTGTTCGAGGGCCGCGCCGAAGTTGCTGCGGTAGAGGTCCATCACGGACTGCCCGTCCAGGAAGAAGCAGATGCTGTACGGCGTCCCGGTCGTCCGTCCGCCCCGCTCACGGGCATGGCGGACCAGCACCACGGCGACCACCACCAGCCCGGCGGCCGTCACCAGCCAGACCGTCATCCACGGCCACCACGTTCTCCACCACATCCCGTCAACGACAGCCACGGATCTCCTTGAACGCCTCGGAAAGGGACGACTGGTCGGCGTCCACCACGCGCCCGCCGGTCTTCTTCGCCGCGCGCCGCAGTTCGCCGGCGTCGGCCTCGCCGAAGTGCACGGCGTAGGTGTGGACGGCGCGCGCCCGGTGGGGCAGCGCCTCGTAACGGTCGGCGAACTCCTCGAAGGTCAGGCCCGCGTTGTTCTCGCCGTCGGTCATCAGCACCAGGGACACGGCACGGTCGGGGTCGTCGGCCGCCGTGCGGGCGGCGGTGCGGTAGCCGTGGTCGAGGGCGGACCAGACGGCGGTGGCGTCGCCGTAGCCGCCGCGGGCCACGGTGTCGGCGAGGACCTTCAGGTCTCCGGGACCGCGCACGGTGACGGTCCTCTCCTCCAGGACCCCGCGGCCGAACCGCACCACCGTCAGCCGCTCGCCCCGGTGGAACCGCGTGAACTTCCCCGTCGCCGAGGAGTCCCCGCCGCTGAGACCGGCGAAGGCGGCGCGCAGCTGAGCCATGCGGTCTCCGCGCATCGAGCCGGAGAAGTCGAGGAGGAAGACGACCTGGTGGGTGACGCGCCGGTTCGGGTCGCCGTAGTCGGCGAGCAGCTGCTTCAGGACGGAGAGGCTGCCGGGGAAGTAGAGCGCGTTGCCGACCGGGGCGCGCAGCTCCGCGGACCGGGGGACGGCCGGTTTCACCGGGCGGCGCAGTGTCCGCCGCATGATCTCCTGCTGCACGGAGTCGCGCCGGATCCACTCCGTGACCCGGTCGTAGGCGGCGCGGTGGCCGGAGTCGAGCAGGAGGAGCGGGAAGTCGGAGAGGACCATGCCGTCCTCGGGGCGCACGATCTCCAGGTCGCCCGTCAGCCGGCCGGAGGCGTTGAGGGCGAGCAGGTCGGACTCGTAGGTGATCAGCGCGTCGACCGCGTCGGCGCCGTCCTGGCGCCGGACGTAGGCGTCGAGCAGATCGGGCGCGGTGGCCGCGGTGAGCGTCTGCCCCGAGCGGAAGCCGCGCAGCCGGTCGCAGGAGACGTCCTGGGCGCGCAGCACACCACCGGTGCCGGCCGCGGCGGTGGCGACGCCGACGAGGGCGGCGAGGCCGCTGCCGGTGTGCCGCGGGTCGGCCATGCCGAAGCGCACGGTGCCGGTGGCGGCCGCGTCGGCGATGTCCGCCCAGGAGAGCCGGCCGCCGGGCACGCCGGCGCGCAGCCGGCGCGCGACGTCCGGCTTCAGGCCGACGACGACCGGAGAGGTCATCGTCGGTGTCCGCAGGGGCCGTCCGGCGTCGTTCCCGCCGCTGAGCCGCAGGTACCGGTCGTCGGAGAGCCAGGCGAGGTCGTAGTCCGGGGCCTGGGGGATCTCCCGCTCGGCGGTGGCCCGGTAGTCCATGTCGAGGTCCACGCCCGTCGCCTCCTTCAGCTCGTCCAGCAGCGGTTCGAGGACGGTGAGGTCGGGGCTGGCGAGGACGCGCAGGGTGACCGGGTCGTCGCCGTCGCCGCCGCCCGAGCAGGCGGTGAGCGCGGCGACGAGGGACAGAGCCAGGCACAGCGTCAGGATCCTTGCCCGGCCGTTCATCCGGGGCCCTGGACGGGTGGGCAGTCGCCGACGATCTGGACCATGCGCTCCAGGAGGGACAGCCTGGGCAGCACCGCCCGGGTGTCGTCGGCGGAGGTGACGGGGACCGGGATGCGGCGCTCGGTGAGGAACTCGGCGAGCTGGTCGCTGGTCGCGTCGCTCTGGGCGTCGCGGCCCCGGAAGCCCAGCTCCATGGCGCGGTGCTGGAGTTCGGGGTCGTCCCTGATCAGCTCGCCGAGCCGGGCGCCGTCCGGGGAGAGCGCGACGAGCTGGGGCTCGGTGACGAAGCGCGTCGACGGGTACAGCAGGACGCGCTCGTCGTCCGTCCTGCCCTCCTTCGCCTCGTACTGGATCTGGTGGGCGAGGAACTGGTGCTCGTAGATGACCGAGATCGGCGCGAGGCTCTTGCCGTCGACGGAGAGGTACGTCTCGGCCCGCTCCGATGACGGCAGCCCCTGTTCCACGAGGAGGGGCTTGATGTTCCGGGCGAGTTCCTCGGCCTTCTCGACGGTGTCCGGGGCGTCGTTGCCGTACTCGACGAAGGCGACGAGGCCGAGGTAGGTACCGGCGGAGTTGGCCTCGCAGATGTCGGGGGTCTGGGCGAGGATCTTGTTGCCGTTGCGGACGTGCCGGTGGCCGGGGTCGATGTCGTCCCAGCGGTAGCCGCCTGCACGGGCCTGACGGCCCTCGCCGCTCCCCTGGCTCCTCTGCCCTCCGAGATCGCCCTCGCCCTTCGCGAGCTTGAGGAACCTCTCCATGTCGAGCGTGTAGTACAGCGGCCGGTCGCCGGAGCCGGGCTGCGGGACCGCGACCCTCCCGCCGTCCACCTCCGTGTTCCGCAGCGCCTCCGCGTAGTCGCGGTAGGTGGCCAGCACGATGGGGCTGACGAACGGGCGGTAGGTGAGTGCCGGGCGGTTGGCCCGCGCGCGCCGGCGGGTGATGAGGTCGGCGGCGGGCTGGCCCGAGGGGAAGACGACGTCGTAGCCCTCGATGTCCTGCACGGCGATCTCGCGCGAGCCCATGTTGGTGATGTGGACGCGGAAACCGTGCTTCATCAGCAGCCGCTTGACCTCCGGGTCCTGGAAGAAGTCCCGTTTGGAGGCCATCTTGGCCTCGATGGTGACGACCCGGTGCAGTGGCAGCAGCAGGTTCCCCGAGACCATGAGGAGAACCAGGCCGATCAGCGGGACGGGCAACGCGAACGCGAGGGTCCGCAGCAGCCGGCCGCGCGTGGGTCTGAGGACGGTTAAGCGGGGTTCCTCTTGAGCGGTTCTGTCGACGGACACCGGCACCTCCCCCGAAGTGGGGGCAGAATCGTCTATGACAGCGCTTACCCCCGAACGACGGTACGGCGAACCCCCGTGTAAGAAAAGGCAAGTGACGGGGTGACACCCACGGGCCGGCGGGCACGTTCTGGTTTGATCCGGGCGTCAGCGGCAACCCGGGGGACATGTCCCCTCATTATCGCGCCAACCAGGCCGGGAGGATCATCGCGGTCATCGCGGACGTCATGGCCGTCATCCTCGGCTTGTGGATCCTGATGTACCTGCTGGACGCCAACCGCGCGAACGACTTCGTGCAGTTCGTCCACGAAGTGGCCCGCTGGCTGGCCGGCTGGTCGCACGACCTGTTCACCTTCGACGAGGCATGGGCCCGCGTAGTCGCCGGCTACGGCCTCGCCGCGGTGGTCTACCTCATGGTGGGCCACTTCATCGCCAACCGGATCTACCGGCACTGATCCGGGAGTACCAGCAGCACTCCGCGTCCAGGCCGCGTGCCAGCCGCTCGCCCCCGAAGACCGCGCAGCGGTCAGAAGGGGGCGCGGGGAACTGCGCGACCAGCCACAGCAAACCCGCACCCGAAAGACGGCAACAACCCCTACGGCGCCGATTCGCCCACACCCGACCTCCGCGCGCTAACAGCACTCCGCGTCCAGGCCACGAGGCAACCGCTCGCCCCCGAACACCGCGCACGTGGGCTCGTCGCCGCCCAGGGCCGCCACCGCGAGGAGCAGGGAGCCTGCCGTCCAGGTGGTGAGCTCCTCGGGCCAGATCGCGCGGTCCTCGAACACATAGCCCGTCCAGTACAGGCCCGTGGCCGGGTCGCGCAGGTGCTGGATCGACTGGAGGATCTCCAGCGCGCGGTCGGACTCGCCCATCGCCCAGAGCGCCAGGGCGAGTTCGGCCGACTCGCCACCGGTCACCCAGGGGTTCGGCAGCACGCAGCGGACCCCGAGGCCGGGGACCACGAAGTCGTCCCAGCGCTCCTCGATACGGGACTTGGCCTCCGCGCCCGTCAGGGCACCGCCCAGCACCGGGTAGTACCAGTCCATCGAGTAGCGGTCCTTGTCCAGGAACCGCTCGGGGTGGTGCCCTATCGCGTGCCGCAGCGCACCCGCCGCCAACTCCCAGTCCGGCTGCGCCTCTTCACGCTGCTCGGCGATGGCGAGCGCGCAGCGCAGGGCGTGGTGGACGGACGAGGAGCCGGTGAGCAGCGCGTCGGTGGCGGCCGTGCCGTCGTCGTCGCGCCGCCAGCCGATCTGTCCGCCCGGTTGCTGGAGCCGCAGCACGAACTCCATCGCCGTGTACACCGTGGGCCACAGACGGTCCAGGAACGTGTCGTCGCCCGTGGAGAGGTAGTGGTGCCAGACGCCGACGGCGACGTACGCGACGAAGTTGGTCTCCCGGCCGCGGTCCGTGACGCCGTCCGGGTCTCCGTCGGCGTAGGCGGCGTACCAGGAGCCGTCCTCGTTCTGGTGCCGGCGCAGCCACTCGTACGCCCGCTCGGCCGCGTCGTGCTCCCCCGCCGCGTCCAGCGCCATCGCTGCCTCGACATGGTCCCAGGGGTCGAGGTGATGGCCGCGGAACCACGGTATGGCGCCGTCCTCCCGCTGCACGGCGAGGATGCCGCGGACCGTCTCGGCAGCCTCCCGTGCGGTGAGGACCCCGGGCAGGACGAGGTGTTCTGTCCGGGGAGCGGTCACTTGGCGGCCGCCTCGGGGGACTTGGGGGACTCGGAGGACTCGGAGAGCCGGGGCAGATGGGGC
The DNA here is from genome assembly GCF_009377205.1 of Streptomyces phyllanthi. GTDB lineage: Bacteria > Actinomycetota > Actinomycetes > Streptomycetales > Streptomycetaceae > Streptomyces > Streptomyces phyllanthi. The sequence goes on from NZ_VJZE01000260.1 coordinate 6,877, forward strand.
TTGGTCGCGTACGCCACGAAGCTCTTGCCGATCAGCGGGTTCAGGGCCTGTTCGGCGACCCGGGTGGCGAGCGGCTTCTTCATGATGTCCCAGACCAGGAGCTTGTGGTACGCCCGGACCGGCAGCGCCTTGTCGTTGTCGACGCCGAACGCGCACTTCAGCCACCAGTAGGGCGAGTGCAGCGCGTGGGCGTGGTGGGTGCCGTAGGGCTTCAGTCCGGCCTCGCGCATCCTGGCCAGCAGTTCGTCCGCCTTGTAGATGCGGATGTGGCCGCCCTCGACCTCGTGGTACGCGTCGCTGAGCGCCCAGCAGACCTTCTCGGGGCCGTAGCGCGGGACGGTGACGGCTATCCGGCCGCCCGGCTTCAGCACGCGGACCATCTCCGCGAGGACGCCCTTGTCGTCGGGGATGTGCTCCATGACCTCGGAGATGATCACGACGTCGAAGGACTCGTCCGGGAAGGGCAGGGCCAGCGCGTCACCCTCCATCGCCGTGGCGGTGGCACCCTCCGGGGCCTCGCCCGCCTCCTTCATCGCCGCGAACCACTTCGCGACCTCGCGGATCTCCTCGCCGTTCTGGTCGAGGGCCACGACGTGCGCGCCCCGCCGGTAGCACTCGAACGCGTGCCGTCCCGCGCCGCAGCCGAGGTCCAGGACACGGTCCCCCGGAGCGAGCGGGAACCGGGAGAAGTCGACGGTCAGCACGTGGCCCTGCTTTCGGGATCGGGTTCGACTACTTCGGCGGCCGGGGCGGCGGGGACGGCCGCGAGGGGGCGCTCCCCGCGCGGGCGGAGCCGGGCCCGGGAGAGGGCCATCGCCTCGCGGTAGTGGGCCACCGTGCCCTCCGCGGCCCTGGCCCAGGTGAAGCGGGCCAGCACCCGCTCCCGTCCGGCGAGGCCGAGCCGCGTCCGGAGCCCGGGGTCGCCCAGCAGCCGGCTCAGCCCGGCGGCCAGCGCCCCCGCGTCACCGGGCGGCACCGCGAGGCAGGTCTCCCCGTCGGGCCCGGCGACCTCGGGGATGGCGCCGCCGGTGGTGGCGACCAGCGGGGTCCCCGTGGCCATCGCCTCGGCGGCCGGCAGCGAGAACCCCTCGTACAGCGACGGCACGCACGCCACCTCGGCCGACCGCACCAGGTCGACCAGTTCGGCGTCGGATATGCCCTTCACGAACTCGACGGCGCCTTCGAGGCCGTACCGCTCGATGGCCTGTGCGACGGGCCCGTCCTCGGCCCGCTTGCCGACGACGACGAGATGCGCGCCGGGGTGCTCGGTCCGCACCTTCGCCAGCGCCTCGATGAGGAAGACCAGGCCCTTGAGGGGGACGTCCGCGCTGGAGGTCGTGACGATCCGGCCGGGCACCTGCGGTACGGACGGGTCGGGCGAGAAGAGATCGGTGTCGGCGCCGATGTGCACGACGTGGATACGGGACCCGTCGACACCGAGGTGGTCGACGATCTCCTGCCGGGAGGTGCCGGACACCGTGAGCACGGACGGCAGCCTGCGCGCGACCCGCTTCTGCATGCGCGTGAAGCCGTACCAGCGCCGTACGGAGGCCCTGCGCTGCCAGCCCTCGGCCGCGTCGAGCTCCAGCTGCCGGTCCACGGTGATGGGGTGGTGGACGGTGGTGACCAGGGGCGCGCCGACATCGCCCAGCAGCCCGTACCCGAGCGTCTGGTTGTCGTGCACGACGTCGAACTCACCGCGCCGGGCGCGCAGATGACGGCGGGCCCGCAGCGAGAAGGTCAGCGGCTCGGGGAAGCCGCCGGTCCACATCGTGGCGACCTCGAGGGCGTCGATCCAGTCCCGGTACTCGTCCCGCTTCGGGGTGCGAAAGGGGTCCGGCTGGCGGTACAGGTCGAGGCTGGGCAACTCGGTGAGGGAGAGCCTCCCGGGCCCCTGGGTCTCCAGGCCGTCGAGCACGGGGTACGGCTGGGCGCCGATGACCTCGACACGGTGCCCGAGCCGGGCGAGCTCGCGCGAGAGATGCCGTACGTAGACGCCCTGGCCCCCGCAGAACGGGTTCCCCTTGTACGTCAGGAGCGCGATGTTGAGCGGTCGCCCGCCATCAGGCAAGGAACCCTCACCGGGACCTGCCTCCCTGGCCTCAGCGGTCACTCCGGCCCCCTTCTCCCTGCTACTTTCCCGCGAGATTACGCCGGGACGGTAATCTAGAACAAGTTTCAGAGTTGATCGTTCAGGAGGCTCCGAATCTACCGGCAGGTAGCGCCGCCGTGGGCGGTGGATCAGGTGATTCGCACCACCACCGGGTGGCCGGATCCACCGGTTCGCGCCACGTCCGGACACCCTGTCATGCTGATGCGCCGCCCCCCTCGACGAACTGTCTCGACGAACTGTCACGGAACGGGACCCATGCCTGCGGAAGCCAAGGTGGAAGCCAGTATCGCGCGACCGGCGGCGCATCCTGCACGCGAGCGCGCAGTTGGCGAGCCGGGGCGGGTTCGACGCGGTGCAGATGCGCGAGGTGGCGGAGTCCTCGCAGGTGGCGCTCGGCACGCTGTACCGCTACTTCCCGTCCAAGGTCCATCTGCTGGTCGCCACGATGCAGAGCCAGCTGGAGCACATGCACGGGACGCTGCGGAAGAAGCCGCCGGCGGGCGAGAGTGCGGCGGAGCGGGTGGCGGAGACGCTGATGCGGGCGTTCCGCGCGCTGCAGCGCGAGCCGCATCTGGCGGACGCGATGGTCCGCGCGCTGACGTTCGCGGACCGCAGTGTCAGCCCGGAGGTCGACCAGGTCTCCCGCCAGACGACGGCGATCATCCTGGACGCGATGGGCCTGGAGAACCCCGGCCCCGACCAGCTCTCCGCCGTCCGCGTCATCGAGCACACCTGGCACTCGGCCCTCATCACCTGGCTCTCCGGCCGCGCCTCCATCGCGCAGGTGAAGATCGACATCGAGACGGTGTGCCGGTTGATCGACCTGACGGATCCGGGGGCGGGCGACAGGTAGTGCCGCGGGCGCGGGCTCCTGTGGCAAGGGTGTGACAGGCCTGCCGTTGTTTCCCGTGCGTACGGTTGTGATGATGGCCGTATGTCTGAGCACGGGGACGAGGCAGACGTACCGCCACAGCACAACAGGCCCAGGTCAGCCCTCGCGGACTACGCGGAGATGACGAACCGGCCCAACCCGCCTGAGCCGCCGGGGCCCTCACCCGATCGTGTGGAGTCTTCGCAGGAGCACCGGGAGAAGGACGGGCAGGAGCCCGCGGCGGAAGACACCGCGGAGAACAGCACCCGGGAAACCGCCCGGAACGCAGCCGAGGGCACCGCCCAACGCACCGCGGAGATCTCCGCCGATGACCCCGAAGTGGTGGCGCGCAGACGGGAGTTCGCCGCGCTGCTGGGTGAGTTCCGGCGGACGGCCGTACTGGTTCCGCTGGGCGACGGGCCGAGCCCCGACGAGGAACGCGGCCTGCTGACCGCGGACTTGAACGGCATCCGCTTCATCCTGGCCTTCTCCGACGAGCACGCGCTGGCCCGTTACGCCGAGGCGCGTGGCGAGGCCGCCCGCGAGTGGGCGTACCAGACCGTTCTGGGCGCCCGCCTGCTCGACGTGGCCGTACCGGCGGCCGGGGTTCCGTGCGGGGTGGCGCTGGACTGCGCGGACGGAGAGGACGGCACGGTCTTTCCCCCGGTACGCGGCATCGTGCCGGACGCGGCGGCGGTGGACGTCGAGGGGGCGGACGCATGACGGACGGTCCCGAGGGCCTGAAAACCACCGGTGTGGTCTTCCCGCCCGTACGCGGCAACGTGCCCGACACCGCGGCGGGGCACTCCGCAGGGGGTGCACCTCTCCCGAGGGGGCCGTGGAAACCTCATCTTCCGGCAGGGCGAGGACATCGTGGTCACGAAGGAAGTCGGCGCCAGTGCGGGCGATGTGATCACCTGCTGCGGCCCGTCCGGAGTCAAGGGCGAGAGCGGGGTCAAGGCAGTTGGCGGAAACGTCGACGATCCCGGGCCCCGGTCACCCACGACGATATTTTGACTGCTCCCCTCCATGGGAGGGGATTCCTGGCTCAGGCTGCCTCCGGGAGCAGCACTCCCGGTGGTCTTACGCCCTCGGCACCAGCCGGGTTCAGACCTGCCCGGATGAGCATCACGCGGGCGGAGTTCTTGTCTCTGGGGGAGACGGTTCCGCATGCGGTGCAGGTGTAGGTGCGTTCGGACAGCGGCAGTGCGTGCTTGGTTCTCGCTCCGCACGATGCGCAGTCCATGGTGGTGTGCGCGGGATGCACGAGACGGATGTCCCGCCCGTGCTTGCGGCCCATCTCGATCAGAGCCTTCTTCGTGGCGCCGATCGCGGCGTCCGCCGCCTTGCGTGCCATCGAGGATCTGGCGAGGAACTTCGGCTTGAAGTCCTCCACGGCGATGGCGTCATGGTCGGTCACGACCTTCTTCGCCCACTTGCGGCCGGTGTCCTGCCGCTGCCGGGCGATCTTCTGGTAGGTCTTCGCCCGCCACTTCCTCGCCTCGCGGTACCCCTTCGAGGCTGCCTGCCCCTTCTTCGGCTTGCGGTGGGCCATCATCCGGTCGTACCGGGACAGCCTGGCCTGCGCCTTCTTCCCGTGCTGGGCGTGCGGGAGGTCGTGCGCGTCGGAGGTGGTGGTGGCGGTCTCTTTCACGCCCCAGTCCACCCCGAGCACTCGGCCGGTCTGCGGCAGCGGCTGCACCTGCGCGGGGACCACGAACGAGGCGTACCAGTGCCCGACGCTGTCCTGGTACACGCGCACCGAGGACGGCTCGGTGGGCAGACTGCGCGACCACACCACCGTCAGCACGATCCCGCCCGCCAGGTGCAGACGCCCGTCCTTCAGCCGGAACCCGCGCCGGGTGTAGTTCAGCGTCGGCAGGGCTTCGCGCTTCGTCTTCCATGTCGGCATACCAGCCCGCTGCGGCAGAGGCAGCCGTTCCCGGATGTCCTTGTGCGCCTTCGCGCGGGACTTGCCGAAGTCCCGGATGACCTGCTGCTGCGGAACCGAGCTGCCCTCGCGCAACCACGGCGTACGCTTGCGCGCCTCGGTCAGCATCCTGTCGAGCTGCGCCGGTCCGCAGGTCCGCTTCTCGCCCGCGGCCTTGTTGTGCAGATGGACGGCCTCCGACTTGGCCACGCACTCGTTCCAGACCCACCGGCACCGATCCCACTCCGCCAGCAGCGCCGCGCGGGCGGTCGACGACACACGCAGCCGGTACGTATACCGGGCGTGCCCGGCCACGTCGACTTCCCTTGGCGTCATCATGGCGCCAACATAGCGTCATGATCCGTTTCTCACTCCGTATCCCGGCAGACCTACACGAACGGGTGACCGCCCAAGCCGCTGCGGACCGGCGGTCCCTCAACTCCGAGATCCTCCACCTCCTGGAGGTCGCCCTCGCCACTCCCCCGGCAGACGCCGGAACGCCCGGCGGCGATCCGGCGTCTGCTGCCCCGCTCCACGGGAAACCGAATTCCTCCCCGGCCTGAAGGGCAGGACATCCCCGGCATTCCTGGTGAACGGGAGAATTCCGGGTTCCAACGGCAACATGCCACCCGCCAAGCAGATCCAATGAGGCGACGTTCATGGTGAGGTTCTCGATCGGCGACACCATGGGCGTCGAGACGGCGGGCGCCCCTCTGGAGTTCACGCCCCGCTTCGACATCACCGGCCCCGCGGTGACCGTCGCGGAGTACTCGGACATGGCGGGGCGCGAGCGGCTGCTGGGGTGGACCTTCGGCAGCACGCAGTGGCTGTGGGCGGAGACGGACGACGTCCACTTCGACGCGGACAGCCGGGAGTTGGCCGGCGTCAGATTCGCCGTACCCACGCGATCCACGACCACGGCCCACCGACTACCGGACGGACCACCCATCCATCCGTCCGGCCTACGGGCGGACAGCACACACCCCTTCGACCTCCCCCAGACGACGGTCTTCCACTACGACCCCGAGCCGGCCGAACTGAGGTGCGCGCAGACCCCCGACCTACTGGCAGCCGTACCGGACGCACGCATCGGCATCGCCCGGGACCTGACCCTCCTGGTGCACGAAGGCCGAATGACCGGCTGGACCCTGACCAACGCCGCCCACCACCTGACCCACGGCCTCACCGACCCCGACCC
>NZ_VJZE01000261.1 GCF_009377205.1 Streptomyces phyllanthi
CGAACACCGAGTGCACCGCCGACCGCGCCGCGGGCTCCGCCAGCCCGGGATACACCTCCCGCACCACCCCCACCCACAGCTCCACATACTGCCGCTGCAGCTGCCGCACGAGCTTGCGGTCACTGTCCCGGAGGCGGTCCAGCTCACGGTCGTGCAGGGTGATCAGAGGACGGTCGTCGAGCGCGAAGTCGATGTGCCCCTCGATGAGCGAGTCGAGGACCGCCTCAGGGTCCCCGTCCGACTCCGCCACCCGCCGCTTGCCGCCGGTCAGCAGCTGCCCGCTGATCCCCACCAGCAGCTCCGCGAGCATCGCGTCCTTGCCCGCGAAGTGCCGGTAGAGACCGGGGCCGCTGATACCGACGGCGGCCCCTATCTCGTCGACACCGACCCCGTGGAAGCCGCGCTCGGCGAACAGCCGGGCGGCCTCCTTGAGGATCTGCTCGCGGCGGGTGAGGGCGTCGGTTCTCGTGGCCATGGGAGCAATTCTAGACAGGGAGGTTAGCGGTCGTTAACCTGGAGGAAATGCGTTAACGCTCATTAACAAGTGAGGGGACCGCAGGATGGACCAGGCACCGGAGCTGACGACCGCGGAAGACCCCGCGTCGGAGGCCTGGCGGGCCAACGAGGCGGCGCACCGCGCCCTGGGCGAGGAGCTGCGCGCCAAGCTGGCCGCCGCCCGCCTCGGCGGCGGCGAGAAGGCACGGACGCGCCACACCGCGCGCGGAAAGCTGCTGCCCCGCGACCGCGTCGACACACTCCTCGACCCCGGCTCCCCCTTCCTGGAGCTGGCCCCACTGGCGGCCGACGGGATGTACGACGGACAGGCCCCGGCCGCCGGAGTCATCGCCGGCATCGGCCGGGTCAGCGGCCGCGAGTGCGTGATCGTCGCGAACGACGCCACCGTCAAGGGCGGCACGTACTACCCGATGACGGTGAAGAAGCACCTGCGCGCCCAGGAGGTGGCCCTGGAGAACCGCCTCCCCTGCGTCTACCTCGTCGACTCCGGCGGCGCCTTCCTCCCCATGCAGGACGAGGTCTTCCCCGACCGCGAGCACTTCGGGCGCATCTTCTACAACCAGGCCCGTATGTCGGGCGCCGGGATCCCGCAGATCGCCGCCGTCCTCGGGTCCTGCACGGCCGGTGGCGCGTATGTGCCCGCGATGAGCGACGAGGCCGTGATCGTGCGCGGCCAGGGCACGATCTTCCTCGGCGGCCCGCCCCTGGTGAAGGCCGCGACCGGCGAGGTCGTCACCGCCGAGGAGCTCGGGGGCGGCGAGGTCCACGCGCGTGTGTCGGGTGTCACGGACCACCTCGCGGAGGACGACGCGCACGCGTTGCGGATCGTCCGGACCATCGTCTCCACGCTCCCCGCGCGCGGGCCCCTGCCCTGGCCGGTCGAGCCGTCCGTCGAGCCGAAGGCGGACCCGTACGGGCTCTACGGCGCCGTACCGGTCGACTCCCGCACCCCGTACGACGTACGCGAGGTCATCGCGCGCGTGGTGGACGGCTCCCGCTTCGCCGAGTTCAAGGCGGAGTTCGGGCAGACCCTCGTCACCGGCTTCGCGCGCGTCCACGGCCACCCGGTGGGGATCGTCGCCAACAACGGCATCCTGTTCTCCGAGTCGGCCCAGAAGGGCGCCCACTTCATCGAGCTCTGCGACCAGCGCGGCATCCCGCTGGTGTTCCTGCAGAACATCTCGGGCTTCATGGTCGGACGGGACTACGAGGCCGGCGGTATCGCCAAGCACGGCGCCAAGATGGTCACGGCGGTGGCCTGCACGCGCGTACCCAAGCTGACGGTGGTGATCGGCGGCTCGTACGGCGCGGGCAACTACTCGATGTGCGGCCGGGCGTACTCACCGCGCTTCCTGTGGATGTGGCCGGGCGCCAAGATCTCCGTGATGGGCGGCGAGCAGGCCGCATCGGTCCTCGCGACCGTCAAGCGCGACCAGCTTCAGGCGCGGGGCGAGGACTGGCCGGCTCAGGAAGAGGAGGCCTTCAAGGCCCCGATCCGCGCCCAGTACGAGCACCAGGGGAACGCCTACTACGCGACGGCCCGCCTCTGGGACGACGGCGTGATCGACCCGCTGGAGACCCGTCAGGTACTGGGCCTGGCCCTGACCGCGTGCGCCAACGCGCCGCTCGCCCAGAAGGACCACGCGGCGCCCGGCTTCGGCGTCTTCCGGATGTAGGGGGAGGGACTCCTGACGATGTCGACGATGTTCGAGACAGTGCTTGTGGCCAACCGGGGCGAGATCGCCGTACGGGTCATCCGCACGCTCCGGGCGCTGGGCGTGCGCTCGGTGGCCGTCTTCTCCGACGCCGACGCGGACGCCCGCCACGTACGGGAGGCCGACACGGCGGTACGCATCGGCCCGCCGCCGGCCGCCGAGAGCTATCTCTCCGCGGACCGGCTGCTTCAGGCCGCCGCGCGGACGGGCGCGCAGGCGGTGCATCCCGGGTACGGCTTCCTCGCGGAGAACGCGGACTTCGCGCGCGCGTGCGCCGGGGCCGGGCTGGTCTTCATCGGACCGCCGGCGGACGCGATCTCCCTCATGGGCGACAAGATCCGCGCCAAGGAGACCGTACGGGCGGCCGGGGTGCCGGTCGTCCCGGGGTCGAGCGGCAGCGGGCTCACCGACGCGGAGCTGGCCGCCGCCGCCCGGGAGATCGGCATGCCGGTGCTGCTGAAGCCGAGCGCGGGCGGAGGCGGCAAGGGCATGCGCCTCGTCCGGGACACCGCCGTCCTGGCCGACGAGATCGCCGCGGCACGCCGCGAGGCCCGCGCCTCCTTCGGTGACGACACGCTCCTGGTCGAGCGCTGGATCGACCGCCCCCGGCACATCGAGATCCAGGTCCTGGCCGACGGCCACGGCAACGTGGTGCACCTGGGCGAGCGCGAGTGCTCCCTCCAGCGCCGCCACCAGAAGATCATCGAGGAGGCGCCCTCGGTCCTCCTCGACGAGGCGACCCGCGCGGCCATGGGCGAGGCGGCGGTCCAGGCGGCCCGCTCCTGCGGCTACCGGGGCGCGGGCACGGTGGAGTTCATCGTCCCGGGCGGCGACCCCTCCTCGTACTACTTCATGGAGATGAACACCCGCCTCCAGGTCGAGCACCCGGTGACCGAGCTGGTCACGGGCCTGGACCTGGTGGAGTGGCAACTGCGGGTGGCGGCGGACGAGAAGCTCGCCTTCGGCCAGGAGAACATCGCCCTCTCCGGACACGCGATCGAGGCCCGCCTCTGCGCCGAGACCGTGTCCGTCAAGGAGGGCGCGCGCGGGTTCCTGCCGTCGGGCGGCACGGTGCTGATGCTGAGGGAGCCGTCCGGCCCCGGCGTACGCACCGACTCGGGCCTGAGCGAGGGCACCGAGGTGGGCAGCCTCTACGACCCGATGCTCTCCAAGGTCATCGCCCACGGCCCCGACCGCGCGACCGCCCTGCGCAAGCTGCGCGCCGCCCTCGCGGAGACGGTCACCCTGGGCGTGCAGACCAACGCCGGGTTCCTGCGCCGGCTGCTGGCCCATCCGGCGGTGGTGGCGGGCGAGCTGGACACGGGGCTGGTGGAGCGGGAGGTCGACGGGCTGGTCCCGGGCGAGGTCCCCGTGGAGGTGTACGAGGCGGCGGCGGCCGTACGGCTCGACGCGCTGAGGCCGTCGGGCGGGGGCTGGACGGATCCTTTCTCGGTGCCGAGCGGATGGCGGCTGGGGGGCGAGCCTGCCCCACTGGCTTTCGACCTGCGCGTGACGGGACTTGAACCCGTCACTCACACCCCCCGCGGTACCCACACCGTCACCGACACCCAGGTGTCCGTGACCCTGGACGGCGTCCGCCACACGTTCCACCGGGCCGCCGACTGGCTGGGCCGCGACGGCGACGCCTGGCACGTACGCGACCACGACCCGGTGGCCGCGTCACTCACCCGCGCGGCGCACGCGGGCGCCGACTCGCTCACCGCGCCCATGCCCGGCACGGTGACGGTCGTGAAGGTCGCCGTCGGCGACGAGGTGACCGCCGGTCAGAGCCTGCTGGTCGTCGAGGCGATGAAGATGGAGCACGTCATCTCCGCCCCGCACGCCGGCACGGTCGCCGAACTGGACGTCGCCCCGGGCACCACGGTCGCCATGGACCAGGTGCTCGCCGTGATCGCACCCCACGAGGAGGCGGCGGAATGACCGTCCAAGGGCTCCCCATGGCCGTACCCGCCCGGGACCTGCCCGCCCGCGTCCGCATCCACGAGGTGGGCGCGAGGGACGGTCTCCAGAACGAGAAGGCCACGGTCCCGACGGAGATCAAGGCGGAGTTCATCCGCCGACTGGCCGACGCGGGCCTGACGACCATCGAGGCGACGAGCTTCGTCCACCCCAGGTGGGTGCCTCAACTGGCCGACGCCGAGCAGCTGTTCCCCCTCGTCGGCGACCTCCCGGTGGCGCTCCCGGTCCTCGTCCCGAACGAGCGGGGCCTGGACCGGGCCCTCGCGCTGGGCGCGCGCCGCGTGGCCGTGTTCGCCAGCGCCACGGAGTCCTTCGCGAAGGCCAACCTGAACCGCACGGTGGACGAGGCGCTGGCCATGTTCGAGCCGGTGGTGGCGCGGGCGAAGGCGGCGGACGTCCATGTACGCGGCTATCTCTCCATGTGCTTCGGCGACCCCTGGGAGGGCCCGGTCCCGCTGGAGCAGGTCGTACGGGTCTGCCGGGCGCTCCTCGACATGGGCTGCGACGAGCTGAGCCTCGGCGACACGATCGGCGTGGCCACCCCGGGGCACGTACTGAGGCTGCTGACCGCGCTCAACGAGCAGGGCGTGCCCACGAGCACCCTGGGTGTCCACTTCCACGACACCTACGGCCAGGCCCTCGCCAACACGCTCGCCGCCCTCCAGCACGGCGTCACGACCGTGGACGCCTCCGCCGGCGGCCTGGGCGGCTGCCCGTACGCGAAGAGCGCCACCGGCAACCTCGCCACCGAAGACCTCGTGTGGATGCTGCGGGGCCTCGGCATCGACACGGGTGTGGACCTGGACCGTCTCACCGCCACGAGCGAGTGGATGGCCGCCCGACTGGGCCGACCCAGCCCGTCCCGCACCGTCCGAGCCCTGTCCCACGAAGACTCCGAATACTCCGAAGACTCCCACAAGGAGCGGTGACCCACGATGGACCACAAGCTCTCCCCCGAACTGGAAGAACTCCGCCGCACGGTGGAGGAGTTCGCGCACGACGTGATCGCCCCGAAGATCGGCGACTTCTACGAACGCCACGAGTTCCCGTACGAGATCGTGCGCGAGATGGGCCGCATGGGGCTCTTCGGGCTGCCGTTCCCGGAGGAGTACGGCGGCATGGGCGGCGACTACCTGGCGCTGGGCCTCGCCCTGGAGGAACTGGCCCGTGTGGACTCCTCGGTGGCCATCACCCTGGAGGCGGGCGTCTCGCTCGGCGCGATGCCGATCCACCTGTACGGCACGGAGGCGCAGAAGCGGGAGTGGCTGCCGCGCCTGTGCTCGGGCGAGATGCTGGGCGCCTTCGGCCTCACGGAACCGGACGGCGGCAGCGACGCCGGCGCCACCCGCACGACAGCCCGCCTGGACGAGTCGACGAACGAGTGGGTGATCAACGGCACGAAGTGCTTCATCACCAACTCGGGCACGGACATCACGGGCCTGGTGACGGTGACGGCGGTGACGGGCCGCAAGCCGGACGGCAAGCCCCTGATCTCCTCGATCATCGTCCCGTCCGGCACCCCGGGCTTCACGGTCGCGGCACCGTACTCGAAGGTGGGCTGGAACGCCTCGGACACCCGCGAGCTCTCGTTCTCGGACGTCCGGGTCCCCGCGGCCAACCTCCTGGGCGAGGAGGGCCGCGGCTACGCGCAGTTCCTGCGGATACTCGACGAGGGCCGCATCGCGATCTCGGCCCTGGCGACGGGCCTGGCGCAGGGCTGCGTGGACGAGTCGGTGAAGTACGCGAAGGAGCGCCAGGCCTTCGGCCGCCCGATCGGCGCCAACCAGGCCATCCAGTTCAAGCTCGCCGACATGGAGATGAAGGCGCACACGGCACGCCTGGCCTGGCGCGACGCGGCGAGCCGCCTGGTGTCCGGGGAACCCTTCAAGAAGGAGGCGGCCCTGGCCAAGCTGTATTCGTCGACGATCGCGGTGGACAACGCCCGCGACGCCACCCAGATCCACGGCGGCTACGGCTTCATGAACGAGTACCCGGTGGCCCGCATGTGGCGCGACTCCAAGATCCTGGAGATCGGCGAGGGCACGAGCGAGGTCCAGCGGATGCTGATCGCACGGGAGCTGGGATTGGCGGGCTGACTGCCGCGGCACGGCAATCAGCTCCGGTTCACGGGCCGCCCGGAGTGAGGAGCCGTCCGTGAGTGAGATGCGGGGACGCCTCGCCGTGGCGGCTGACGCCGCCGTCGTGGATGTCATGGAGCACGACGGCGGCCTTCAGCAGCATCCGCCACGGCGACGGCCGGATCCGCACGACGGCCGGATCCGCCTCCGCGCCACCGCCTCCAGCCCCGTACGCATCCGTACCGCATCGACGTTCCCGGCCCCTCAAGGGAGCAAATCGAGCAAACGGACCAATACCTGCAATCTCCCATACGACCACGCCGAGAATGGTGGCCAAGACCTTCGAGACCTACTACGCCACGGGCGCGCCCTCACGGACCCTGTTCAAGCCCGCGGACGCGCTCGCGGTCGAGACCCAGACCCGCACGACGTTCGACGGCATGGGCCGCCCGACGGTGACCGAGCAGATCGCGGGCAACGGCGACGGCGGCGCGGTGCTCGGCACCACCCGCACCACGTACGGCGGTGACCGCACCACGGTCATCCCCCCGGAGGGCGGCACCGCGACCACCACCGTGACCGACGCCCGCGGGCGGACCACCGAGCTGCGCCAGCACCACACCCGGTCCGCGACCGCCGCGTACGACACCACCCGCTACGGATACACTCCGCGCGGCGAGCTGGAGAAGCTGACCGACCCGGCCGGCAACGTCTGGAGCTACACCTACGACCTGCTCGGCAACCTCAGGACCACTGTCGATCCGGACAAGGGCCCCAGCTCCACCGAGTACGACGACCGCGGTCAGGTCCTGTCCGTCTCCGACGACCGGACCACCGATCTCCACTACGTCCACGACGGGCTCGGCCGGCAGACCGAGTTGCGGGAGAACAGCGCCACCGGGACCCTGCGCGCCAAGTGGGTCTACGACACCATCAGCGGCGCGAAGGGCCACCTGGCCGAGTCCACCCGCTACGTCGGCTCCAACGCGTACACCAACAAGGTCGTCGCCTACGACCGGCTGTACCGCGTGCTGCGCTCGACCGTGACGATCCCCGCGAGCGAAGGAGCGCTCGCCGGTACGTATCTGTCAGCCACCGCGTACAACGTGGACGGCTCGGTGCGGACGACCGGCTCCCCGGCCGCCGGCGCCCTGCCCGCCACCACGGTGGCGTTCACCTACGAGGACCAGACCCAGCGGCCGATCGCGCTCAGCGGCAGCCAGGGAATCGACGCCACCACCAGCTACAGCCTCACCGGCAAGCCGCTGCAGCACGAGCTCTCCAACGACGGTGGCAAGAAGACCTGGGTGACCAACACCTACCAGTGGGGCACCCAGCGCCTGGCCACCTCCCGGGTGGACCGTCAGGACGTGCCGGGCGTCGACCGTCACAACACCTACGGCTACGACCAGACGGGCAACATCCTTTCCGTCTCGGACGTCTCCCGTTCCGGCACGGACACGCAGTGTTTCACGTACGACCATCTGCGCCGGATGACGACGGCGTGGACCCAGTCCACGACCACCTGTGCCGCGGCCCCCAGCGGGCAGACCGTCGGGGGCCCCGCGCCGTACTGGCACTCCTACACCTACGACAAGGTGGGCAACCGGCGTACCGAGACCCTGCACGACGTCACCGGTGACACGGCGAAGAACACCGTGCGCACCTATGACTACCCGGACCCGGGCAAGCCGCGTCCGCACGCCGTGAGCACCGTGACCCAGACCGGGCCGGGCGGCACCGCGCAGGACTCCTACGGCTACGACGTGGTCGGCAACACCGACACACGCACCCTCGCGGGCACGACCCAGAAGCTCGACTGGGACGCCGAAGGCCACCTGGTCAAGGTGACCAAGCCGGTCGAGGGCAAGCCGGACGACGTCACGGAGTACGTCTACGACGCCGCGGGCAACCGGCTCATCGCCCGCACGGCGAAGGAGAACACGCTCTACCTCGGCGCCACCCGGATCACCGTGGCCAAGGGCAGCACCACCGCCAAGGCCACCCGCACGCTGGACCTCGGCAGCGGGCACCAGGCCGTGATCGACGACGACGGGTCGGTCTCGTTCACCGTCGCCGACCACCAGGGATCAGGGCAGCTCGCGGTCGAGGCAGCCGACCAGCAGCTGACACAACGCCGCACGCTCCCCTTCGGCGGAATCCGCGGCACCAAGCCCAGCAGCTGGCCCGGTGTGCAGGGCTTCGTCGGCGGTGTGGACGACACCGAGTCCACCGGGTTGCAGCACCTGGGCGCGCGTGAGTACGACCCGGCGACCGGCCGGTTCATCTCGGTCGACCCTCTGCTCACCCCGGGCGACCCACAGGCGCTCAACGCCTACGCCTACAGCAACAACAGCCCGCTGACCTTCAGCGACCCCGACGGTCTGGGCTGCATCCACGGCGCGCCCGGCGGTGGGGCGGACGGCATCTGCGCGGGCGTCGAAGGCGACACCGACGGCGTCATCGACGGCAACTCCAACAACTGCCAGCGGACACAGTCCTGCTACGACACCGCGGTCGAGATGTCGCGGGAGGCCAAGAGGAACGGCACCTACGGCAAGAAGCCGATCGTCATCCAGCCCAAGGGTGACTCGATCACCATCCAGGGCGTCTACATCCCGACCCAGGCGGAACTCGCCGAGCACTTCCCGTATTACCACGAGCGCCTGGACTACCAGCACAACCTGCAGAACTGGGCGCGAGCCCGGTGCACGGGCCTGAACACCATGGGCTCGGAGTTCTGCTCCGCGGTGGGCAAGCTCGGCTGGTTCGGCGACCAGAACGGTCCGGGGATCCTGGAAGTCCTGGGCATCGACGACTACGTCGGCTGCGCCCAGGGCTCCGGCAGCGCCTGCAAGGCGGCGGCGATCGACGCGGGCATCGCGGTGGGCACCGGTCTGCTCGGCAAGGGCGCCAAGATCGTCTTCAAGGGCTTCAAGGCTGCCCTCAAGAAGTCGGACTCCGTACCCGTCCAGTGTCTCGTGGGAGGTGGTCGGCACAGCTTCACACCGGGCACGCACGTCCTGATGTCCGACGGGTCCACCAAGCGCATCGAGGACGTGGAGATCGGCGACGAGATCGTGGTCACCGACCCGGAGAGCGGCCGGACCACGACGCGGACCGTCGTCGCCACCATCGTCACGGAGGACGACAAGCACTTCGTCGACCTCACGGTCTCCCGAAAGGGCGCCCGCGGCACGGACTCGCTGACCTCCACGACGACCCACCCGTTCTGGTCCCCCTCCGAGGGCACCTGGGTCGACGCCGGAGACCTCGAGCGGGGCATGACGCTGCGCACCGTCGACGGCAGCACGGTGCAGGTCGAGCAGACCCACGAGTACCGCAGGCTTCAGCGCACGCACGACCTCACCATCGATGACATCCACACCTACTATGTCGTCGCCGGTACGACCCCGCTCCTCGTCCACAACGACGACGGCGGGTTCGACTGGGAAAAGGGTCTCGCGGAGATGAAGGAGAGCTGGGACTCCGGCGACCTGGACGACGACGGCAAGCACTCGCCGCGCGGCAACCAGGCCGAGAACAAGGAGTTCCGGGACGCACTGAAGAAGATCGAGGGCGAACTCGGGCGGGACGTCACCCCCGCCGAGCGGCGCATGCTGCACGACCGGATCACCGGCCGGGGCTACGGCTACCATCGCATCGTCGAGGAGGGCAGGGGGTTGTTCGGTGGCTGCTGAGACACGGGCCGACGAGATCGCCGCGATCCTGACGGGCGCGGTCGTCCGCTCCGTCGGCAGGGCCGCGGACATGGGAGTCGTCGAGTTCGACGGCCCCCGGGGCGAGACGGTCATGGCCCATCTGCAGTGCCCGTTCCGGATCGTGCAGGACGGCACCATCGTCCTGGGCTCCGCGGACATGCGGTACGCGCAGAAGGGCGCGGGCCCGAAGGCGTTCGAGGAGTTCCGCATGATCTTCGACGCCCGGGCCACCAAGCTCACCGCGATCCTCGGCGAACTCCACCCCACCGTCGACGACGTGACCGTCGGCGAGGCGGGTGAGCTCACCGTGAGCTGGGAGCCCGCGTTCCGGCTTGTGGCGTTCCCCGACTGCTCCGGGAGGATCGAAGCCTGGCGGGTGCTCGTCCGCGGGGGCGCTCACCACGGATTCCCGCCGGACACGATCTGACGGTCCGGCATTGCCACTCGGCCCCCTGCTCCGCGCCACTCGGGAGCAGGGGGCCGAGCCATGTGCTCATCCCCCGTGCCTGGGGCGACGCCCACGTGGGACCTCTTCGGCAATTGCCACGCACCCGCCCACCGGCCTTCGCCTTCGCGATACAACCTGCGACTTCACAACCCATACCCAGCGTGTAAACCCTGACCGCCTTCGATTCACAGGAAATTCAAAGGTTAGGGCGCACCCCAACCCGGGCACCCTGCCAACCGGAGCCACCCACTGGACACATGGTGAGGTTAGGCTAGCCTTACTTTCGAACTCGCCCTCGGGCGCTCACCCCCGTTCGAAAGTAGCCACACTCATGTCCAACGCCCGTGCCAGCCACCCGACCCGCCGCGGCATCCTCGCCGCGGGCGGCGCCCTGGGCCTCGGTGCCGTGCTCGCCGCCTGCGGAGACGAGGACGCCGACAGCAGCGGTTCGAGCGAGGAGACGGCCGCGGCGAAGTCCGGTTCCTGGTCCTTCAAGGACGACCGCGGCAAGACCGTGAAGGCGGACAGGGTCCCCACGAACATCGTCGCGTTCGTCGGTGTCGCCGCCGCACTGTACGACTATGGCATCGATGTCAAAGGCGTCTTCGGCCCGACGAGGGCGAAGGACGGCAAGGCCGATGTCCAGGCCGGTGACCTCGACATCAGCAAGGTGACCATCCTCGGCAACGAGTGGGGCCAGTTCAACATCGAGAAGTACGCGGCCCTCGCCCCCGACGCGCTCCTCACGACGATGTTCGACGACGCGGGCACCCTCTGGTATGTGCCCGAGGAGTCCAAGGACAAGATCCTCGCCGTCGGCGCCCCGAGCGTCGGCATCTCCGTCTACGACCGTCAGCTGACCGAGCCGCTGCAGCGCATGCTGGAGCTGGCCGAGTCCCTCGGCGCCGACGTGAAGGCCGAGAAGGTCACCGCCGCCAAGAAGCGCTTCGAGGACGCGGCCGCCCGGCTGCGCGCCGCCGCCAAGTCCAAGCCCGACATCAAGGTGCTGGCCGGCTCCGCCGCCCAGGACATCTTCTACGTCTCCGGCTCGAACCTCTCCATCGACCTGGAGTGCTTCAAGGCCCTCGGCGTGAACCTCGTCGAGCCCCCCGCCAAGGCCCTCAAGGCGAACGGCGGCTGGTTCGAGAACCTGAGCTGGGAGAACGTCGACAAGTACGGCGCGGACATCATCATGATGGACAACCGCTCCTCGGCCATCCAGCCCGCCGACATCACCGAGGCCACCTGGAAGAAGCTGCCCGCGGTGAAGGCGGGGCAGGTCATCGCGCGCGACCCGGAGCCGATTCTCTCCTACGACAAGTGCGTGCCGTTGCTCGAGAACCTCGCGGAGGCGATCGAGAAGGCGAAGAAGGTCTCGTAGGGCAAGCCCGGTGGGGAGCCACGGGTTCGTTCGGACTTGTGGCGCAGTTCCCCGCGCCCCTTACCAGTTGGGCGCGCCTCACGTGGATACGCGCCCTGACCAACCATCAGGAGACATGTGACTACCGCTGTGGCCGCCCCCTTCCGTTTCTTCTCCCTCCAGGTCGTACGGACGAGGCGGCTCGGGCCGTCTCTCGTGCGGGTCACGTTCGCCGGTGACGACCTGCGGGCCTTCCACTCCGACGGCAGGGACCAGTCCCTGTCCCTGTTCCTGCCGCACCCGGGCCGGCCCGAGCCCGTCGTCCCCGTCGAGCTGGGCGACGGCTGGTGGCAGGGCTGGCGGGAACTCCCGGACGACGTACGGGCCGTGATGCGCTCGTACACCCTCCGCGCCCTGCGCCGGGACGCGGACGGAGACACCGTCGAGGTCGACATCGACTTCGTGCTGCACGGCGTGGAGCCGGGGGCCGCCGTGCCCGCGGGTCCCGCCTCCCGCTGGGCGGACGGCGCCACCACCGGCGACCGCGTCCTGGTGCTCGGGCCGGCGGTCGCGGACAACCGGGCGATCCGCTTCCGTCCGCCCGAGGACACCGACCTGGTGCTGGTCTGGGCCGACGAGACGGCACTGCCCGCCGCCTCCGCGATCCTGGAGACCCTGTCGGCGGGCACCCGCGCCCGGGTCTGGCTGGAGGTCCACCACGCCGGGGACATCCAGGACCTCGCGACGGAGGCCGACGCCGAGATCACCTGGCTCGTACGAGGTGAGGGAGCCCCCTTGGCCCTGGACGCGATCCGGGACGCCCGACTGCCGTCCGCCGAGCGGCCATACGCCTGGATCGCGGGCGAGTCAGGGCGGGTGAAGGAGTTGCGCCGCCATCTCGTGCGCGAGCGCGGGATCGACAAGAGGCGGGTGACCTTCGTCGGTTACTGGCGCGAGGGGCTGACCGAGGAGCAGTTGCGCGAGCGAGGAGAGTGACGGCAGTCACGGGCGTAACGGGGTTTCAGGAGAGCTAGTCAGGTTAGCCTTACCTAAGTAAATCTGAGGGGCTGGAGGGCCGGAGGGCTCAAGGGCCGTCGCTCGGCAGCACGCCCGCGGCCTCCCCTCCCAGCTCTCCCCCACCTCTCCCTCCC
>NZ_VJZE01000262.1 GCF_009377205.1 Streptomyces phyllanthi
GTCCGGCGCCGGTACGGTGACGGCGGGGACCGCGCCCGCGATGCGCGGCCAGCCGTCCTCGGTCCAGGTCACGGGCTGCAGGGCGGTCTCCCGGCCCAGCACGCACCGGCCGCGCTCAGTGTAGGGGCGGGCGGTGATGTGGGCCGCGTACCACTGGCCTGTCGCCGTCTCGACGAGCGAGCAGTGCCCGGCCTTCTGCAACCCCAGCTTCGGATCGTGCCGGGAGGTGAGCAGCGGTCCTGCCGGGTCGGGCTCGTACGGGCCGAACAGGTCGCGGGAGCGGGCGACGGCCGCTCCGTGCTCGTAGCCGGTGCCGCCCTCGGCATGCACCAGGTAGTACCAGCCGCCCCTGCGGTAGAGGTGCGGGCCTTCGGCGACTCCGGCGGCGGTGCCCACCGAGATCGTCCGGGGCTCACCGAGCAGCTTGCGTGCCGCACGGTCGTACTCCTGGAGCTCGATCCCGGCGAACGACTCCCGCTCCGGGCGCCAGTCGAAGCGCATGTTGAGCAGCCAGCTGCGCCCGTCCCCTCCACGTTCACGGACGTCATGGAATAGGGACACGTCGAAGCCCCGGCCGTGCAGCGGCACCGGATCGGACCACGGGCCCTCGATCGACGGCGCCGCGGTCACGTAGTTGGGAAGGTCCTTCCAGCCCTCCGCGTAGGTGTCGACCACGGTGAAGACGAGGTGGAACAGGCCGTCGGCGTACGACAGTCCGGGCGCCCAGATGCCGCCGGAGTCCGGGACGCCGGTCAGGTCGAGCAGCCGCCGGCTGTCCAGGACCCCGCCCAGCGACCGCCAGTTCACCAGGTCCCGGGAGTGGTGAATGCGCACTCCGGGATACCACTCGAAGGTGGACGTGGCGATGTAGAAGTCGTCGCCGACCCGCAGGATCACGGGGTCGGGTTCGAAACCACGCAGGACGGGATTGTGGATCACGAATGCTCCGCCGGATGAAGGATCAGAGGGTGAACAGCAGGGTGCCGAAGCCGACGTGGTCACACTGGAAGGCCGCGCCTTCCGGCCGGATCTGCTGGATGGCGGCATAGGTCCAGGGCGTCGCGATGCCGCGGCGCTTGACGTAGTGGTTGTGGACCATCTCGTAAACGGGGCGCAGCTTGCCGCGCTCCACGGTGGAGATGGAGTTGAACGTGGCCTGGCAGGAGCCCCAGACCGCGTAGGGCACATCGTTGCCGAGGTTGTACTTCGCCGTGTACTCGAAGCCGGCGAGGAGCCTGTTCGAGGCGGTGGCGTAGAGGTCCTGGCCCTGTATCCAGGCGATTTCGCATGCCTCGGCCATGCTGCCGAGGATGAGCTGGGTGTGGGCCTGGTCCCGGCCGCTGTCCACGCACTGGCCGGTGCTGCTGAGCACCCGGGTGAGCCTGCAGCAGCTGTGCTGGTTGAAGGCGTTGACGGCGGCGTCGTAGACGGAGGTGTCGTTGCAGAACACCCCCATGGCCATCATGGCCTTGATGCAGTTGGTGCCCCAGCCCGCGTCACCGAAGGTGTTGACCAGCGGGATGAAGATGTTCCTGAACAGGTTCTCGGTCTGGGTGATCTCGGACGCCGACCAGCTGCCGGACGGGGCGGTGTAGCGCATGAGCTCCGCGGCCGCCGCGAGCTTGAAGCCGTAGATGGAGGCCGCGAGCTGGGCGTCCTTGCCGGTGATGGAGGTGAGCGTGGACGACCAGCCCTTGATGATCTGGAGTGCCTTGGTGGCGTGGGCGGTGGTGCCGGTGAGGTTCCACATCAGGGCGTTCTGGTAGGCCGCGTTGCAGTCGTTCCACAGCTCCCAGTTGTTCGCCTCGGTGGTGCCCCGGTCGACGGTCGCGCGCGGGCCCTTCATGGTGTACGTCGACTGCGAGTACTGATCGGTCCTGAAGGCGTTCCAGCCGCTGAGCCACGGCTCGGTGTTCGCCGCGATCCGGGTCTTCATCCGCTGGATGTCGGAGAGCTTGTGCAGCACTCCGGGGTGGATGAAGGAGGTGATGGCGTGGGCTTCGGAGGTGAGGGCGGCTCCGGTGGCCGCCGCCGCGCTGCCGACGGCGGTGATCTGGAGGAAGCGGCGGCGGCTGGGGATACCGGACGTCGGCTCGGGGATCGCGGGGGGCTGCGGCTCTGCCATGGGTTTTTCCTCTTTCACTCGGCGTTGAGTGCGGAAGGGAGCACCGGGGAGGGAACCGGTGGAGTACCGGGGAATTGGGGGGGGAACCGGTGGAGCGCGGAGGGAACCGGCGGAACTGCCGGGCACGTTCCTGAGCCGGTGCGCTCCCCTGCACCGCACCGGCTCCGTGGGCGTGTCAGTGGGTCGCCTCGCAGCCCGGGTGAGCCGCCGGGAGGCCCGGGTGGAGCGCCGGGCTGCGGGGCGGACCCGGCTCGGGGCAGCTCTCGGAGGCGATCAGCGTCACTTGAGGCTGCCCATGAGGATTCCGCTGCGCCAGTACTTCTGGAGCGCGAACATGAAGATCGCGAGCGGAACGATCGACAGCAGGGACCCGGTGAGGACGAGGGTGTTCATGTCGCGGGCGGTCTGTGCCTGCTGGAGCCACGAGTAGAGGCCCAGGGTGACCGGGAAGGTGCGCTCGCCATTGAGCATGAACAGGGGGAGGAAGAAGTTGTTCCAGATGTTGATGAACTCGAGCATGAAGATGGTGATGCCGCCGGTCCTCATCAGCCGCAGCGCGACCGCGTAGAAGATCCGCAGCTCACCGGCCCCGTCGATACGGGCCGCCTCCATCAGCTCGGCGGGCACCGAACTGTCGGCGTACACCTTGCCGAGGTAGACCCCGAACGGGTTGATGAAGTACGGGATGAGCACCGACCAGATGGTGTTGGTGAGCCCGATCTCGGAGAACACCAGGTAGAGCGGGAACGCCAGCAGGGTGCTCGGCAGCAGCGAGGCGCCGACTATGACGGCGAAGAGCGCGCCCCGGCCTCGGAACCCGAACTTCGACAGGCCGTACCCGGCGGCCAGCGAAACGAGGGTGGAACCCGCCGCGCCGAGCGTGGAGTAGAGGACGGAGTTGCCCACCCAGCGGAAGAACACCCCGTCGTGGTAGGCCCAGATTTCCTGGAGGTTGTCGCCGAGGTGGTTGGAGGAGAACCACAGGCCGAACGTCGAGTAGAGGTCGGTCTGGTTCTTGGTCGCGGAGACGATCAGGAACCAGGTGGGGGCGAGCGAGTACAGCAGGAAGATCACCAGCAGGCCGGTGGTCAGCACCACTGCGCGGCGGGAGGGGCGCACGCCGCCCCCGGAGGATTCCGTGGCCTTCGTGGCGCGCACGGCCTGGGTGGCACTGCTCATGACATCTTCCTGTTCGTGACGCGGTAGAAGACGAAGGCGAGGATGCCGGTGGCGACGGCCAGGACCAGGGACTCGGCGGCGGCGTACTGGTAGTCGCCGACCTTGAAGGCCTTGTCGTAGATCTCCATCATCGGCGTGAAGTCCGTGTTGATGGACTCCGGTGCGATCTGCCGCATGATCAGCGGCTCACCGAACAGCTGGAGCCGGCCGATCAGCGAGAACATGCCGGTCAGCACGAGGATCCCGGTGATGTTGGGAACCTTGATCGACCAGGCGATCCGCCACTCCCTCGCACCGTCCAGCCGGGCCGCCTCGTACAGCTCGCGGGGCAGCGCCTGCAGCGAGGCGGAGATCAGGATCATGTTGAAGCCGATGCCCTGCCAGGTGAGCAGATTGCCGAGCGAGAGGTACGTGTTGAGGCCGCCGAAGAACGTGATCTCCGTGCCGGCGCGTTCCGCGAGGTCCAGCAGCGGGCTGCCGGTGGGGCTGTAGAGGAACAGCCACATCAGGGTGGAGACCACGGCGGGGATGACGTACGGGATGAGCAGCGCCGCGCGGAAGAAGCGCACCGCGCGGGCGGCGACCCCGTCCAGCAGCAGGGCCAGCAGCAGGGCGATGCCCAGCATCACCGTGATCTGCACCGAGCCGAAGAGCAGGGTGCGCCCCATGCTTGCCCAGAAGGCGCCGTCACCCAGGACCGACGCGAAGTTGGAGAAGCCGGTGTAGACGATCCGTGTCGGGCCGAAGCCGAGGCCGGTGCTCTTCTTCTCGTGCAGGCTCTGGCTGAAGGCGTAGCCGATCGGCACGACGTAGGTGGCGAGGAAGCCCAGTAGGAAGGGGAGTGTGAACAGCACTCCCTTGTAGGCTCCCCGCCTCCCGGCCCGGCGAGGGGAGGGCCGCCGGGCCGGGGAGTCGGTCGCGACCTTCGCCGGTCGCGTCAGGGTGGACACGGGTGTCTCCAGGTGAGGTGAGTGGGGTGTCTCCCGGCGGGGCTCAGCTGCCCGCGACGGCCTTGATGCCCTTGTCGTTGAGGTCGTCGACGGTCCACTTCTCGATGCTGGTGAGCATCTCCTTGACCGTGATCTCCTTCTTCATGACCTTGCCCCACTGCTTCTGCATCTCGGAGTACATGGCCGCGTAGTTCGGGCCGTACTGCCACTGGTCACCGACCCACGAGGCGGCGTCGGTGATCACCTTCGCGCTGTCGGACTCGCCGTTGAACATCTCGGTGGGGATGATCTTGTCGACGTACGGGCTGACGTCGGTGACCGCCGGGAAGAGGCCGGACTTCGAGGCGGGGTCGGTGAGCGTCGTCAGCGACTCCTTGCTGCTGGACAGCCAGGCGGCGAACTCGGCGGCCCGGTCAGGGTACTTGCAGCCCTTGAGCACGCCCAGGGTGTCGAAGTTGCTGGACGTCTGCGGCTTGGCCGTGTCGAACATCGGCGAGTCCGCGAGCTGCCACTTGCCCTTGGACTTGGGGAAGTTGGTGTTGTAGATCGGCAGCTGCCAGGTCGAGGTCGTCATCGCGATGGTCGTACCGAGGTCCCAGGTCTTGAAGACGCCCGGGTCGGCATAGGAGGCGTTGGAGGCGAGGTCGTTGTCGACCAGCTGCTGGACGATGTCACCGGCCTTCAGTGCCTCGGGCGAGGTGAAGTCGACCACCCAGTGGTCGTCCTCCGCCTTGTACCACTGGGCACCCGACTCCCAGGAGAGGTCGACCAGCGTGCTCGGGTCCTCACCGGCCATGTTGAAGATCTTGACCTTCTTGTTCTTCTTCTGCGCCTTCTTGCCCGCCGCGATCAGGTCGTCCCAGGTCTTCGGCGCCTCGATGCCGTACTTCTCGAACAGGTCCGCGCGGTAGGCGGTGAACAGCGGCGAGGAGCCCATCGGGATGCCGAAGGTGGTTCCGCCGGGGCTGACCGCGTTCCACGCCGCGGCCGTGTACTTGCCCTTGTACTGCCCGGCGACGTCGGTGATGTCGGTGAGCAGGCCGTCCGCGGCGAAGTTCGCCAGGTTCATCCCGTCCATCTTGGACAGACAGGGAGCGGTGCCGGCGTTCACCGCGGCGCGCAGCTTCTGGTATGCGGTGTCGCCCGCCGCGTTGACGAACTTGATCTGGGTCTCGGGGTGCTCCTTGTTCCACACCTTCGTCTGGGCCTCGATGCCGTCGGTCCAGCTCCAGAACTCCAGCGTGACCTTGCCCTTCGTCGCCTCTGTGGGCTTCGCGGCGGAGTCGGAGTCCTCGCCGCCCCCGCAGGCGGCCAGCAGGAGGGACAGGGACGCCGCGGCGGCAACCGAGGCGAGAGCTCTGGTACGGAACTGGGACATCGGGTCCTCCACGGAGGGAACGGGGACGGCGCTCGCGGTGGGGGGGAACCGGCGCGGTCAGCAGTGAGACAGGGCAGGGAGGCGGTGGCCGCCTCCTGGGACGGTAACCGTTTGCTGTGGACCGTAGGGCGGGAGCTGCCAGAACCACAAGAGGTCAGGGTGGGATTGTTTCGTCAAACTTTCCAGACCGTTACTTCCCATCCAATCTGACCTGCACATTTCACACAGATGGTCACTATGGGTAGCGATTCATATCGAGCACGTGACCGTTGATTGAATATTGACCTGTGCGGCAATGGCTCCGTAGCGTGGAATACGTTTACTGACTCTTTCGACTGTCTCATTCCCGTGCCCGAAGCAGGAGCACCATGCCCACGCCACCGCTGCCCACCGCCGTGTTCGCGATGAACCCGGTGCATCTGCCCGAGCTCTTCCCGCCGCCCCTCATGGCCCGGCTGCGGGAGCTCGTGACGATCGACCCGGGCCTCGTCGTCCAAGACTTCATCGACCCGGCGGCGGCCCTCGCGCTGGCGGAGGCCGAGGTGCTGATCACGGGCTGGGGCTGTCCCCACCTCGGCGCCGACGTGCTGGACGCCGCACCCCGGCTGCGTACCGTCCTGCACACAGGCGGCAGCGTGCGCAGCATGATCGGGGACGCGTTCTGGGAACGTGGGCTCACCATCTCCAGCGCCGCGTGGGCCAACGCGCTGCCCGTGGCCGAGTACACGCTCGCCGCGATCCTGTTCGCCGGCAAGGACGCCTTCGGACTCCGGGAACGCTTCCGGGTCGAACACGTGTACCCCGCACCGGACGAATACGCGGCGGTCGGCAACCTCGGCCGGCGGGTCGGGATCATCGGCGCCTCACGCGTGGGCCGCCGGGTGCTGGAACTGCTGCGGCCCTTCGACCTCTCGGTCAGCCTGTACGACCCGTATGTGGACGACGCCGGGGCGGCGGCGCTCGGTGCCGTACCGCTACCCCTGGACGAACTGCTGCGCACGAGCGACATCGTCAGCGTGCACGCACCGGAGATCCCGGAGACCTACCGGATGCTCAGCCGTGAACGGCTTGCGCTGATCCCCGACGGGGGTGTATTCATCAACACCTCGCGCGGCACCCTCGTTGATCCCGATGCCCTCACCGACGAGCTGGTCGGCGGCCGGATCAGCGCGGTCCTGGACGTCACCGAACCGGAGCCGCTGCCCGCGGGCTCTCCCCTCTACCGGCTGCCGAACGTCTTCCTCACCCCGCACATCGCCGGCTCCCTCGGCAATGAGCTGGCACGCCTCGGCGGCACCGTCGTCGAAGAACTGGAGCGTCGCGCCACGGGTCTTCCGCCCGCCCACGGGGTCCGCCGCGCGGAACTCGCGACCAGCGCCTGACCTCTGCGTCCGGCCGCCGCGAGGGCGGACAGACAGGCCGGGACGCATCGACACGGACCAGGAAGCATCTGAAAGGAAACCCGCTCATGTCCGAATCCCTCCAGCGCAGATCCCTCCTCAAACTGGCCGCCGGCACCACGACCGCCGTCACCGCGGGCTGGTGCTGGCAGGCCGGCCCGGCCCACGCCGCCGAGGGTGCGGACTCCACCGGCGACGCGACGGGTGAAACGGGCGCGCTCGACACGCTCGTCCTCGGTGACACGGCGTCGGAGTCGGCCCACGGCCTGACCACCACGCTCTCCGACATCGTCACCGGCGGCCTCGGCCGGCCGGCCCGGGTCCTCAACCCGAAGGAGACCGCGGACTTCTGGGGCGGCACCCTCGCCGCGACCATGGCCTGCCGTCCCAAAGGCACCACCTACGTGACGATCAAGCTGTGGGGCTCGGACGCCGGAGAGGATCTGGGACGTCTGCAGCTGTTCGCCGGGGGCAAGCAGGTCGGCCACTACCACCTGGGAGCCGTCGACCCGCTCGACATCGCCGGCGAGGAACCCCGCACCCCGGAACGCTTCTACTTCCACACCCTGCCGCTGCCCACGGGACTCACCGAGGGCAAGGGCTCCATCGCCCTGGAGATCCGGTCGATGGGCCGGGTCGCCGGATACGCGCAGTCCGCCACCGACTACTACAAGCCCATGGAGCGCCCCAGCCGCGGCATCTACCGCCTGTACACCCACCACAAGCCGTACTTCGACCTCGGCGAGGACGACCTCACCGGTGCCCTGCCCGCCCTGGAGGCGCGCCCCTCGCCGGGCAGCGAGGTCGTGGACAAGGTCAACGCCCGGGTGGTGGCCCAGGCCGCGGCCGAGGCATCCCGCACCGCGCCGCAGCTGGACCTGTGGTACCTGGAGTTCCTGGCCCGCGCCTACACGATGCCGTCCACCGCCGCGTACCGGAACGGCGCCGTACCGCTGCAGATCACCAGCAGCCTGGACGCCGTGTACTGGAAGTACCTCGCGGACCCCAAGGTGATGACGGACTCCAGCCAGCAGTGGATGGGCCTGGGCCGGATTGGGCTCGTCCTGCTCCAGATCGGCGACGCGCTGAAGCCGCTGCTGGACGAGCCGGTCATCGGCTCCCCCGGCACGATCCCCAACTCGGGGTTCGAGTTCGGCGGCGCCCTCCCCACCGGCTGGCGCGCGGTGACCTGGGCGGGCAAGGGCACCGTCACCCGCGACACCACCGTCACGCGCGGCGGCGCGGCCTCGGCGAAGGTGACCATCCCCGCCTCCGGCACCGTGGGCCTCGCCCCCGGCGCCAGGATCCCCCTGGAGCAGGGTGCGTACACCTACGGCGCGTGGATCAAGACCGAGGGCGTCGGCAGCAACGGCGCCTACCTCGACGTGCTCTTCTTCAACTCCTCCGGCGGCCTGGTCGGCGGCGACAACAAGTTCTTCGCCTCGTCCGGCACCCACGACTGGGAGCACGTCACCGCCACCCTCACCACGCCCGCCACCGCCACCCAGGCCGAGGTGCAGGTACGCCTCGCGACCGCGGGCACCGCCTGGTTCGACGACCTGACGCTCACGCCGCCCGCCACGGCGACCGCCAAGCCCGTGATACGCCGCGACGCGTGGACGAAGATGCTGCTGGACAGCCGCGAGTACTGGCGGCAGAGGTTCCCGCAGTACACGAACCAGGCCATCATCTGCGCCCTCGGCCTCTACCTCGCCGACCGGGGTCTGAGCTTCCTCGGCTCCGACGACTCCTGGGGCGAGACCAAGGCCCGCGACTACGTCCACCAGTCCGTGGGCCTGGCCCCCTGGCTCGGCCCGGAGAGAGCCGACGGCACCCCGGAGAAGCCGCTCGGCAGCGCGTACTACCAGGTCAGTAAGGCCGGCATCTCGAAGGAGCTCGGTTACGCCGGGAATTACGGAGAGCTCCAGGAGTGGCTCTCCCTCGTGTACGACGCGGTCATCGGGATCGGCGGCGTCGAGGACGACAAGCTGCGTGACCATCTGGTCACGATGGCCAAGGCCCGTATGGTCTTCCGCCACCCGGCGCTGGACGCCGACGGCTACCGGACGATGCGTATCGAGACCGTCGTCGGCTGGCGCGACCCCGAGTACCCCGGGAAGGTCGCCTACGACGAGGGCAACAAGTGGGACGGTCACCCGCTGCGGCTCGCCGCGCTCCTGAAGGACCCGGACCTCACGTCGTACGCGAAGCAGTCCATCGCCGACAACCAGTTCTTCCACGTGCTCCAGGAGACGTACGGCCTCGGGGCCTCCGCGCGGACCAACCTCAACCTGCTGTCCACAGCCGACGACTACGCGTACATCAGCGACGCCGACGGCAGCGGAGCCCTGCTGCCCATGAGCCCGGGGCAGCCGGACTTCGTCTTCAGCGACGAGGACAACGGCCTGGTCGCGGTCAAGCACGGCGACGAGATCCTCTACGCCTCGCTGTACTGGCGGGCGCGCTGGGGCGTCAACCGGCTCGCCCGCGTCCACCACATCACCGCCGACGGCATCGAGCGCTCGGCGACCGTGTGGCAGGACGTGAAGTACGTCCCCGACGGCCGGGCCCACACCGAGCCCGACTGGGTCAACTTCGAGTTCGCCGTGGGCGACCTGAACATCCCCGACGGCGGCTTCCCGCCGCCCGGGGACACGCTGCACCAGGCGTGGGCCGGTCAGGTGCTGCCCCTGGCCAAGGCACCCGACGACGTACCGGACGCCCCTGTCGGCAAGGAGACCCCGTTCGCCGGGCGTGCCTCCTTCTACCGGTGCGTGTACGGCCCGTACCTGATCGCCATGAACACCACCCGGGACCGCAGCTACACCTTCACCACACAGGGCTTCGGCGCGTCCGTGGATCTGCTCAGCGGCGCCAAGGTGGGCGGCAACACCGAGCTGTGCGTGAAGCCGGGCACGACGGTGGTGCTGCGCCAGCGCTGACGGTTCTGCGATGGCGCGCGTGTGGGTCGGCCGGTGCCCTCGTTGCGGCGGGGGCATACGGCGCCCGTCCGTACCACGCCGAAGGGCAGCGGCCCGCCCCCGCGGGAGGGGCGCTGTCGGTGCACGCGGGGCTGGCTGTACCTGACGTCGGCCTTCAGGACCTGGTTGTGGTCTTGGAGGCCGACGTTGCTGTCGGGGCATACGAGTGCGGGTGCCGTCACGGCCGCCGGGCCCCGGGGGATGCATGGTGGAAACGGTGCGGGCGAAACCGAACTCGGTGGCTCGCGCCCAGGGCCTGTCGGACGGATCAGGACCGGACGGGCCACGCGAGGTGCCGTGCCAGGCGTCGCGGACCAGGCCGACTGCGTGTCCGGCCCGGCCGGACTGGTTTCCGGCACTGCCCCGCCCGCGCCGGACTCCCCCTTCCCCCAAGGCCCGCTCCCGGCACGAGGACGCGTGGCCGCGCAGGGCCTCGGAGCCCACCGGGCCTCGGGAGGCCCGGTGGGCTCCGGACGCCGGGCAGGGGCAGTGACCCGCTCCCCAGTGGGGCAGTGGGACGCCGCACGTCGCGGCCCGCTCCGGCCGGTCGCCGGGCCCAGGGCGCGGCCCGGCCCGTTCGCCGATCCGCGCCCGGTGCCCGGGCCGCCTCCAGCAGCAACGTCGATGCCGGGGGCCGCCCGGCCGGTTCAGGCAGGCACGGCGAAGTCCGCACCGAGAGCGAGCAGCACCGCCGACCGCTCGGCCGGGAGGCCCACCCGCAGGACGCGGTCCGGTCCGTCCCACTCGCACGCCGGCCGCGGGCCGGCCGCGAACAGCACCCGAGGCCCCTCGTCTCCGGCCACCCAGGGCAGTGGGACGGTGACCGTCTCCGGTGCGCCGTCGCGCCGCCACAGGGCCAGCAGGGTCGTGCCGTTCTCGGCGCTCAGCGCCAGTGCGATCCACCCGTCGCGCCAGCCGGGAAGGCCGAGCGGCCAGCGGGGCAGGGCGCCCGGCAGCAGGGGGCGGAACGTCTTGTACGTGTCCACCGCTCGGCGCACCAGGGCAGCCTGCTCCTCAGTCAGCAGGTCGGGGCGTCCGCTGAGGTGGACGCGGCCCAGCATCGCCGAGACCATCACCAGGCCGAGCTCCGCATCGCCGTGCTCCGGCAGCGGGTAGGCCCAGACGGCGCCCTGTTCCGGAGTGACCGCGGTGGGCGCGGCGGCCGCGATGGCGGGAAGCAGACGGAAGTCCTGCTGGTCGGTGACGGAGTGGACGGGCAGTCGGGAGAGGATCGCGTGGTCCGTACGGCTGCCTCCGGCCGCGCAGCTCTCCAGGACCAGGGCGGGGTGCCGGTCGAGGACGCCGTCCAGCCAGTCGAGGTAGGCCCGGTTGTGGCCGAGGAGGCCGTCGCCCGGACCGTCGCCCGGACCGGGTCCGTCCGTGCCGGGGCCGATGTCGATGTTGTAGTCGAGTTTGAGGTAGCCGACGCCGTGGTCGCGCACCAGCCGGTCCACCACCGTGTCGAGGTGGGCGCGGGCGGCCGGATGGCGCAGGTCGAGCTGGTGGCGGCCCCACTCCACGAGCCGTACGCCGTCCCGCCGGAAGAACGCCTCGTCGGGGAGGGCGGCGGCGACCGGGCTGCGTACGCCGACTACCTCAGGCTCGAGCCACAGTCCGGGGACCATGCCCGCCGCGCGGATGTGGTCGAGCACCTCGTTCAGCCCGCCGGGGAAGCGCGGGGCCGACTCCTCCCACTCCCCCACCGCGTCCCACCAGCCGGGTACCCCGCCGGGGCCGACGGTGCCGGGCGGCTCGTCGTCGTACCAGCCGGCGTCGATGCAGAAGTACTCGGCGCCCGCCGCTGCCGCCGCGTCCACCAGGGGAAGCAGCGCCTTGGTGCTGGGCTCGCCCATCAGGCTGTTCATGAAGTCGTTGAAGACGACCGGCAGCCCCTGGTGGTCGGGGTGCGGCCGCCGGGTGGCGCGGCGGTGACGGGTCAGCGCGTCGAGGGCGGCCTCGAACCCGCCCGAGGCAACGAACGCCGTGGCGACCGGGACGCTGCGGAACGACTCGCCGGGGGCGAGGCGGCGGCGCCACTGGTGCTCACGGTCGGTGGGGCCCGACAGGGCGAGGTACACCTCGCCGAAGCGGTCGGCGAGCTCGGCGTGCCAGGAGCCGTTGTGCTCGATCTGCCACATCAGGGCGCGGCCCGTCGCGGTCTCCTCCAGACACCCCGAGGGCAGGTACTCGGAGGAGGACCAGGAGCCGGTGCTGGTGAGGACGATGCGGTTCTTCGAACCGGTCTGGCCGAACGCGACCATGCCCACGTCGTGGAGACCGCGTTCGGCCAGGGTGGCCCGGGACCAGCGGAACTCGCCGCTCCAGGGGTTGGCCGCCAGCCAGAGGGCCAGGCCGTCCTCCCAGTGCCTGCCGTCGCCGAGATGGCGGGCGAGGTTGGAGAGGGCGAAGGAGGAGACGTACTCCAGGGTGAGGGGGCGGTCGCCGATGTTCTCCAGGAACGTCTCGGCGCCCAGGACCGGCAGCCCCTCGCGCAGGGTGCACACGGCGGTGACACTCAGGCCGGTGGCCTCGTCGGCCATGCGTACCCGCAAGGTCCGCA
The DNA here is from genome assembly GCF_009377205.1 of Streptomyces phyllanthi. GTDB lineage: Bacteria > Actinomycetota > Actinomycetes > Streptomycetales > Streptomycetaceae > Streptomyces > Streptomyces phyllanthi. The sequence goes on from NZ_VJZE01000262.1 coordinate 12,574, forward strand.
GGCCTCCTTCGCCGCTCCCCCGCTCTCGGTCCTCCTCGTGACCGGTGTAGCGCAGAGCACGCGCGGCGGCGCCGTCCACGTGGCGCTTGCCCGAGGTGCCCAGCCGTCCGCTGCCCGCGGTCTGGACCTCTACCAGGGGCAGGGCACGGTGTGCGAGCCGGGCGCACAGGTCCGGTTCGCGCGCGGGGTCGGGCAGTGTGGCGGCCTCGCCCGCCGCCAGCAGTCTCACGGGCCCCGCGGGGTCGTACGAGAGGAGCAGGGACAGGTCGTCGGTGCCCCAGCGCAGGTAGGTGACGGACATGGCAGCGGCTCCGCAGACGTGAGGATAGAAAACGATTACTGACTGGAGGACATTAGTTC
>NZ_VJZE01000263.1 GCF_009377205.1 Streptomyces phyllanthi
ACCCCACCCTGTTCGCCAAGTACGACGGCTCCCTCATCGGCGCCCACGACCAGATCCACATGCCGCCGGTCAGTGACGACCTCGACTGGGAGGCCGAGTTGGCGGTCGTCGTCGGCCGCCCCGGCCGCCATGTGCCGCGTGAGAAGGCCCTGGCGCACGTGGCCGGATACACGGTCGCCAACGACGTCACCGTGCGGGACTGGCAGCACCGCACCCGGGAGTTCCTCTCCGGCAAGACCTTCGAGGCCACCACCCCGGTCGGACCCGTCCTGGTCACCCCCGACGAACTCCCGCCCGGCGCCTCGGGACTGGACATCTCCTGCAGCGTCGACGGCCACACCATGCAGAAGTCCAACACCGCCGACCTGCTCTTCGACGTGGCCGACACCATCGCCTACATCAGCACCGTCATCACGCTGCTGCCCGGCGACCTGATCCTCACCGGTACCCCGGGAGGCGTGGGCGCCGGGCGCGACCCGAAGGTCTTCCTGCGCCCCGGCCAGGAACTCGTCACCGCGGTGGAGGGCATCGGGGAACTGCGCAACACCGTCGTCAAGGACCGGCTGTAGACCGGACAGGCGGACAGCCGGGCGCGGCCTCCACCACGCCGCGCCCACCCGCTACAGTGTCTCGCATGTCAGGAAACACGTCCCCCAGCTACCGCGACCGCAACTCCACGGCCGACCGGGCACTCGACATCCTGACCATGTTCGACGACGTCCACCTGGTCGTCTCCGGGACCGCCGTGGCCGAGCGGCTCGGCGTGGCACGCTCCACCGCCTACCGCTACCTCCAGAGCCTCGTCGCCGGACGTTTCCTCGAAGAGGCCCCCGGCGGCGGGTTCCGGCTCGGCCTGCGGGTGCTGGAGATCGCCCGGCTGGCCCGCCGCAGCTACGGCCTCTCCGAAGTCGCCATGCCGTCGATGGAGGACCTCGCCGTCGAGACGCATGAGACGGTCCTGCTCACCCGCCGCACCGGCGACCTCGTCGTGTGCGTGGATCGTGCGGAGAGCACCCGCGCGGTCCGCATCTCCTACGAGCGCGGCAGTGCCCTGCCCATCAACGCCGGCGCCTCCGCTCTCGTGCTGCTGGCCTGGAGCCCGGAGGACGAGGCCCGCCGCCTGCTTCAGAACGCCGAACTGCGGCGGTTCACCCCGGCCACCCTCACCGACGTCGACGCGCTGATGGAACGGCTCGGCCGCATCCGCCGCATCGGCTACTCCGTCACCCGCGGCGAACTCGACCCCGACGTGGTCGGCGTCGCCGCGCCGATCCGGGACGAGAACAAGAACGTGGTCGCGGCCGTCAGCGTCGCCGCCCTCGCCTCCCGCGTGTACCCGGAGGCCGAGGCGGAGATCGCCCAGAAGGTCCTCGCCACCGCACAGGAGATCAGCGACCGGATGGCCGTCGTCGCAGGATGACCCCGTTCGTGCGGGAGCCCGCCGTCCGGGGCCTCCACCTGATCGGGCCGCGGTCCGACCGGACACCCTGACCGGCATTCGACCTGCCTCAGGCGTGTCCGTCGGTCGCTTCGGGGCGGGCCCCGAGTGGGCGGTCGACTGGGCCCCTCATGGTGGATCCGGAATCGTGACCGAGTTCGTCGCGTCGTGCTTCCTCACGTGATGGTGGGTCGTGCGCCGGACGGGAGGGCCGAGGAGCCGGCCGGGCACGCCCTGGTCGCTGCCGAGACCGGACGCGGACTGCGGCCCGGTTGTCTGTCAGCCGGCGGGTATCACCTGGACGGCGAGGACAGCGGCGGCCATCAGTTCTTCGCGGGGCGCGTCGGAGGCGGCGTTGACGGCGAGGCCCTCGGCGGTGGCCATGAGGAAGCGGGCCAAGGTCCTGCAGTCGGTGCCGGCGGGCAGGTCCCCGTCCGCCACGGCCTTCTCGAATCGGTCCTGGACAGCCCGCCGGTAGTCGTCGCGCGCGACCTTGAGCACCTCCACGATCGCGCGGCCGTCCTCGCCGGAGGCGAGACCCGCCTGCACGGTCAGACAGCCGCGGGGCTTGCCCGGTGTGGTGTACGCCTCGACCAGGCCCGTCAGCAGCCGTAGCGCCACCTCGCGCGCGGTGGGCTGCGCCAGCGCCTCGCGGGACAGGGGCGAGCGGGCCTCGGCGTAACGGTGCAGGACCTTCTCGAAGAGTTCCCGCTTGTTGCCGAAGGCCGCGTAGAGGCTGGGCGGTCGGATGTCCATGGCCTCGGTCAGGTCGGCGATCGAGGTGGCCTCGTAGCCCTGGCGCCAGAACAGCTCCAGGGCCACGTCCAGTGCGGCCTCCTCGTCGAAGGCGCGCTTTCCGCCTCTGGGCATGGCCCTTCCCTCCCTTGCCCGGCTCCGCCGGGGTGCCGGTTGCACGTTCCCTTTAGTGGTCGTTACAGTGTAGCCGTTGACCGCTTTAGTGGTCACTAAACCGAAAGGTGGGTGGCACCCATGGGCAAGCTGACGGGCAAGACGGCGGTCGTCACCGGCGGAAGCAGCGGTATCGGACTGGCGACCGCCCGGACGTTCGTCGCCGAGGGCGCCCACGTGTACATCACCGGCCTCGACGCCCAGGAACTGGACGAGGCCCGGGCCGAGATCGGCGGCGATGTCACAGCCGTGCAGGTCGACATATCCCGCCTGGAGGATCTCGACCGGCTCTGGCAGCAGGTCGAGCGGGAACGGGGAGGGGTCGACATCCTCGTCGCCAACGCCGGCCGCGGCGAGCAGGCCACGTTGGCCCAGGCCACGCCGGAGCACTTCGACCGGCTCTTCTCCGTCAACGCCCGGGGCACCTTCTTCGCCGTGCAGAAGGCGCTGCCGCTGCTCAACGACAACGGATCCGTCGTTCTGATGGCTTCCGCCGGGCACCTGAACGGCGCGGCGGAGCGGCGTCTACAGCGCCACCAAGGCCGCCATCCGCTCCTTCGCCCGCACCTGGGCGAGTGAGCTGAAGGGGCGCGGGATCCGGGTGAACACGGTCAGCCCAGGGCCGATCGACACGCCCGCCCTCGACAGGCAGGACGACCCGGCCGCTCTGCGTACTTCGCTCGCGGCCATGGTCCCCCTGCGCCGTCTGGGCAGGTCCGAGGAGATCGCCGCAGCCGTGCTGTTCCTCGCCGCCGACGACAACCGGTACACCACCGGCTTCGACCTCGTCGTCGACGGCGGCCACACCCAGATCTGACCACCACCAACAAATCGGCATCAACGCCGTCTGAGGAGAACCCATGAGCGATACCACGACATGGCCGCATCACGCACTCGGCAAGGAACTGAGCAACTGGGGGCGTTGGGGTGACGACGACGAGATCGGCACCCTGAACTTCATCACCCCCGCCAAGCGCGTCGCCGCGGCCCAGCTCGTCAGGGCCGGCAAGACCTTCGACCTCGGCATGTCCTTCGGCAAGGAGGGCCCGGCCACACCGAACACCTTCCGGGACAACCCCCAGCACATGATGACCCTGCTGCCCTCGGACAGCGCCGGCGCCCCCGACGGCATGTTCGGCACCGACGACCTGGTGGTCATGAGCCTGCAGGCGGCCACCCAGTGGGACGGCCTCGCCCACATGGGATACGGCGGCCACTTCTACAACAACGTGCCGGCCGCCGCGGTCAACAACTTCACGGGCGCATCCCGCGACTCCTTCGACAAGGTCGCCGGACGTCCCATCTCGCGCGGGATGCTCCTGGACATCGCCGCGCTCAAGGGCGTCGACCGCCTGGCGGACTCCTACGAGGTCACCGCGGCCGACCTGACGGCGGCCGAGGAACGCCAGAGCGTGCGAGTGGAGTCCGGTGACATCCTCTGCGTCCGCACCGGGTGGCACCGCTGGTTCGCCGAGGGGGACCGCGACCACTACATGGGCGAGAACGAGGCCGGCCTCGGCCTGGACACCCTGCGCTGGCTGTACGACCGTGAGGTCGCCGCCGTGGCCGTGGACAACTGGGCCGTCGAGGTCTACCCGTCCCCGGTGGAAGGCACCTACGCTCCGTTCCACCAGGTCGCGATCCGGGACATGGGCCTCACCCTCGGCGAGATGTGGGACTTCGAGGCCCTGGCCGCCGACTGCGCCCAGGACGGCGTGTGGGAGTTCCTCCTGTGCGCCCCCGGCCTCAAGATCACCGGCTCGGTCGGATCGCCCATCACCCCCATCGCCCTCAAGTAGCGGCCGCGCGCCGGATGAAGGCCGCGGCCTACGGGCCGTCGGCGGGCATCACCGCTCCCTCCGTGAGTGAACCCATCGTTCCGTGGATGGACGACCCGACCCTGTCGACCGTCGGGCCGTCCGTCCACGGGCATCGAGCAAGGAGTAGCTCCCATGACAGCAACCGGCAACACCGCCGTGGTGCTGCGATTCTTCGAACGCTTCGCCGCAGGGGACGCGCAGGCCGCACTGACCCTGCTGGATGAGCAGGCGGTGTGGTGGGTGTCGGGCAAGCCCGACCAGTACCCTTCCGCCGGCCCCCACGGAAAGGACGAGGTCCTCCAGATGCTGGGCCGGGTGGGGCAGGCCCGGCCGAACGGCGTGGAGATCGAGGTCACCTACACAACGGCACAGGACGACCGGGTCGTGGCGGAGGTCGCGAGCCGCGGCGTCTCCGCCGCCGGGAAGGTCTACGACCAGCGGCTGGTCTTCGTCTTCCAGCTGCGGGACAGCAGGATCCACCGCATCCGGGAGTACCTCGACACCCTCCACGCCAACGACGTCCTGGTCGCGAGCTGAACCCTGTCCGGGCACGCACCTGCACAGGGGGCATCCCGGACGGGAGACCCAGCAGTTGAAACCCTGTTCACGTTATGGAAGGCGGTTCCCGAGATGGCATCCCCCCGATTGACGATCGACATGTGGGCCGATGTGCTCTGCCCCTGGTGCTACGTCGGTGAGCATCGTCTGAGCACCGCGGTCGCGCGGTCCCCGTACGCGGCCGACATCGAGCTGAAGATCCACACGTGGCAGCTCGACCCGAACGTCCCCACCGAGGTCTCGTGGATCCCGGAGTACCGGGTCAGGAAGTTCGGGGTCACCCCCGACCAGGCGCGGGCCATGGAGAGCGAAGTGGCCGGGCAGGCCGCCGCCGACGGTCTGCCCTACGTCCTGGACCGGCCCGTTAGCAACACCCTCGACATGCTGCGTCTGGTCCACCTCGGCAACGAGCACGGCGTGGGCTGGCAGTACATGGCGGCGATGCACTCCGAACTGTTCGGCAGCGGCAACGCCGACACCTTCGAGCACGAGACGCTGATCCGCCTGGGCGAGCGACTGGGTATCCCCGGCGACGAGATCCGCGACGTCCTCGCGACCCACCGCTACGCCGCCGACGTACAGGCCGATCATGCCGCCGCGGTGGCCCTGGGCGCCCGTGGTGTCCCCTTCACCGTCCTCGGCAACCGGCTGGGCATACCCGGCACGGCCGGCATCCGCCAGTACACCGACGCCATCGACCAGGCATGGGAGCTCGTCAATGACTGACACGCCGTCCGCCCCGCCGCCGCTGCAGCTCATCGACACCGGGCCGGCCGGCGGCTGGTGCGATGCGGAGACCGGAATCTGCACGAGCGCTGCCCCGGAGCCCGATACTCCGGGCCTGGTGTCTCTCGGGGAGAGTTCGCCCGGTGCAGACCAGGCGGGTTGCCTTCCCGGCTGAACGCGGCGAGCGGGCGGACCGCCTGCCGCCCATGGACGCTCGGTCGCCGGAGACATGCCGATTTCGACTGTCCCCTCGTTCGTCATGGGCCCCCGCCCGTGGAGTGCACCATGTCGTGCGACTCGATCAGCCTCTCGTGTGTTTCTCGTCCGGCTCCTCCTGAGCTGAGTAAGCGTCAAGTTCGTTGGGGTGCCGGAACGGGATGAGTCGCCGGGATCCCGAGTGGCCGGTCCAGCCTGAGTGAATCGATTCATTACCTGCGTCCTCGCGGGCGTGTGATCGATGTCAGAGTCGGCGGACGAGCTAGTCATCAGCGTCCACGTGGCGACACTAAAGCAGTTCGAAACGTTTAAGTAACCCCATTGACTCGAATCGCACCCTCTCACTAGCGTGCGCCGAAACGTTCCAAACCGGCGGAGCGCTGCGGCAGCCTTCGGCATGTGTGCCGCCCGCAGACCTGCCAGACAGGTTCACTGACAAGGAGGGAACGGCATGCCTCTCAACAGGTCGGCCACGCGTCGCCAGGTGGTGGGTTCCGCTGCCGCTGCCGTGGTGCTCGGCATGATGAACCCGGCGCGCAGCGCCGCGCTTTCCGGTGCCCCGTCGGCCACGGCCGCCGGCGCCGAGGACGGCTGGACGGCGCAGTGGATCGGGCGGGACACCCCGCCGGTGGCGCCCGAGCTGGGCAAGCAGAACCCCGCGCCGCTGCTGCGCCGGAAGTTCGAGCTGGGCAAGCACGTCGCACGGGCCGAGTTCAGCATCGTCGGACTGGGCTACTACGAGGCGTGGATCAACGGCCACCGCGTCGGTGACCAGGTTCTGGACCCGCCGCCGTCGGCGTACGACCAGACCGCGTACTCGCGCACGTTCGACGTCACGAAGGCGCTGCGCGGCGGGGACAACGCCCTTGCCGTCACCCTGGGGCGCGGCTACCTCAGCACCCCCGCGACCACTCCGGCCACGATATTCGGCCTGCCCAAGGCGCCGTGGACACAAGAGCCCCGACTTCTGGCGCAGCTGGACATCGTCTTCAGCGACGGGACCAGACGCCGGGTCGTCAGCGACGACAAGTGGAAGATCACCGACGGGCCCACCCTCGACGCGCTGTACTTCGGTGAACACTACGACGCCCGCCGGGCCAGACCCGGCTGGACAGGCACCACCTACGACGACTCCGGCTGGGAGGACGCGCATGTGCAGCCGGCGCCCACCAAACAGGTGGTGCCCGCCGGCATGCCGCCCGTCAAGGTCACCGACACCTTCGGCCCCGTCGGCTCCACGAAGCTGAAGACCGGCACCCAGGTCTACGACTTCGGCCGGACCACGGCCGGCTGGGCCCGCATCAAGGTCAGCGGGACGGCCGGAACGACGGTGACCCTCATCTACGGGGAGCAGCTCAACGACGACGGCACCGTGTTCCAGTCGGGCATGCTCGGTCCCGCCGACGTCAGTCACCTGGATTCCTACACCCTGGGCGGCAAGGGAGTGCAGACGTGGGAACCCAGCTTCACCCGGCACGGTTTCCGCTATGTCGAGGTCTCCACCTCGGCACCGCTGACCTCATTCGGGATCGAGGCCCGTGTCGCGCACACCGCGGTGGAGTCGACCGGGCGCTTCGACTGCGCCAACCCGGTGCTGACCAGTATCAATGCCATTCAGCGTGCGTCGCTGCTGGACAACATGTGGGGCATTCCCAGTGACACCCCCTGGCGGGACCGGCAGGGCTGGACCGCCGATGCCTATCTCTACCTGGACTCGGCGGCCCTCAACTTCGATGTCGAGGGCCTGTACCGCCAGTGGTTGCGAACGTTCCGGGACTCCCAGCGGGCCGACGGCGCCCTGCCGGTGATCGCCCCGAACCCCGGCGGCTTCCCCCTGTGGAACGACCCGTCCTGGTCGGGCACGCTGATCTCCTCCACCTGGACCCACTACCAGCACTACGGCGACGCCGGCGTGCTGCGCGACAACTACCCGGCCATGGCGCGCTGGCTCGACCTGATGCGCACCACCATCGCCGGGACGAACGGCCTGTACACCGGCTTCTCCTTCGGCGACTGGTCACCGCCCGGCGCGGAGAACGCTGCCACCCTGGCCCTCAGGCCGCCGGAGGGCTCCCTGCTGACCGCCAACGCGGATCTTTACCACGAGGCCCGTCTCCTGGCCCTGATCGCGAGGGAACTGGGTCACTCCGGCGACACCGCGCGGTTCGACACCATGGCCGACGCCCTGGCCGAGAAGTTCAACGAGAAGTTCCTCGACGCCGACGCGGGCGTCTACCACACCCCCGTGGAAGCCGGGTACCGCCAGACCTCCAACCTGGTGGCTCTGGCGTACGGGCTGGTCCCCGACGAACACCGGGACAAGGTCTTCGCCAACCTCGTCAAGGACATCACCGACCGAGGCAACCACCTGAACACCGGGGCCATCGGCACCAAACTGCTGCTCCCCGTCCTGACCGAGAACGGGCGTGCCGACCTGGCCTACAAGATCGCCGCCCAGACGGACTACCCCAGCTGGGGCTACTGGGTGAAGCAGGGTGCCACCACCTCGTGGGAGACCTGGTCCATGGCCAAGAAGGACTTCTCGATGAACCACCCCTTCCTGGGCACCGTGGACGACTGGTTCTACCAGCATTTGGCCGGTATCCAGGCGGCTGCTCCCGGCTACGGCAAGGTGCTCGTCGCGCCGGTCGTGCCGGACGGCCTGAGGTATGCCTCAGCCCAGGTGACGACCCCGCGCGGCGAGGTCAGCTCCGGCTGGCGCAGGCAGAACGGCCGACTGACCCTCACCGTGAAGGTGCCCGCGGGTACACCGGCCGAGGTCCGTGTCCCGCTCACGGACGGAGCACGGGGGGTCACCGCGGGCCGGGGCGCGACCCGCGGGGAGCGGAAGGACGATTACGTCGCCTACCACGTGCGGGCCGGGACACACGTCTTCCACGTGTCCTGACCAGGCATCGGGCACCCGAGTTCGCCCTGGTCGGCGGGCTCGGGTGCCCGATGACCGGTCGGCTGGTTCAAGTGGACCGGCGGACGACGACCTCAGCTGAAGCCGCACTCTCCCAGATCGTGCGGCCGAGCGGCGTCCGGTGACCGTTCAGCTCCGCCTCCAGCCAGACGCGCACACCCTTGAGACGGTCGGCATCGACCAAGCGCGCCGTCGTGAGCGGGGGGAGCGCCAAGCGGCCCTCCACGGTGTCCTCGGCGCCGATGACCGCCACATCCGACGGAACCCGCCAGCCGAGATCCGCAGCCGCGGCCAGTACGGCCAGTCCGTGGCGGTCGTCGGCCGCGCAGATCGCCGAACCCGGCGCGCGGCCCAGCGCCGACAGGGCCGTCACGGCCTGCTGCCGGTCGAGAGGCAGAGTGAACACCTCGGGCTGCGGCATCCCCCGCCGCTCGCATTCCTCCCTTACACCCTGAAGCCGGTGCTCGGCCACCACGCGTCGGCTCGAAGGCTCCGGAAACGCGTACCGGACCCTTTCGCAACCGCGTTCCACCAGATGCGCCACCTGGGCCCGGCCGATCGCCCGCTCCCAGGGCCGGTCCGCCGCCTCCGGATCGCCCTCGGCGGCGGGGAACCCGAAGACATGCCGGACTCCGGCGGCACGCATCTCCTCACAGGTCCGCACGGTCACGAAGGCGAACAACGCGACACCGACAGGCTGCAGCGCCGCGACCACCTTCACCGCCTCCGCCTCCTGCAGCAGCGTGTGCGTGACGACGGTGTAGCCGAGGTTGGACAAGGCACCGACGACCGCGCCGTTCCAGCGCTCGCTGACATCCCCCACGAACGTCGGGTCGAGGACCACCAGGACGACGTTCGAGTGCCCCCGGCGCAGAGCGGTACCCACGGGGTTGCGCACGTACCCGAGGTCGGAGACCGCCGCGGCTACGCGCCGCTTCGTCTCCTCGCTGATCGTCTGGGACTCCTTGCCGTTCAGCACGTAGCTGACCGTGGCCACGGAGACCCCGCTGAGCTTCGCCACGTCACGGATCGTCGGACGGCGTACCCCGGCACCCACTCGTCCAGCCCCTCTTCTTCGACTCCAGCCAGGGTATGCGCTGCTCAACGCTGTGTGTGCCAGGTCCTTCCCATGCTGCAGCGCGGATGATCGCCGCTCCAGGAGCCTGTCTACCAAACACGCTGATCAGCGGAGTCCCACCCCGCAACCGAACGAGGACCGGCCGTATGTGCGCCGCAAACGGGACGTCTGCGCACTACGGCTCCACAACCACGTCATGACGCTCGTTTGACGCTCTGGTCTCCCGGAGGCGGGACGGCGAGCCGAGAAATAGCCTCTGACCTGGCCTTTTCCGAGACCCGCTCAGGCCGACATCTTTCCGATGACGCATCATGTGGAGTGCGTGGCGATCCTCGAACCGGCCGCGAAGGGCTCCTGACCTGCGGTTTTGCACGTGCGCATTATGTGCGGTGTGGGCGTTGCCTTGACGCTGTGAGCGCCCAGACAGCCCGCCACGAGTCAGTCAACCAAGAAGCCAGCACATTGTGAACCGGCAGATATGTGGTCAGAAGCCTGGGGTGGAATTCTTCACCGACGGAGGGCGAAACTCTTTCCCGATCGATACAGAGAATTCTCGTGCCAGTCTCGACTGATAATGATTGAGTGTGTCGTCAGGCAGGGGAACTGGCGATCTGAGTACAGCAGGTTTGCCGATCATCATTGATCTAGTCCATTGATCTCGCAGCGACTGAAGGAGCAGTCCATCGCTGCGTTCGGGCGACCCGGGTACCGAGACATCGTCCAGGACGAAGAACGCAGGCACGAGTTCGGCGTTATAGGTGTCGACCAAGGGGCCGGTGCCCCATATAGGAACCCACGGGTTGTGCAGGAGGGGTGGATATACCGTGCGCCCCCACATGGCTTTCGCGAATGCCCTTCCTCGCGGATCCGCACCATTCCCGCGGAAGCTGGCTGCGGCTCGCGCCAGCGTATCGGAGACAGTTGTCCATCCCAGCGTGGCGCATATGTCATCCGCACACCTAAGTGCATCGTCGATGTCTTGCGCCGGCCTAATGCGGTCTCCGAGGGTCAGCCATATTTCGACGATGCGAGCCATGGGATGCAACTCCGTGACGTTTGCCCCCTGGCGATCGAGATAGTGCTGGGGCAGGCACGGAGGATTGAGTGCGGCGTCACAAGCGGCGATGTGAGTAGCCAGCAGGCGGCGAGCAGGAAGATCCGGGTAAGCGCGTCTGGTTCGGTGAAGCAGGCCGACCGACTCAATTACTTCCATTCCGTGCTGAGGCTCGTCAAGTATGGCGCGCAGCCCACGATCGTCTTCGGGACTGAGTTCGACAGCGAGCGCCGCGGACTCCATGACGCCGGCGATGGTGAACATTCCTGTCGTAGGGAGAGTCATGAGCATGGCCATATACTCCTCCGGCGCCTCGACGAATTTTTCGGAGTGCAGGGCCAGGAAGAATTGGTCGGGGAATCTCTGAGTGGCGGTCTCGTACAGCTCCAGGATGTTCGACTGCAGCCTCGACCACTGGCGCTGCCACGGAGTTATAAGGGCGGCCGGCTGAGCTGCCGCGTGAAACGGGTTGTTCACGCTGCCAGCGACTTCGGTGATCAAGGACTCGGTGATCTGCCAGCCGTGAACAAGCCCGGCCGCCTTGTCGTCGTAGGCGGAAAGAGACGGCAGATACTTGATCAGTGGTGATCTGATGGGGGCTTTCGCTTCCTGGACAAGCCATTTCAGCATCCGAATCACGTAGTCAACCTGCACCGATCGGAGCATCCACGTGTAATATCCGAGCGTAGTCCCCAACGTCTGCCCGACGTGTGCTAATTCATGCACGTAGGTACGGCAGAGCTCACTGAACGGCTGATCCTGTGACTGAGCTTCCAGCGCAGCCAGAAGCTCCTGTCTCGAACAGTTCATGGTCAACGTCAACGACACATGGTCCAGCCATCCCTCGAACTCCAGCAGGTCGGAGGCTGGGCTGGGCGGAGTATGATCGCAGCCCTGGCTTGACTCCGGATCAGTCATTCTTTTCCTTGCGCCGCCTCAGACTGATTCGAGGTCTCACCGGAAGCACCTCATCGTAATCAAGTGGCACGAAAGACGAGGTGGCCGGTGCAGCGTTCACCCCGGCCTGCGTTGCTGCGGATTCGTCGTCGCCGAATGGGGGAATTTTCGCACCGGCTGCCACCAATCGCAGCGTCATCCTCTGGCTGTGGGCATTGGTCCGCCCGGCCTCTCCGCCAACGTCAACGACGTGCAAGTCAAGCCCGGCACGTCCCTGACGTGACCGGGAAACTGTGAACTCCAACTCAACCGTGAGCTCGGCTACTTCAAATACTGCCCGACGCCCGCTCTGCTTGCGTTCCCGTTCGGATTCCAGTAGATCCTCGCTTAGTTTCCGAATCAACTCTTTGACGGTGATTGGATCACTCACAGTGCCTCCCCCTGGCATGTCGGCGGTGGGCTGATTGTACGGTCAGGGCTCCACCCGGTCGACGGCCTCGCGCAGATCAAGCAGATCAACCAGAAACAGTCTTGATCCGCGATCTTCGATTTGGACGATTCCCTGGCGCTGCATCTCTCAAGATTCGAAAGTGTCTGCGACTCTTGCGTGAGTCATGATGCGCCAGGTGCTGCTCGACAGACTCAGTGCGGATCAGCCCGGAAACTACGCTTCACATTGGGACGCCCTTGGCAGCCAGTAGATCCCCCAGCGCGTAGATCGGGAAGTCACACTGGAGTATTGGGCAAGCGTCGATCATGACCGCACCGGTGTGGGGAGCGGCGCGACGGTCGGCGGTCCGTTGTACCGGGTCTCTCGGGCCGGACCTCGGTGTTCGGGGTAGCTGTTGTGGTGTCGCCACCTCGTCCAGCGCATCGTGCGGCACCAGATCCGTCAGGCGGCCCCACTGGACGGTCCACAGCCCTCATCGACATGCGCGGGGCTGCCAACTCCCGCCTGACCAAACGGCATGGGGCCGTAGCGGCCCTGCATGAGCGCCACGGACGAAGCGCACGCTCCACGCCCCATGACGTACACATCTGAACAATGAACAAAGCCTTTTGACCACCGACCCCATCCAGGCCGACGAATTCGTCTCCGACACCCTCGGCGACCTCCTGTACGCCGATGCCGAAACCCGGGAGACCCTGGCCACCTACCTTCGGGAGCAATGCAGCACCACCCGGACCGCCGAACGGCTCTTCACACCACCGACATGGGGCCCGAGTGGAACGGCATGCGGACCTGTCGGCGGCCTCGACTGCGGAGGGTGGGCGGGGAGTTCC
>NZ_VJZE01000264.1 GCF_009377205.1 Streptomyces phyllanthi
GCCCCGGAGAGACCCCCACGTCTCCGGGGCCTTCCGCTTCTCGCCTTCCGCGTTCCGCGGGCTTGAACCACAACCCGGACGAGTGCGTGAACGGTACGAAGCAAGAAGAGGGGAACAGGAACGCCCTGCCGTACGTCTCACCTACCGCGCGGGACGTCCCACCGACCGTAGAGCGCCACCGAAGCCGCCATCAGAACCGCACCAAAGCCGCGACCAGAACCGCACCAAAGCCGCGACCAGAACCGCACCAAAGCCGCGACCAGAGCTGTAACCACAGGAACACCCCGCGTGCACGTGCATCTGCCCGTGCATCCGTCCATGCATCCGCACGTGAAACAGGGCTATGATCCGGGCAATTGACCACTGCATCAATGGCCACATCAGCCACTGCACCACCCGGGGAGCGACCTGTGGACCACGACGTGTACGGCGTGGATGACGTGTACAACGGCATGGCGGCGACGGAGCTGACGGAGCTCCACGAGGTGGCCTGGCAGAAGAGCCGGCACAGCAACTCGCAGGGATCCTGCGTGGAGTTCGCCCGCCTGCCCGGCGGGGACGTGGCCGTGCGGAACTCGCGGTTCCCCGACGGTCCCGCGCTCGTCTACACGCGCGCCGAGATAGAGGCGATGCTGCTCGGCGTCAAGGACGGGGAGTTCGACCACCTGGTCGTCGGCGGCTGAGGGCGTCAACAGGGGTGGCCAAGGGTCAAGTTACCTAGGGTTACCCCTGTTGGGCGGGTTGTAACGCGCGTAGAACCGTGACATGCGAAAACGCCGCGGTTCGTCAGTCGGCGAAGTCCGCCAAGCGGTCACCGGGCTCCGGGTGCAGCCGGAAGAGCGCCCAGACCACCTTCCCGCTGAGCATGCCCGCCAGAGGGTGCCAGCCCCAGCTGTCGGCGAACGAGTCGACCAGGAACAGCCCGCGTCCCGACTCCGCCGAGAAGTCGTCGTCCGCCTCACGCGCGACCGGACTGTCGTGGCTGGGGTCGCGCACCGCGCACACCAGCCGCTCGGTCCACCGCATCAAGTGCAGCCGCACGGGCGGCTCCTGACCCGGTATGCGCGGGGTGTTCGCGGGCAGTCCGTGCCGCAGCGCGTTGGTGACCAGCTCGGAGACCACGAGGCAGACGTCGTCGAAGCGGTCGCCTGTCTCCCACTGTCCCAGGGTGCAGCGTGTGAACTGCCGTGCCTCGCGCACCGCTTCGTAGCGGGCGGGAAGCGCGCAGGACGCGGCGGCGGACACGGTCGCGGGATCGAGCGGAGGAAGCCCCTGCCGTAAGGGTTCGAGCATGGTCGATCCATTCGTCCCCATGCGAGGCACTCCCCGGGTGTTCGCGGTCGTGGCGATGCAGCGGTGGCGCGGGACCATGGTTTCTGATGCGAACAGCAGATGCAAGGGCAGATGCACGTGCACGCGCCCGAAATGGACCTGGAAGCACCGCTTCCAACTCTTTTCTTCTGCGGTCTTCTTCTCTCCCGCTGTGCTCGGCCTGATCGTTCACTGTGGTCCGCCATGGCGGACTTTCCCTTTCTGTAACCGCACGAGTGCGGATCGCAGCGGTTTAGTGGCAGACTTCGCTCCCTGAAGACCTTGGGGAGGCTGACGAACGTGGGCGCCGGTGAATCGGGTGGGTCGGTGGTGAGGCGAATGCTGCTGGGCTCGCATCTCAGGCGGTTGCGCGAGGCGCAGGGAATCACCCGTGAGAAGGCCGGGTACTCCATCCGGGCTTCGGAGTCGAAGATCAGCCGCATGGAGCTGGGGCGAGTGAGCTTCAAGGCGCGTGATGTCGAGGACCTCCTGACGCTGTACGGGGTGACGGACGAGAAGGAGCGGGAGTCCCTGCTCTCCCTGGCCAAAGAGGCCAATGTCGCGGGCTGGTGGCACAGCTACTCCGACGTCCTGCCCAGCTGGTTCCCCACCTATGTCGGCCTGGAGGGCGCGGCTCACCTGATCCGGTCGTACGAGGTCCAGTTCGTGCACGGTCTGCTGCAGACCGAGGCGTACGCGCACGCGGTCGTCACCCACGGGATGCAGGGCGCCACCGCGGCCGAGATCGAGAAGCGCGTGGCGGTGCGCATGGAGCGCCAGAAGTACCTGGTGTCCGAGAACGCCCCCGAGTTCCACTGCGTCCTCGACGAGGCCGCGCTGCGCCGGCCGTACGGAGACCGCGAGGTGATGCGCGGTCAGCTCCAGCATCTGATCGAGTTCTCGGAGCGGCCGAACGTACGGCTTCAGGTCATGCCGTTCAGCTTCGGCGGTCACTCCGGAGAGAGCGGCGCCTTCACCGTGCTCAGCTTCCCCGAGTCCGACCTCTCCGACGTGGTCTACCTGGAGCAGCTCACCAGCGCGCTGTATCTGGACAAGCGCGAGGACGTCGCCCAGTACGAGAAGGCGCTGCTCCGGCTCCAGCAGGACAGCCCCTCCCCGGAGGAGAGCCGCAACGTGCTCAGGGGCCTGCTCCAGCTCTCCTGACCACCTGGCCTCACCTTGGCTGTGAGTTGTCACAGGGTGGCTTGACTTGACGCCCAACTCCCTTGAAACAACAGTACGATGACTCGTGATCACTTCGTGACGTGATCGGTCGTGCGCTGTCGTGTGCTCACTGTGGCTGCAAGGGATTGAGGGATCACATGTCGTCCTACTTCACCGATCTGGCTCAGCAGTACATCGGTGGTGAGTGGCGCCAGGGCACCGGCTCCTGGGACATCATCGACTTCAACCCGTACGACGACGAGAAGCTCGCGTCGATCACGATAGCCACGGTCGCCGAGGTGGACGAGGCCTACAAGGCGGCGGCGCAGGCCCAGAGGGCATGGGCGGACACCAACCCCTACGCCCGCCGTGCCGTCTTCGAGAAGGTCCTGCGCCTTATCGAGGACCGCGAGCAGGAGATCACCGACGTGATCATCGCGGAGCTCGGCGGCACGTATCTCAAGGCGGGCTTCGAACTCCACCTCGCCAAGGAGTTCCTGCGTGAGTCGATCCAGCTTGCGCTGCGCCCCGAGGGCCGCATCATCCCCTCGCCGACCGACGGCAAGGAGAACCGCCTCTACCGCGTGCCGGTGGGTGTCGTGGGCGTCATCAGCCCCTTCAACTTCCCGTTCCTGCTGTCGCTGAAGTCCGTGGCCCCCGCCCTCGCCCTCGGCAACGCGGTCGTCCTCAAGCCGCACCAGAACACGCCGATCTGCGGTGGCACCCTGGTCGCGAAGCTCTTCGAGGACGCGGGCCTGCCGGGTGGCCTCCTGAACGTCGTGGTCACCGACATCGCCGAGATCGGCGACGCCTTCATCGAGCACCCGGTCCCGAAGGTCATCTCCTTCACCGGCTCCGACAAGGTCGGCCGCCACGTGGCCACCGTCTGCGCCTCGCACTTCAAGCGCAGCATCCTCGAACTGGGCGGCAACAGCGCGCTGGTGGTCCTCGACGACGCCGACATCGACTACGCGGTCGACGCGGCCGTCTTCAGCCGGTTCGTCCACCAGGGCCAGGTCTGCATGGCCGCCAACCGCGTCCTCGTGGACCGGTCCGTCGAGGCCGAGTTCACCGAGAAGTTCGTCGCCAAGGTCAGGACGCTGAAGTCGGGCGACCCGCGCGACCCGCAGACGGTCATCGGCCCGGTCATCAACTCCTCCCAGGCGGACGCCCTCGCGGCCACCGTCGAGCAGGCCGTCGCCGAGGGCGCCACGGCACTGGTGCGCGGCACGACCACCGACAACCTGGTCGAGCCCTCCGTCCTCAAGGGCGTCCCCGCCGACTCCCCCCTGCTCCGGCAGGAGGTCTTCGGCCCGGTCGTCTTCCTCGTCCCCTTCGACGGCGAGGAGGAGGCCGTACGCATCGTCAACGACACCCCGTACGGCCTGAGCGGCGCCGTCCACACCGCGGACGTCGAGCGCGGCGTCGCCTTCGCCAAGCGCATCGACACCGGGATGTTCCACGTCAACGACGGCACCGTCCACGACGAGCCCCTCGTCCCCTTCGGCGGCGAGAAGTCCTCCGGCCTCGGCCGCCTGAACGGCGAGACGACCGTCGACGCCTTCACCACCCAGAAGTGGATCTCGGTCCAGCACGGGCGGAGCGGGTTCCCGTTCTGAGGGGGCCGCTGGTCAGGCCATAACCTGTATGCCATGTCAGCGATCCGACTGCTCGTGCTCGGCGCGGTGCGCCAGCACGGGCGGGCCCACGGCTACCAGGTACGCAACGACCTGGAGTACTGGGGCGCGCACGAGTGGTCCAACGCCAAGCCCGGCTCGATCTACCACGCCCTGAAACAGATGGCGAAGCAGGGCCTGCTGCACGCGTACGAGATCGCGCCCTCCACGGCCGGCGGACCGCCCCGCACCGAGTACGAGCTCACGGAGGCGGGCGACGAGGAGTACTTCACCCTGCTCCGGGACTCGCTCACGGCGTACGCCCAGAAGCCGGACGTCCTCTCCGCCGCGCTCGGCTTCATGGTCGACCTCGACCGCGCCGAGGCCCTGAGGCTGCTGACGGAACGGGTGCGCGCCATCGAGGCGTGGCGGAAGTCCGTCACCGAGTACTACACGCCGGAGGAGGGCCCTCAGGCGCTGGGCCACATCGGCGAGATCATGAACTTCTGGGTCCACTCGGCCGACACGGGCGCCGAGTGGACCCGCGGGCTCATCCGCCGTATCGAGGGCGGCGCGTACACCTTCGCGGGCGAGGGGGACCGGTTCGTCGGCGTCCTGGCGGAGGGCGAGGAGAACCCGTACGCGACGGGGGAGCGGCATCCGGGGGACGCGCGCTGAGACCCGTGGCCCGTGTTCCCGGCCCTCAGTGGTGGAAGCCGGTGGCCGTGGCCTTGTCGTGGGTCAGCGGATGCGGCTGGCGCCGCAGTTCGGGCAGCAGCCGGTCCAGGTCCTCCGCGAGCAGCTCGGCCAGGTCGGCGGAGAAGCCGTTGCGACAGACCACCCGCAGCACGGACAGGTCCTCGCGGTTCGCCGGGAACGTGTACGCGGGCACCAGCCAGCCGTGCTCGCGCAGCCTCCGGGACACGTCGAAGACGTCGTACGCGGTGACGTCCGGCGCGGTGGTGAAGGCGAACACGGGCAACTCGTCGCCCCGGGTGAGGAGCCGGAAGTCACCCATCGCCCCGATACGGTCCGCGAGGCCCCGCGCCACGTCCCGCGTGGTCTGCTGCACCGCCCGGTAGCCCTCGCGGCCGAGCCGCAGGAACGTGTAGTACTGCGCGACCACCTGGGCGCCCGGCCGTGAGAAGTTCAGCGCGAAGGTAGGCATGTCGCCGCCCAGGTAGTTGACCCGGAAGACGAGTTCCTCGGGCAGTTCGGCGGCCGAACGCCACAGCGCCCACCCCACGCCCGGATAGACGAGCCCGTACTTGTGCCCCGACGTGTTGATGGACGCCACCCGCGGCAGCCGGAAGTCCCACACCAGGTCCTCGTCGAGGAAGGGCGCGACCATGGCCCCCGAGGCGCCGTCGACATGGACGGGCACGTCCAGGCCCGTACGCTCCTGGAGCTCGTCGAGCGCCGCGCACAGCTCGGCGATCGGCTCGTACGACCCGTCGAAGGTCGACCCCAGGATGCCGACGACCCCGATCGTGTTCTCGTCGCACAGCTCGACCGCGGCCCGCGGATCGAGGTGGAACCGGTCGCCCTCCATGGGCACCTGACGGGCCTCCACCTCCCAGAAGGCGCAGAACTTGTCCCAGCACACCTGGACGTTGACGCCCATCACGAGGTTCGGGCGCGCGTCCTTCCCGGGATACCGGTCGGCGTTCCTGCGCGCCCACCTCCGCTTGAGCGCCATCCCGGCCAGCATGCACGCCTCGCTGGACCCGGTCGTCGAACAGCCCACGGCCGCCCCCGGATCGGGTGCGTGCCACAGGTCGGCGAGCATCGCCACACACCGCCGCTCCAGCTCGGCCGTGCGCGGGTACTCGTCCTTGTCGATCATGTTCTTGTCCCGGCACTCGGCCAGCAGGACACCTGCCTGCGGCTCCATCCACGTGGTGACGAACGTGGCAAGGTTGAGCCGCGCGTTGCCGTCGAGCATGAGTTCGTCGTGGACCAGCTGGTACGCGGTCGGGGGCGGCAGCGGGGCGTCGGGGAGCCGGTGCGTGGGCGGCGCCTCGGTCATCCCGCCGACGGGGTCGGCCGGCCCGTAGAAGGGGTTCACGGCGAGTGTGCGCCGCCCGTCGGCCCGTTCCTCGCCTCGGTGCAGTGGCATGCCTCCGACGGTAGGCCGGGGGTGCCGGGCCCGCACCTCACGACCGGCCGGTGCGGTGGACTTGCACCTCACGTCGCGTGAGGGCCCAGTCTGGAGTGCGTACCGAGAAGGAGGGAGCGGAAGGCGATGAGCTACTCCGTGGGACAGGTCGCCCATGTCGCCGGGGTCACGGTGCGCACGCTGCACCATTACGACGAGATCGGGCTGCTCGTGCCCAGCGAGCGCAGCCACGCGGGGCACCGGTGCTACAGCGACGCCGACCTCGACCGGCTGCAGCAGGTTCTGTTCTACCGGGAGCTCGGCTTCCCCCTCGACGAGGTCGCCGTCGTGCTCGACGACCCGGATGCGGACCCGCGCGCGCACCTGCGCCGCCAGCACAGGCTGCTGACCGCCCGGATCGAGAAGCTGCAGAAGATGGCGGCGGCCGTGGAGCACGCCATGGAGGCACGCAGGATGGGCATCAATCTGACGCCGGAGGAGAAGTTCGAGGTGTTCGGGGACAAGGACCCCGAGCAGTACGCCGAGGAGGCGGAGCAGCGCTGGGGCAACACGGAGGCGTACGCCGAGTCACAGCGCCGTACCGCCTCGTACACCAAGGACGACTGGAAACGCATGCAGGACGAGGTGGCCGACTGGGGCGCGCGCTACGACGCCCTCATGACCGCCGGCGAGTCCCCGGACGGGGAGCGCGCCATGGCCATGGCCGAGGAGCACCGGCAGCACATCACCACATGGTTCTACGAGTGCACGTACGAGATCCACCGGGGCCTCGGTGAGATGTACGTCTCCGACGAGCGCTTCAAGGCGTTCTACGACTCCATGCGACCGGGCCTCGCCGAGCACCTGAGGGGCGCGATCGCCGCCAACGCCTCCCGCCACGAGGGCTGAGGCACCGTCCGCCGCAGGGGGCGCCCGCGCCGGCGGGTGCCCCCACACGCCGTCCTTCCGGAGCGGGGCGGCCTACTCCCGTGCCACCACGCACGCCGTGCCGTACGCGCACACCTCCGTGCCCACGTCCGCGGCCTCCGTGACGTCGAAGCGGAACGCCAGCACCGCGTTCGCCCCGCGCGCGCGTGCCTGTTCCACGAGCCGCTCCATCGCCTGGTTGCGCGTCTCGACGAGCGTCTTGGTGAGCCCCTTGAGCTCACCGCCGACCATCGACTTCAGCCCCGCGCCTATCTGGCTCCCCAGGTGCCGCGACCGCACGGTCAGCCCGAAGACCTCGCCGATCACCTGCTGGACCCGGTGTCCGGGTACGTCGTTCGCCGTCACGACCAGGACGTCCGCACCGGGACCCTGGCCGCCTCCGTATTCGTCGATGCCCATGGACCACAGCTTGGTGCCAGCCGGTCCACAGCGCATCCTGGAGGCGACGGTGGAACCTGGCGCGGTCGCCTCGCGTTGGTAACTTTGGTCAGCCGTACGTACGTACTCATCTCACCCCACTGGAGCCCGGAACGTGACGACGCTCGCTCTCGGACCAAGCTGGTTGGATCCGAACTACCTGCTCGACGCGTTCGGCATCTGGGGCCTGCTCCTGATCGTGTTCGCCGAGTCCGGCCTGCTCATCGGCTTCTTCCTGCCCGGTGACTCGCTGCTGTTCACGGCGGGCATGCTGATCACCGCCAAGACGCTGGACTTCCCGCTGTGGCCGGCCATCGCGCTGATCTGCGTCGCCGCGATCCTCGGCGACCAGGCGGGCTACATGTTCGGCAAGAAGGTCGGCCCCGCGCTGTTCAAGCGCCCGGACTCCCGCCTGTTCAAGCAGGAGAACGTCACCAAGGCCCACGAGTTCTTCGAGAAGCACGGTCCCAAGTCCCTGGTCCTGGCCCGCTTCGTGCCCATCGTGCGCACGTTCACGCCGATCATCGCCGGCGTCAGCGGCATGCGGTACCGCACGTTCCTGATCTTCAACGTCGTCGGCGGCATCCTCTGGGGCGCGGGCGTCACCCTGCTCGGCTCCTGGCTGGGCAGCATCGAGTTCGTCCGCAAGAACATCGAGGCGATCCTGATCCTGATCGTCCTCCTCTCGGTGATCCCGATCATCATCGAGTTCCTGAAGGCCCGTAAGGCCAAGAAGAACCAGCCCCAGTCCCAGCAGCAGGCCCCGGCCCCGCCGATGATGGACGACGCGACGACCCAGCTGCGGCGCGTGGAGCCGGCCGAGCCCCAGCAGTACGGCAACCGGCCCCAGGACCCGTACGGCTACCAGCAGGACCAGGACCCCTACGGCCACCAGCAGCCCCAGGACCCCTACGGCTACCAGCAGGACCAGCAGTACGCCCCGCAGTACCCGCAGCAGGGCGGGCAGCACCAGCAGTACCCGTACGGCCAGAACTACCCACAGAACTGAACGGCCCAGGGCAACCCCGTGCTCTTGGGGGCGCGGGGAACTGCGCGATCAACCAGAACAAACCCGCACCCGCCAAACACCAGCAAGCACCCGAGTCAATAGGCGCCCCCGTTCAGAACCCCCGAGTCCGCTTCGCGGCCCGGCGCCCCGCGGCGGAGCCGACCCGGAGGAACAGCCGGGAGACCTCCGATCCCAGATTCACCCCGATCGCGATGGCCATGGCGAGCGCCGCGGCCTTCGTGATGTTCACCAGTCCCTCGTCCACATCGTTCTGCGCCAGCGCCAGCAGCCCGAAGTACGTGGCCGAACCCGGGAACAGGGGCCCGATCGCCGCCGTGGTGTACGGCAGCGCCGAAGCGAACCGGTAGCGGGACAGCAACTGCCCGAACAGACCGACCACACCCGCCGCCACGGCCGTGGACGCGACCGGCGAGATCCCGCCCGTGTAGTGCATCGCGCCGTACACCACCCACGCCACGCCCCCGTTGAGCGTCACCAGCAGCACGGTGGACCGTTCCTGCTGGAGCAGCACCGCGAAGGTGAGCGCCAGCAGCATGGCGGCGAGGGTCTGCCACACGGGCCGCTGGGTCCCCGCCAGCGCGGCGTCGGGGCTGAGCTCGGCACCCACCTGCACCCCGAAATAGAGCACGATGAGCACCCCGGCGACGATGCCGACGTACAGGTACATGACCTCCAGGAGCCGCGCCGACGCGGTGATGTAGAAGCCGGTCAGCCCATCCTGCACGCCCGCCACCAGGGCCCGTCCGGGCAGCAGCGCGAACAGCCCACCGGTGATCACCGCGGACGCCTTCACGTCCACGTCGGCGAGCGTCAGCGCGATCCCGATCGCGGCCGGCGGCATCGCGGCCACCGTGAACTGATAGAACTCCGGCAGCCCGCGCGCCGAGCACAGCCACGCCAGCCGGTCGCCGAGCATCGCGCCCAGCGCCGCCGCGACGAACACGATCACGTCACCGCCGACCAGGACCGAGGCCGCGCCCGCGAGCAGCCCGCCGGCGCCGGTCAGCACCCAGCCGGGGTACGGATGCCGGTTCCGCCGGATCTCCACGAGCCGCCGGTACGCCTCCTCCAGGGAGAACGCGGTCTCCGGGTCGCTCAGATCGTCGACCAGCCGGAAGACGGCCGCGAGCCGCGTGTAGTCGGTGCCCCGGCGGCGCACGGTCCGTGACGCCGTCACCGGGTCGTCCACCAGGGACGGCTGGTACGAGATCGACAGCAGCGTGAAGGTGACGTTCGGCTCGCACCGGTCGAGCCCGTACGACCGGCAGACGGCGAACATGGCCGCCTCCACGTCCTCGGCACCCTCGCCGCCCGCGAGCAGCAACTCGCCGATACGCAGCGAGAGGTCCAGCACGCGCGGGATCGCGGGCCCCGAGTCGTCCTCCTCCTTGCGCAGCGGCTCGGGCGCGGGCCGATCGGCCACCGGCATGCGCAGCATCGTCCGCATCCGGTCCTGCCAGGGCACCTCCTTGGTCAGCTTGACCACGGGAACCCCGGAGGGCGGCGTGAACGCGGGCGGGGCATGCCTGGCGCTGTACGTGCGCGGCGTGTTGAACGCCGACCCCTCGGGCTCACTGCTGGGCGGCTGCGGAGGCGCCAGCCCCTCCGGGACGGCGAACTCGGAGGTCGCCTGTGACTCGCCCTCGGTCACGGTCGCCACGTCCAGCCCCGCCGGGATCGCGAACTCGGACGTGGTCTGTGACTCCCCGTCGACCACCGAAGCCCCCACCGACCGTGCGAACCCGCTCCGCGCCGCATCCGACCGCGGCTTGCGGTCCTCCACGTCCGTCACCCGTCGCGCCCCTTCTCACGACTCGTCCGGAACCGCTCCCCCAGGGACACCCTCGCCCCACCGGCCCCGTTATGCGTACCCATCCAACGCCCCGCACACGAACGG
Source organism: Streptomyces phyllanthi (assembly GCF_009377205.1). Lineage (GTDB taxonomy): Bacteria > Actinomycetota > Actinomycetes > Streptomycetales > Streptomycetaceae > Streptomyces > Streptomyces phyllanthi. The sequence continues at coordinate 10,482 of NZ_VJZE01000264.1, forward strand.
GCCGTCCGCTCCCCGTCAGGAGTCGGCCGGCCCGTTCGGAAAAACCGGGGTGTCAGTGCCCGCCCTGCTCCTTGAAACGCTTGTACGACCGCTCGATCTCGATCTCGGCGTCCTGGCGGCCCACCCAGTTGGCGCCCTCGACGGACTTGCCGGGCTCCAGGTCCTTGTAGACCTCGAAGAAGTGCTGGATCTCCAGGCGGTCGAACTCCGAGACGTGGTGGATGTCCCGCAGGTGCTCCACGCGAGGGTCCGTCGCCGGAACGCACAGCAGCTTGTCGTCGCCGCCGGCCTCGTCCGTCATACGGAACATGCCGATCGCACGGCACTTGATGAGGCAGCCCGGGAAGGTCGGCTCGTCCAGGATGACCAGCGCGTCCAGCGGGTCGCCGTCCTCGCCGAGGGTGTTCTCGACGAAGCCGTAGTCGGTCGGGTAGGCGGTCGAGGTGAAGAGTCGACGGTCCAGGCGGATCCGACCGGTCTCGTGGTCCACCTCGTACTTGTTCCGCGAACCCTTCGGGATCTCGATCGTGACGTCGAACTCCACCGGTGGCTCCTCCATGATCAACACATAGTTCTGGTGGTTAAGTGTCCCTCACGCAGGTATGTGCTCGCGAAAGGGGCTGGTGGTAGTGCCGGAGCCGAGGGTCTGGCGGGCCGCGCGACCGCATGTGGCGCGGATCGCGCGCGCCGCGAAACCACGTGTCGTACGCGTCACGCGAGCCGTCGCGACGCGCTCCATGAAGCTCACGACCCTCCAGCTCACGGCCGGTGCGGCAGCCTTCGGCCTGGCGCTGTCGGCCGGGGCTGTGGCCGTGGCCGGTCCCTGGGACTCCTCGGGTCAGCGTACGGCGGAGCGCGAGTGGGCGGCATCGCGCCATCGTGAGGGTGGCGCAGATCACGAAGGAGGCTCCGGTACGGCCCAGGGGGCGCCCAAGCCCGCCCCGAGCGCCCTCTCGGTCCTGAGGGGTCTCGCCGGCTCGGTGCCCGCGCCCACCGGGCAGGCGCTCGCCGGGGTCCTGGACCCTCTCCTGAGCGCCCCCTCGCTGGGTTCCGGCCGTACGGCCGCGGTGGTCGACGTGGCCACCGGGAAGTCGCTCTACGACCTCGGCGCGGACGACGCGCTCACCCCCGCATCCACCACGAAGATCGCCACGGCCGCCGCCGTGCTCTCGGCGCTCGGCCCCGACCACCGCATCGAGACACGGACCGTCCTGGACCCCGGCTCCAAGGAGGTGGTCCTGGTCGGCGGCGGCGACCCCACGCTGACCTCCCGCGAGGACGCCAAGGGGTACGCGAGCCTGCGCACCCTCGCCGACAGGACCGCGGCCGCCCTGAAGAAGCGCGGCCTGGACGAGGTCACGCTCACGTACGACGCCTCGCTCTACACCGGCCCCGCCCTGCACCCCATCGGCCCCAACACCAACCTCGCCCCGGTCAGCGCCCTGATGGCCGACGAGGCCCGCCTCGACGACTCCTCCAGCGGCCCGGCGGACCGGGCCACGGACCCGGCGGCGGACGCGGCCCGCACGTTCGCGGACCTGCTGGCGGACCGGGGCGTCAGGACGAAGGCCCCGGCCTCCGCCAAGTCCCCGAAGAAGGCGGACCGGCTGGCCACGGTCTCGTCCCCACCCCTGTCCACCCTGGTCGAACGCATGCTCACCAACAGCGACAACGACATCGCCGAGGCCCTCGCCCGCCACACGGCGCTCGCCGCGGGTGAGCCGGCCTCCTTCGAGGGCGCCGGCACGGCGATCCACGGCGAACTCGGCGAACTCGGCCTCCCCCTGACCGGCGCCCGCTTCGCCGACGGCAGCGGCCTGAACCGCGACGACCGCCTCACCGCCGCCCTCCTCACCGCCCTCCTCGCCAAGGCGGCCTCCCCGGCCCACCCCGAACTCCGCCCGATCGTCACGGGCCTCCCGGTCGCGGGCTTCACGGGCACCCTCCGCCACAGGTACGCCGACCACCTCTCCGGCACCGGCGTGGTACGCGCCAAAACAGGCACCCTGACCGGCGTCAACACCCTCGCCGGCACGGTCGTGGACACAGACGGCCGCCTCCTGGCTTTCGCGTTCCTGGCAACGGACACGACGGACCCCACGAGCGCCCAAAAGGCCTTGGACGGCACAGCCTCAGCCCTGGCAGCCTG
>NZ_VJZE01000265.1 GCF_009377205.1 Streptomyces phyllanthi
GAACCCGTCCCAGTGAGGTCCCGATGAGCCACCCGAACCAGTCAGTGCGTCGCCTCACCGTCGCCCAGGCGCTGGTGCAGTTCCTGTCCGCGCAGTACACCGAGCGCGACGGCGTACGGCACCGGCTGATCGCCGGGACCTGGGGCATCTTCGGCCACGGCAACGTCGCCGGTCTCGGCCAGGCTCTCCTGCAGGCCGGCGAGGACACCATGCCGTTCCACCAGGGCCGCAACGAACAGGCCATGGTGCACGCCGCCGTGGGCCACGCCCGTCAGCTCAACCGGCTCTCCGCACAGGCGGTCACGACGTCCATCGGCCCCGGCGCCACCAACCTGGTCACCGGCGCCGCCCTGGCCACGATCAACCGCCTGCCGGTGCTGCTCCTGCCCGGCGACTACTTCGCGACGCGCCCCGCCGACCCGCTGCTCCAGCAGCTGGAGCACCCGACCGAGGCCGACGTGTCGGTCAACGACACCCTGCGCCCGGTCTCCCGCTGGTTCGACCGCGTCACGCGCCCGGAGACGCTCATCCCGTCCGCGCTGAACGCCATGAGGGTCCTCACCGACCCGGCCGAGACCGGTGCGGTGACCCTCGCGATGCCGCAGGACGTGCAGGCGGAAGGCTTCGACTGGCCGGAGGAGTTCTTCGCCGAGCGCGTGTGGCACGTACGCCGTCCCGCGCCCGACCCGCTGGAGCTCGCCGAGGCCGTACGCGCGATCCGCGCCGCCGAGCGGCCGCTGATCGTCGCCGGGGGCGGCGTCCACCACAGCGAGGCCGAGGAGGCGCTCAAGGCGCTCGTGGACGCCACCGGCATCCCGGTCGCCTCCACACAGGCGGGCAAGGGCTCACTGCGCCACGACCACCCGGCGGACCTCGGCGGTATCGGCCACACCGGCACCGCGGTCTGCGACGACATCGCGCGCACCGCCGACCTGATCCTCGGTGTCGGCACCCGCTACAGCGACTTCACCACCGCGTCCAACACGCTGTTCCAGCAGCCGGGCGTGCGCTTCGTCAACCTCAACATCACCGCCTTCGACGCCCACAAGCTGGCCGCCCGCACCCTGGTCGCCGACGCCCGAGCGGGCCTGGAGGCGCTCACGGACGGGCTCTCGGGACACCGCGTCAGCGAGGCGTACGAGGCCGAGTACCGCGCGGGCAAGGAGCGCTGGGAGCAGGTCGTGGTAGCCGCCTACCGCGCGGACGACGAGCACGCCGTGCCCACCCAGACGCAGGTGCTGGGCGCGCTGGACTCGGTCGTGGGCGACGAGGACGTGGTGATCAACGCGGCCGGCTCGCTCCCCGGCGACCTGCACAAGCTGTGGCGGGCGAGAAGCCCCCGCCAGTACCACCTGGAGTACGGCTACTCCTGCATGGGCTACGAGATCCCGGCCGGGATCGGCGTCCAGCAGGCCGCTCCGGACACGGTGGTCTGGTCGCTGGTCGGCGACGGCACGTACCTGATGATGCCGACCGAGATCGTCACCGCGGTCCAGGAGGGCCTGCCGGTCAACATGGTCCTGATCCAGAACCACGGGTACGCCTCCATCGGCGGCCTCTCCGAGGAGACCGGCGGCGAGCGCTTCGGCACCGCCTACCGCTACCGGGCCGCCGACGGCACCTTCACCGGGGCGCCGCTGCCGGTGGACCTCGCCGCCAACGCCGCCAGTCTCGGCATGGACGTGATCCGTGCCAAGACCGTCCGCGAACTGCGGGACGCCCTCGCCGCCGCACGTGCCTCGGACCGGCCGACGTGCGTGTACGTCGAGACCGACCCGGCGCCCACCGCTCCCCCGGCGGAGGCCTGGTGGGACGTGCCCGTGGCCGAGGTCGCCTCCCGAGAATCCGCCGTCCGGGCCCGCGAGAGGTACGACCGCAATGTCGCCGACCGTCGGCGCCACCTCTGACACCCGGCCGACTCACCGCCGAGTCCCGTTTCGGCTCCCCGCCGATTCCCCTCCGGCTTCTCGCCGGCACCCCTCCGACTGCTCGCCGGCACCTCTTTCGACTTCTCGCCGGCTTCTCGTTCAGGAAAGGCCCCCGCACCATGAAGACCATCAACCACTGGATGGGCGGCAAGCCCGTCGAGGGCACCTCCGGGCGCTTCGGTCCCGTCTACAACCCGGCGACCGGTGCCCAGGAGAAGCAGATCCCCTTCGCCACGGTCGACGAGGTCGACTCCGCGGTGGCGACGGCGAAGGCCGCATTCGAGAGCTGGGGCAGCTCCTCGCTCGCCAAGCGCACGGCGGTCCTGTTCAAGTTCCGCGAGCTCCTCGACGCGCACCGCGACGAGATCGCCGAACTGATCACCGCCGAGCACGGCAAGGTCCACTCCGACGCGCTCGGCGAGGTCGCCCGTGGCCTGGAGATCGTGGAGCTGGCCTGCGGGATCAGCGTGCAGCTGAAGGGCGAGCTGTCCACGCAGGTCTCGACCCGCGTCGACGTGGCCTCGATCCGCCAGCCGCTCGGGGTCGTCGCGGGCATCACGCCGTTCAACTTCCCGGCCATGGTGCCGATGTGGATGTTCCCGCTGGCCATCGCGTGCGGCAACACCTTCGTGCTGAAGCCGAGCGAGAAGGACCCCTCCGCCTCGTACCGGCTGGCCGAGCTGCTCGCGGAGGCGGGCCTCCCGGACGGTGTGTTCAACATCGTGCAGGGCGACAAGGTGGCCGTGGACCGCATCCTGGAGCACCCGGACATCGCGGCCGTGTCCTTCGTCGGCTCGACACCGATCGCCAAGTACATCCAGCTCAAGGCCGTCGAGCACGACAAGCGCGTGCAGGCGCTGGGCGGCGCCAAGAACCACATGCTGGTCCTGCCGGACGCCGATCTGGACTTCGCGGCCGACCAGGCGATCAACGCGGCGTACGGCTCGGCGGGTGAGCGCTGCATGGCGGTGTCGGTCGTGGTCGCGGTGGGCGACACGGGCGACGAACTCGTCGGCAAGATCGCCGAGCGCGCGAAGAACCTGCGTATCGGCCCCGGCAACGACCCGGCCTCCGAGATGGGTCCGCTGATCACCCGCGAGCACCGCGACAAGGTGGCGTCGTATGTGGCGAGCGCCGCCGAGCAGGGCGCCGAGGTCGTCGTGGACGGCAGCGGCTACGCGGTGGAGGGACACCCCGAGTGCGCTGAGGGCTTCTTCCTCGGTGTCTCGCTGCTGGACAAGGTGCCGGTGACGGCGGACGCGTACAAGGACGAGATCTTCGGTCCGGTGCTGTGCGTGGTCCGCGCCGACACGTACGAGGACGCGATCAAGCTGATCAACGGCTCCCGCTGGGGCAACGGCACCGCGATCTTCACCCGCGACGGCGGCGCCGCCCGCCGCTTCCAGCTGGAGGTCCAGGCGGGCATGGTCGGCGTCAACGTGCCGATCCCGGTGCCCGTCGGCTACCACTCGTTCGGCGGCTGGAAGGACTCGCTCTTCGGTGATCTGCACGTCTACGGCAATGACGGCATCGCCTTCTACACACAGGGCAAGGTGATCACGACCCGCTGGCCGGACCCGGCGGACAGCGGGATCAACCTGGGCTTCCCCAGCAACTCGTGAGCGGGGACGCTGCCGGTGCGGGACGGATGCGTGGCCGTCCCGCACCGGTCGTCGCGCGACACCGGCCGTCCGCACGACACCGGCCGTCGTACGACACAGGACGGCCGGTGGAGGACCGACAGGGAATCCCCTCCTTGTCATGACAACACGATGACCAGGGTTCCTGTCATCAAGACGGACGGATACGCTCATCTCGTGACCAGCACCACTCCCGTGAAGCTCGACTTCACCCTCGATCGCACCAGCCCCGTGCCGCTGTACTACCAGCTCGCCCGGCAGCTGGAGTCCGCGATCGAGCACGGCGTGCTGGGCCCCGGCAGCCTGCTCGGCAACGAGATCGAACTCGCCGGACGGCTCGGCCTGTCCCGCCCGACCGTGCGCCAGGCCATCCAGTCCCTGGTGGACAAGGGCCTCCTCGTACGCCGCCGGGGAGTGGGCACCCAGGTGGTCCACAGCCAGGTCAAGCGCCCGCTGGAGCTCAGCAGCCTGTACGACGACCTGGAGGCCGCGGGCCAGAGCCCGACGACCCGGGTGCTCGGCAACGAGGTCGTCCCGGCCTCCGCCGAGGTCGCTGCCGCCCTGGGTATCGCCGAGGGCGCCGAGGTGCACCACGTGGAGCGGCTGCGCCTCGCCCATGGCGAGCCCGTGGCGCACCTGTCCAACTACGTCCCCGAGGGACTGCTGGACCTCGACACGGAGAAGCTGGAGGCGACCGGCCTGTACCGCATGCTGCGGGGCGCCGGCATCACCCTGCACAGCGCCCGCCAGTCGGTGGGTGCCCGCCGGGCCACCCCCGAGGAGGCCGAGCGCCTGGGCGAGCCCGAGGGTGCCGCCCTGCTCACGATGCAGCGCACGGCGTACGACGACACCGGCCGGGCGGTCGAGTACGGCACCCATGTCTACCGGGCCTCGCGCTACTCGTTCGAGTTCCAGCTGCTCGTACGGGGCTGACGGGCCCCGGCCGGGTCAGAGGCTCACCCACGCCCCCGACTCGGCCGACCGGCTCATGGCGTCCAGCGCGGCGGCGCTGTGCACGGCGTCGTCCAGGGTGGCGCCGTGCGGCGTGCCCTCGGCGATGGAACGCAGGAAATTGTGCGCCTCGATGACCTTGAGGTCGTCGAATCCCATGGCGTTGGCCGAGCCCGGCTGGAAGGCGGCGTACTCGCCGTGTCCGGGGCCGACGAGGACGGTGCTGACGGACTGGTCCTGGTAGGCCGTGCCACGGCTGACGCCCAGCTCGCCCATGCGGCGGAAGTCCCAGAAGAGGGCGCCCTTGGTGCCGTGCACCTCGAAGCCGTAGTTGTTCTGCTCGCCGACGGAGACCCGGCAGGCCTCCAGGGCCCCGCGGGCGCCGGAGGCGAAGCGAAGCAGGCAGCCCACGTAGTCCTCGTTCTCCACCGGGCCCAGTTCGCCGCCGGCGGCCCGGGAGTGGCCCGCGGTGGCCCCGGTGGGCCGGGCGCGCTCGGGTACGAAGATGGCGGTGTCGGCGGTCAGGGAGGCGATGTCGCCCAGCAGGAAGCGGGCCAGGTCCACGCCGTGCGAGGCCAGGTCGCCCAGCACTCCGCTGCCGCCGCGCTCCCGCTCGTACCGCCAGGTCAGGGCGGACTCGGGGTGGGCCGCGTAGTCACTGAACAGCCGGACGCGGACGTGGGTGACGGTGCCGATCTCGCCGGAGGCGATCAGCTCGCGGGCGTACGCCACGGCTGGAGCGTTGCGGTAGTTGAAGCCGACGGCGCCCTGGACGCCGGCCTCGGCGACGGCGCCGGCGACCGCGCGGGCGTCGTCCGCGGTGAGGCCGACGGGCTTCTCGATCCAGATGTGCTTGCCCGCCCGGGCCATCGCGACACCGATCTCGCGGTGCAGGAAGTTGGGGGCGGTGATGCTGACCGCCTGGACCCGGGGGTCGGCGGCCACCTCGCGCCAGTCGCGGGCCGTCGCGGCGAACCCGAACTGCGCCGCGGCCTCCTCGGCCCTGCCCGGCACCTCCTCGGCGACGGTCAGCAGCTCGGGGCGCACGGCCAGCTGCGGGAAGTGGTGCAGGACCCGCGCGTACGCCTGGGTGTGGACCCGTCCCATCCAGCCGAATCCGACGACGGCGACGCCGAGCGTACTCACCATGACTGCCCTTCTTTGGACCGTTCCAGAACGTCTCCAGTTCACCCTGAGGCCCGTAGGAGCACATGTCAACCCCTGCCCCAGGCCCTTCGACGAGCCCCTTGACGAGCCCTTTGACAAGTCGGCCACTATATGGAACGGTCCAAGCCATGAGACCCCCGACGATCCGTGACGTCGCCGAACGCGCCGGCGTGTCCAAGTCGCTGGTCTCCCTCGTGCTGCGCGGCTCCGACCAGGTGCGCCCCGAGAAGCGACAGGCGGTCCTCGCGGCCGTCGAGGAGCTCGGCTACCGCCCGAACGCGGCGGCGCGCAGTCTCAGCGAGCGGCGCACACGCACGGTGGGCGTGCTGCTCAACGACATGCGCAACCCCTGGTTCGTGGAACTCCTGGACGGCCTCAACTCCCGTCTCCACGACAGCGGTCTGCACATGCTGCTCGCCGACGGCCACCTCAACCGGCGGCTCGGCGAGGACCTCACCCGCACGTTCACGGATCTGCGGGTGGACGGCCTGGTCGCGGTCGGCACGCTGCCGCCCTCCGAGGCCCTGCGCACGGCGGCCGCCCACATCCCCACCGTGGTCGCGGGCGCCCGGGAGCCCGCACTGCCACGGGTGGACATCGTGGCGGGCGACGACGAGTGCGGCGCGCGTCTCGCCACCGAGCACCTCATCGGCCTCGGCCACCGGCGCATCGCCCATATCGCCGGGCGGGGCGTGGTCGGCGAACTGCGCCGCCGCAGCTTCGAGACGGTCATGCGCGAGCACGGGCTGTCCGGCACGGCGGTCGTGGAGCAGGGCGATCTGACCGAGGAGGGCGGCTACCGGGCCACGGTCCGCCTCCTCACCGCCGGTGAGCGCCCCACAGCGGTCTTCGCCTTCAACGACATCGCCTGTGTCGGCGCCCTGTCGGCCGCCGAGGAACTCGGCCTCCGGGTGCCGCGGGACCTCTCCCTCGTCGGGTACGACAACACGTACCTCTCACGTCTGCGCCATCTGTGGCTCACCACTGTGGACAACGCCAGCCACGACGTCGGCCGCCGCGCCGCCCAGTGCCTCCTCGACCGCGTCACCACCCCGGACCGCCCGTCCGAAACCGTGCTCGCGACACCGGCACTCGAGGTACGGGGAACCACGGGCCCGCCGCGCGGGGGCGGCGCCTGAACCGTGACGCCACCCGTCGGCAGCGGCGGCGGTGACCACGACGGCCGTCCCCGCGACGGCCGTCGCGAACCCGCGCCCGTGGACGGCCTCCAGCCGGGCCCACAACCGCTCCGGCACCTGCGGAAAGCGCTCCCGCAGCTCGGGGACCCGGCCACGGACCCAGCGCGTGACGGCCTGATGTCCACTCATGGACGGAGAGTCCGTCAGCCGGAGCCGGGCCGCAGAGCGACGAAGACGAACTCCTTGCCCGGCCGGTCAGGGGCGTCGCACACCTCTCGCAGGGCGTATCCCCGGGCGACCAGATCCGCTTCGACCTCCTGGCGTTCACGGAACCTCAGGGTGGAGTCGGACGTCAGGGTCTCGCCGTCCGCGGCGAACACGTAGTGCTGCCGGAAGGTCACCAACGGGCCGTCGACGTCGATCAGCTCGACCCAGGTCTCGACCGCGCCGACGCCCGGGATCTCCGTCACGCGGTAGGAGACCTCGCGATTCCAGCACTCCCAGGCGCGCCGGGACGGATCGCGGGTCTCGAACACCAGATGCCCGCCCGGCCGCAGCGCGTCGAAGGCGCCCTTGAGTGTCCGGTGCCAGATGTCGGGGGCGACGATGGCCTGCGCGACGTTGGCCGTCATCGTGGCGAGGTCGACCCGCAGCGGGGGCAGCGTCGTGGCGTCCCCGTGGATCCAGCGCACCCGGTCGGCGCCCGGCTTGGCCCGGGCCACGTCGACGGAGGCACGGGCGGGATCGACGCCGACGACCTCGATGCCGCGCGCGGCCAGCAGAAGCGCGAACACACCGGTGCCGCAGCCGATGTCCAGCACGTGCTGCACACCGAACCGCTCGGCGAGGCGGAGGTAGGGGTCCAGGTCGCTCCGGTCGGGATCGAGGGGATCGTAGACGGCGGCCAGCCGCGGATGCCGGAAGACTTCGTCAGCCATGGGACGGACGGTAGTGCGCGGCCGACGGGCAGGATACGGGGCGTCCTGGTGTCCCGCTCGCCCAGAGGCGCGGTCGGGCGTGCCCGCTTATCGTGATCCGGGGGGTATCCCCGGCCCACGGCCGGGCGTCCCTGGAGGCCTGCATGCGTTTTCCGCACAGACGCTGCGCTACCGGAGCCGCGGCCGTGGCACTGGTCCTGCTCGGGGCCTGCCTGCCGTCCGTGGCGTCACTGGCTTCGGGAGCCGCGGACGAACCCGATCTGTCCCGCTTCTACGAGCAGCGGATCAAGTGGTCCACATGCGAGGGCATGGAGATGCCGGAGGATCTTCAGTGCGGGAAGGTGACCGTACCGCTGGACTACGCGCGGCCCGGCGACGGGACGCTCGATCTGGCGATGGCGCGCTACGAGGCGACGGGCGAGGACAAGCGGGGTTCCGTCCTGTTGAACTTCGGCGGCCCCGGCGGGCCGGGCGTTCCCCAACTCGCTTACGGCGGCGATGAGTTCCTGGGCCTCACGGATGGCTACGACGTGGTGACCTTCGATCCGCGCGGCGTCGGCCGCTCCTCCCCCGTCAGCTGTGGCGAGGGGACCGGCGCGGCAGTGGAGAGCACCGACGACGGGGACGACGCGAAGGATCCGGCGGCCGTGCTCAAGCAGCTGGAGAAGGCCGCGGCACAGTGTGCCGAGCACTCGGGCCCCGTGCTGCGCCACATCGGCACGGTCAACGCCTCCCGCGACCTGGACGTGATGCGCGCGGCGCTCGGTGACAAGAAGCTCAACTACCTCGGTTTCTCGTACGGAACGAGGCTGGGCGCGGTGTACGCGGCCCAGTTCCCCGACAAGGTCGGGCGGATGGCCATGGACGGTGTCGACACGCTCACCGACCCGCTCTCCGAGCAGGGGCTGGTGGGCGCGGAGGGCCAGCAGACCGCGCTGGAGAGCTATCTCGACTCCTGCGCCGAGCAGTTGACGTGCCCGTTCGGCCAGGACCCGCGCGCGGCCAGGGAGGAGGTCGTCGAACTGGTCGAGGCGCTGGACGAACGTCCCGTACCGACGGCCTTCGGGCAGGCGTTCTCGGGTCAGGATCTCGTGGGCGCCATCAGCCAGGCGCTCTACAGCGAGCAGATGTGGCCCGCGCTCACCGCCGCCCTCAACGCGCTCGTCCAGGACGGCGACACGCAGGGCGTCCTGGAGCTCGCCACCGGCGGCATCGCGGCTCCGGACGCCCCGCGTCCGCGTCCCGGGGAGAGCGGCGGTGGGCTGGTGGACGAGGAGGAAGTGCCGCTCGACAACTTCCCCGCCGCCCTGATGGCCATCAACTGCGCGGACGACCCGGACCGGCCCTCCGCGGCACGGATGACCGAGGAGGTGGACCGGCTGCGCGCCCGGTACGAGAGGGTCTCGCCGGTCTTCGGGCTGTACCGGCTCAACCAGGTGCTGATGTGCTACGGCCGCCCCAAGGGCACCGACTTCATCCGCGAGGAGGTGCGCAACGTCGACACCCCGAAGATGCTGCTCGTCGGCACCCGGGGGGACCCGGCGACCCCGTACCGCTGGACCGTGGAGACCGCCGAGCGGCTCGGCTCGTCGGCCGTGGTCCTCGACAACAAGGGCGAGGGGCACACCGGCTACGGGTCCTCCGAGTGCGTGCAGGAGAAGATCGACGAGTTCCTGCTGTACGGGACGCTGCCGGACGACGGGAGTTCGTGCGGGTCCGCCGAACCGGGTCGGGCGGACGACTGAAGCCGCCGAACATGGTCACCCGGGTGGGCGTAGGGATCAGGACCGGTACAACCTCTTGTGCGCCGCGCGCACCGCATTGATCAAGCGTCGCCTGTGCGTGCACCGCGCTTGTACGCCACCAAAAGTGGGGGAACATCACTCTCATGCGTATGCGTTCCATCGCCGCGCTCTCTGCCACCGCCACCGCACTGCTTCTCACCGTGCCGCAGTCCTCGGCGGCCGGGCCGCACGACGTGCGCCAGGGCGTGCGGCCCGCCGCGAAGACCGCCGTCTGCGCGAGGACGTCGCTCTCGATCGGGGTCCGGCAGTCGGGCAACCCGACCGTCGTGCACATCAGCGTCACCAACCAGGGCTCCCGCGCCTGCACGGTCGACCGCGTCCCGATCGTCACCTTCGGCAACCTGGACGGCTCGGCCCTGCCGGTACCCCCGGGGGAGACCGGGCCGCGCCGGATCGGCGCCGGCGAGACGGCGTACGCCGCCGTCCGGACCATCGCCGACCGGTCCGACCCGGAGGCCCGGAGCGTGGACACGATCACCGTCTCGGCCCATCCGGACCACTTCGGGCGCACCATCACCGCGCGTCGGCTGGGCGCGGGGGACGCCGTCCTCGTGTGGGAGCCGGTGACCACCTGGTGGAAGCCGTCCAAGGCGGCCGCCGACGAGGCACTGGAGGACGCGACCGGCTGACGGCCGCGCGCCCCGGCACACCCGGCAGGCCGGCCACTCGGTCGGCCTGCCTGCCGTCCTCCGGGACACCGGAACACGGGCTCCCGCCCGGTCCCGGCCGAGTTGCCCGGCCACCCGTTGACCGTTTAGCGATTTACCCCAAATGCCTCAATAGCGAATCGGTCCTATGGTGCTGATATGGAGCACACCCTCAGTCCCGCGACCCTCGCCGATCTGCGCCGCCCGCGGCCGTATCCGGCCGTGTCCGTACTGACGCCCACGCACCGCCGCGAGCCCGACAACGCGCAGGACCCGGTCCGGCTGCGCAATGTGCTGGCCGAGGCGAAGAAGCAACTGGAGACCGACCCCGCGGTCACCCGGGAGCGGCGCAACGACGTCGCCGTCCAGCTCGACCAGGCCCTGGCGGAGGTCGATCTCGCGCACACGGAGGACGGCCTGGTGATCTTCGCGGCGCCCGGTGAGCACCAGGTGTGGTCGCTGGCCCGCACGGTGCCCGAGCGTGTGGTCCTCTCGGAGACTTTCCTGACCCGCAACCTGGTGGCCGCGCAGGCCGCCGAGCGGCCGTTCTGGGTGCTGTCGGTCTCCGCCGACCGGGTGACGCTGTGGAACGGCGCGGGTCACCGTGTCACCGAGGAGCGCGACGAGGGCTTCCCGCTGACCCGCAGACTGGTGGAGAACCCGGACGCCGAGCGTCAGGAGCGCATCGGCGATGTGCGGAGCACGTTCCGCGACGAAGGGACCCGGCACTTCCTGCGCGACGCCGACACGGCCTTGGGCGCCGTGCTCCGCGAGAATCCCCGGCCGCTGTACGTCACGGGCGAGCCGGCGGCGCTGTCCTGCCTGGACGACATCGGCACGGTCACCAAGGACGCCGTCCACGTCCAGCACGGCGGTCTCGCGCACGCCTCGGCCGAGGCCGTGTGGCAGGCAGTGCGTCCGCTGGTCGCCGCCGAGGACCGGAGGAACATCGACTTCGTGGCCCGCGAGCTCGAACTGGCCCGCGGCCGCAAGGAGTTCGCCGCCGGGGTCGACGAGATCCGGCAGAGCGCCGAGCAGGGCCGGGTCCGGCTCCTCGCCGTGGAGGAGAACTACCGCGTCACGGTCCGGGACGACCGGGGCGACCACCTCGTACCGGCCGAGAGCGGTGACCTCGGCGCCCGCGAGGACATCGTGGACGAGATCGTCGAGCGCTGCCTGGAGACCGGGGCGGAGGTCCGCTTCGTACCGGACGGCACGCTCGGGGACGCACCGGGGATCGCCGGAGTACTGCGCTACTGACGGGGCATGACGCCGGTTCAGCCGAGCAGGGCGGTCAGGTCGCGGTCGAGGGCCGGGCCCATGTCCTCGCTGCCGGCCGCGACGACGGCGTAGGAACAGAGCAGGAAGCGGCGCAGGGCCTCCGCGTCGAACTGGATCAGGGCCAGGCCGTACGGCGAGTGGAACTCCACGACCGTATGGGACTGCCCGAGCGGCCAGATGTGCACGTCGCCGTTCCCCACGGGGACGCACAGGCCCTCGTCCAGGAGCGCGCGGGCGAACGTCCAGGTGATCTCCTCGCCCGCCAGCGAGACGTCGGCCGGGAAATCGATGCTCACGGCCAGGGGATCGTCGGAGGTGTAGCGGAGTGTGGCGGGCACGGGAAGTTCCTGGTCGTCATCGGTGACCAGGCAGGCACGGGCGGGCTGCTCCAGGGTGATGTGCATGATCATCCTCCGTTGATGTGCCGGCTGTTGCGCCGACGCGCCTTCACGACCTCGCGGAGGGTTCGCGCGACATGGTGTTCTGGATGTCCCCTGTGACTCACGTCACCCAGCGCGTTCTACTGGGGCTCGGCACGAGCCGATCCTCGCGCCCCTCGCCGCCGAACCACAGACCCGGGAACCAGCAGGCATCGAACAGGAGCCCGAAAGGGGTCGACGACCCACCCGACGGCCCGTCAAGTCACGTACCTCGCATACGACATGGCGGCCCTGGCGCGTACACCGGAAAGGCCACCTACGCTCTCCGTAAGGACTGCGGCATATGCCAGATGCACCACCGTATCGGGTGTTGCCAAATCCCTTACAGTGCGTCGCAGGCTGTGCAAGAGTCGTAACGGTCCTTCCAGCACGCCTTGGTCGTACCGTCCCTGTATCGGAGTACGTCATGCCGCCCCATCTCTCCGCGGATCGCCCGGCCGGCCAGCCCTCGGGGCACGGCACCGTCGAAGGGCTCATCTCGCAGACGCGGCGGCTGCGGGGCGAGGTGGACGCGGTACGGCGGGACACCCGGGGTGACGGTTCGGACCCGGAGGAGCGCTGGCAGCGCGCGCTGTACGACCTGGCGCTGCACCAACTCAACGATCTCGACCAGCATTTGGCCCAGTTACGGGAGGGCCCGCCCCCGGTGTCGGCCGATCCCGCGGCCGCCTTCCCCGGACCGGCC
>NZ_VJZE01000266.1 GCF_009377205.1 Streptomyces phyllanthi
GGGGCAGCAGGCTGTCCGTCGGGCTCATGTGGGGGGCTCCAGTGGTTGACTGTTCAGGGAGTGGTGATTCCGGCCAGGCCGAGGAGGAGATCCTTGACGTCGGTCGCGTCGATCTCGTCGCGCGCGGGTCCGGGCCGCGAGCACAGCAGGACGGGGGTGTCCTGCGGGTCGTGCGGAAGGCGGCCGTGGCTGCCGCGCACGGCGGAGGGGTCCAGGGGGACGGTCCGGATGCGGTAGCGCATGCCGAGTTTCTTGCGGGCGACCTGGGCCGCGGCACGTGCCTTCACGCCGGGCACGGTGGGATCGTAGAAGAGTTCGGCGGGGTCGTAGCCGGGCTTGCGGTGGATCTCGACCTGGCGGGCGAAGTCCGGGGCCATGTCGTCGTCCAGCCAGTAGTAGTACGTGAACCAGGCGTCGGAGTCGGCTACGGCGACCAGCTCTCCGGAGCGTTCGTGCGCGAGCCCGTGCCGGGCCTTGCCCTGCTCGTCGAGGACCTCGTCCACGCCGTCGAGTCCGGCGACGATCTCGGCGGTCTTGGCGATGTCGGCGGGGTCACGGACGTACACGTGGGCGATCTGGTGGTCGGCGACGGCGAAGGCGCGGGAGGTCCACGGGTCGAGGTACTCCATGCCGTCCTGCGTGTGGACTTCGAGAAGCCCGGCCCGGCGCAGGGCACGGTTGATGTCGACCGGGCGGGACACGGGGCTGATGCCGTACTCGCTCAGGATCACGACCGTGGCGTCCTCGCGCTCGAAATGCTCCAGCAGGGGGCGCAGCGCGTCGTCGAGGCGTCGTGCCTCGCGGGCGGACTGCGGTGAGGCGGGGCCGGAGCGCTGGGGCTCGTAGTCCAGGTGCGGCACATAGACGAGGGTCAGGTCGGGGCGGTGCTCGTCGAAGATCTGGCGGGAGGCGGCGAGGATCCACTGGGAGGAGGGCAGGCTCGCGTTGGGGCCCCAGTAGGTGAACATGGGGAAGGTGCCGAGCCTGCTGGTGAGTTCGTCGTGCAGGGCGGGCGGCCGGGTGTAGCAGTCCGGTTCCTTGCGGCCGTCGGAGTAGTACACGGGGCGCGGGGTGACGGTGAAGTCGACATCCGCGCCCATGGCGTACCACCAGCAGATGTTGGCCACCGTGTAGCCGGGGTTGCTCCTGCGCGCGGTGTGCCACAGCTTCTCGCCGCCGACCAGCGCGTTGTGCTGGCGCCACAGCAGGACTTCGCCCAGGTCGCGGAAGTACCAGCCGTTGCCGACGACGCCGTGTTCGGAGGGCGGTGCGCCGGTGAGGAGGGTGGACTGCACGGAGCAGGTCACGGCGGGCAGCACGGTGTTCAGCCGGGCCTGGAAGCCCTGTTCGGCGACGGCCGAGACGGCGGGCATGTGACGCAGCATGCGCGGGGTGAGGCCGACGATGTTCAGGACGACCGTTCTCGTCATGAGACGTGTTCCTTTCGCAGGTGTGCGGTGGGTTCCCGGGTGACTCCGAGTTCCTCGAACCGGTCGCGGATCCAGGCCAGTTCGGCGGCCAGACCGGCGACCAGACCGCCGCGGTCGTGCGGCCGCAGGTGTTGGGGCAGGACCGTCCAGGTGTAGGTCTCGACCTCGACGTGCTCGCAGACGGCCTGCGGGCCTCCGAGCAGCTCTTTCAGAGCGACAATCAGTTCGGGCGCCGTGGTGCGCAGCGGTGGGTCGGGCTCGGCGTGGAGCGGCGCGTGGAAGTGCACCCGCCAGGCGGAGCCCGGGTCCAGCCCTCCGGCCAGGGCCTCCGGGAGATCGTCCACGCCGGTGACGGCACCGTGCGGGGCCGTACGCGTCTGATGCAGGAAGCGGGGTTCGGCGAACCGGGCCAGGGCGCGGCGCACCTCCGGGTCGGCGGGGTCGTCGGCCTGCAGGGCGCTGGACGCCTGCACCTTGACGACCGGGAGTCCTGCCTCGGCGAGGCGGCGCAGCGCGTCGGCCGGTTCCTCGAACTGCACGGCGAGATGGCAGGTGTCCAGGCAGACGCCGAGCCGCTCGGGGTCCAGTCCGCCGAGTTCCCGGGCGGCCTGGACGGTGTTCTCGATCACGCACCCGGGCTCGGGTTCGAACCCGACCCGGATCGTACGGCCCGTCTCACGCTCCACCTCGGCCAGTTCGGCGGCGAGTTGGTCCAGCGCCCGGCGGGCGGCGTCACGGGCGGCGGTCGGCCAGGGGGTGCGCCAGGCCAGGGGCAGGGTCGAGACACTGCCCCGTCGGGCGTCGTCGGGCAGCAGTCCGGCGAGGACGCGGGCGCAGTCCGCGGTGTAGCGCAGGCGGGCGGGGGCGCTCCAGTCGGGCAGGTAGACGTCCTTCTTGACCACCTCGCGGTGGAATCCCTCATAGGGGAAGGCGTTGAGCGTGACAGTCTCCAGGCCGCGTGCCGTCAGTTCGCCGCGCAGTCGGCGCACGGTGTCGGGGCGGGCGGTCAGTTCGGCGACCACGTCGTGGGCGAGCCACAGGCCGATACCGAGCAGGTCGGCGCCCAGGGCCTCCCGTACGGGCCCGGCGTAGTCGGCGAGTTGGTCCAGCACGCCGTCGAGGTTCTCGGCCTGGTGGACGTTGCTGCAGTAGGCGAGGTGGACGGTCGTACCGTCGGCATGCCGGAAGCGCACGGCAGGTTCACTCTCCGCCGCGTCTGATCGAGTTGCCCGCGAAGAGGGCCGTGTCGTCCGGCTTGACCTCTTCGAGGTCCAGTCGGCCGCTCTGCCCGTAGAAGGCCACCGGGTTGCGCCACATGACCTCGTCGACGGCGTCGTCGTCGAAGCCGCCGGCGAGCATCGCGTCCGCGGTCTTCCTGGTCTTCAGGGGATCGCTGCGGCCCCAGTCGGCGGCCGAGTTGACGAGCTTCCGCCCGGTGCCGTGCTCCTGCAGGATCCGCACCATGCGGTCCTCGCTCATCTTGGTGTCCGGGTAGACGGAGAAACCCATCCAGCAGCCGCTGTCGGCGACCAGGCCCACGGTGAGTTCGTTGAGGTGGTCGACCAGGACACGCTCGGGCGGGATGCCGGACTCACGGACCACGTCGAGGGTACGGCGGGTGCCGACGGCCTTGTCGCGGTGCGGGGTGTGCACCAGGACCGGCAGCTCGAACTCGACGGCGAGTGCGAGCTGCCGGGCCAGCGCCTCGTCCTCCTCGGGAGTCATCGAGTCGTAGCCGATCTCCCCCACCGCCACCACCCTGTCCTTGGCCAGATACCGCGGCAGTACGTCCAACACCGCCGCGCACCGGGGGTCGTTGGCCTCTTTCGGGTTGAGGGCGATCGTGCAGCGGTGCTGGATACCGAACTGGGCGGCACGGTAGGGCTCCCAGCCGAGGAGCGCGTCGAAGTAGTCGGTGAAGCTGTCCACCGAGGTGCGCGGCTGGCCCAGCCAGAACGAGGGTTCCACGACCGCGCGGACACCGGCCGCGTACATGGCTTCGTAGTCGTCGGTGGTGCGTGAGGTCATGTGGATGTGGGGGTCGAAGATGCGCATCACGAGGCTCCTGCGGGCGCGGTGGCGGAGTATGCGGTGAGGGCCCGAACGGCCGCGGCGCGGCGGTCGGGCACGGGTGAGTCGGCTTCGGCGGGCAGCCCGGAGGCTTCCAGCACACCGGCATGGGCACGCACGATCGGCCAGACGTCCGCGGGGATGTCACGGCCTGCCGCGACCCGCTCGTGGGCGAAGTCGGCCAGCATGCGGGCGAGTTCGCGGTCGGCGCGCTCGTCGAGGCCCGCGACCCGGTCGAGGGGGATCTCGCAGAAGACGCATTTCAGTACGGCCTGACGGTAGCCGTCCTGGTCCAGGTGACGTGCGGCGTACGGCCCGAGGGCAGCGGCGATCAGATCGGTGTCGTTGCCTCGCAGCGCCTCACGCACCAGGGGCAGTCCCAGGCCGGCGAAGGAGGGGTCCGCGTCCTCCAGGAGGGCCAGCGAGCGCAGCACCGCGCGCTGTTCGGCGGGTTCGCCGTACCGGTGAAGGGCGGTGATCTCCTCGGCAAGTTCCGCTCCGCGCAGCGGCAGGGCGGCGAGCAGCCTCACCCGTGCGGCGTCGGCCACCGTCCAGCCGGCGGCGAGGGGTCCGCGCCCACAGCGCCGGCCGACGGCGGGGAAGACGGTACGCACGGCTGTCAGGTCCTGGCTGACGCGGACGACGGCATCCACCAGCCAACGCCGCGCGTCGCCGGTGAGTTGTCGGTCCAGGGCGGCGCGGATATGTGGGTCCACGGCATACCTCCTGTTCGGATGCGCGTACGGCGATTCCCGTAGCGCAGTGGAGAGACGATGGTGTGACGGAGGATGCGGCGTCAGTGCGGCTCGGCGGCCCTCAGGAACTCCAGGGAGCGGCGGGCGACGTCAGGGGCGTTCAGGGACGCACTCTGGATCTCCACCGAGACCGGTCCCTGGTAGCCGGAGTTCTTCAGCGCGGCCAGCACGGGCGGGAAGTCGATCTCGCCCGCGCCGAATTCGAGATGCTCGTGCACGCCGCGCCGCATGTCCTCGATCTGCACGTTCACCAGGTGCGGCGCCGCCAGCGCCACGCAGTCGAGCAGGGGCAGGTTCTCGACACAGTGCGCGTGGCCGATGTCGAGCGTGACACCGAACAGAACGGGGTCGCCGAGCCGACGCCGCAGCTCCAGCGCCCGTTGCACGGTGTCAACGAACATGTACGGCTCGGGCTCGAACCCGAGGGCCACGCCATGCTCACGGGCGACGTCCAGGACCTGTTCGCAGCCCGCGGCCAGCCGCTTCCATGCCTCCTCCTCCGACACGCCCTCCGGCGCCGGACCGCTGCACAGGTGGACGGCCGGGGCACCCAGGTCGGCCGCGACGCGTATCGCGCGGGCCAGCAGGCCGACGCGCCGCTCGACGCCGTGGGCCGACATCAGGGTGGGGACGTGCTTGTGCCACGGGTCCAGCAGGTACGGCGCCCCGGTCTCCACCATGACGGTCAGGCCGAGTCGGCCCAACCGCCGCGCAAGGTGGGCGACCTGCCGGGGCAGGTCGACGGCGAACGGGTCGAGATGGCCGTGGTCGAGGGTGAGACCGACCGAGTCGTAGCCCAGGTCCGCGAGCACGGCCAGCACGTCGTCGAGCCGGTGACAGGCGAAGCCGTTGGTCCCGAAACCGAACCGCAGCCGCCCGGCGGCCGCAGGCATCAAGGTCACGTGGGTGACACCTTCCGGGCGAGCCTGCGCGCCAGCGGATGCGCCACGGCCAGCACCCCGGCCGCCACCGCTCCCCCGCCACCCGCGGTGAGCGCCGCCTGAAGGGGCATCAGCGACATGATCCCGGTACCGACGGCACTCCGGACGTTCGCCGCGGACGGTTCCCGCGCCGCGCGCACCTGCGCCGTGCCGTACGAGGCGAGGTAGCCGAGAGCGCCGGCCGCCGCGCCGATCCGCGCCGCCCGGCTCCCTCGCCGTACGGCGGGAAGTGCCGCGGCGGCCAAGGCGGTCGCGGTACTGCCGACCAGCGTGGCGGCGGGCACCGCGCGCGGCGCTCCGGACACCTCATGACGGCTCAGCGCCGTCACGGTGTAGGTGTGCGCGCCGATCAGCAGGGCGGCCGGCAGCGCGGACGACCTGCGGCCGGGCTCCGCTCCGGCCAGCACGTTCAGCGCCCGTGCGCCTGCCATGGCGGCCGGTCCGGCCGGGGTGGACTTCAGGCCGAGGTCGTACGCCCAGACCAGTCCGGTCAGCGGCAGCGCGACGCCGAGTGCCCGCCGGCCGCCGGTCAGGGTGGCGAGGCCGAGGCCCGCGGCGGTGAGCCCGCACGCGGTGGCCAGCGCGGTGCGGCGGGCGACGCGCCCGGACGGTACGGGGCGTTGGGGGCGCTCCACCGCGTCGACGGTCGCGTCGGCGTAGTCGTTCAGAGCCATCCCGGCCCAGTAGAGAGCGACGGAAGACGCCATGGTGCCGACGATGCGGGGCCCTGGCCGCCCCACGCTCGCGACAGCACCGGCGAGGACGTCACCGGGCACGCTCAACGCCGCGGGGAGACGAATCAGCTGCGCCAGATCGGCAAAGCGGGGGGAATGACCGGAGTCGTTCGGGCCGTGCATGATCGAACCGTAGCGGTTGCTTGAAGCTTCACACATGTTCGATCCTCGATTTTCTTGCAAAGAAGATGTGAGCACGGTGCACCTGGGCTCCTACTGGTCAGACGCTGCCCACCGGGCTCGGGGCACCTTCTGCGCCCTGGGAGCCGGTCCGGCCCTCAGCAGCCAGGAGACAGACACACCCTCGCGCGCAAAGCCCTCACCGACCGTGACACCGTTGAGGCGGCATGTCGTAGGCGTCGCCTGGCAGGCCCGTCTCCCAGGTGCGCACCCGGTCCCACTGATCCAGCAGGACCATCGGGCCGGCGGAACAACCGCCCCCTCGACACCCAGCGGACGCCCGCCGCCCGGCCTCCGCGGGCCACCACCGCACGGCCGTCCAGGACCCCGAGCCTCACGAGACCCCTTTCTCGGATGTGGGCGTACCACGGTCCTCGTCCAGTCGGCCGACAGGCACGCGCACGACGCCCAGCCGTTCGACGCCGGCCCCGACGACGCCACCGGTCTACGACACGGAGGCCGCTTTGCGTTGATGCGTCAGGAGTCCGAAGAACGCAGCAGTGAAACCGCTGATGAGACCACTCACGGCGTGATTGACGGCGTTGGCCGCCTCACCGTCGGGCACGCCGACGATCAGGTAATTGATGACAGCGCTCACCACTGCCCCGATCGCTCCCGCCATGAGGCCCGATTTCAGCGAGGTGCGCACGGCGGACGGTGATGCGGTCCTGGGTTTCGGAGTGGGCATCCTGGTCATCGTCGGCTGTCCTTTCCCGTGCGGCCGGGACCGACCCGACCGATGTGTGTGCGGCTCTCCCTCCCCGGGGACAACCGGTCCGAACTGGACTGTCGTCAGCGGCTCCGCCCTGGCGTCTGCGCTGATCCGTAGGTGACGATCGCCGCACACGCGCTCACCCGATCGGTCGCCGAGAACGCCGGTGACCGGGCGCCGCTCAGTGCGTGCAGCGGGCGACAGGCGATGCGGGTGGTCGACACCCTTC
Source organism: Streptomyces phyllanthi (assembly GCF_009377205.1). Lineage (GTDB taxonomy): Bacteria > Actinomycetota > Actinomycetes > Streptomycetales > Streptomycetaceae > Streptomyces > Streptomyces phyllanthi. The sequence goes on from NZ_VJZE01000266.1 coordinate 7,052, forward strand.
TTCGACTCTCATGTCTGTCCGCGCCCGGCCGGGGAGGCCAAGGACGCCGTCGGTCGGCGCGGCGGGCATTCCCTCGCCCGGCAATCACGAACCCGGCCGCAGCCACCGCGCAATCCATGACGCGGCCGCGGCCGACCGGTAGGCGGTCGGCCGCGGCAACCCCGCGCCCGGTGCTCCTACTGAAGGGGGGAGCTGGCTGTCGGGGTAAGACGCTTCACCTCCACTCCGACGATCTTCGATACGTCGAAGTCTTCGATGTCGCTGGCGAATCCGGGGCTCTGCATGTACCGCATGCCCAGCTCGTCGGGGTCACTGCCCTCCGGGTAGGACGCCAGGACGTACAGCCGCGGCTCTTCGTCCTGAGGTCCGGTCCAGATGCCGTGGCCCCCAATGCCGAACTCCTTGCTGCTGGACGCGTGGCGGGGGTAGACGACGTCCTTGTAGAAGTCCAGGTCCTCACGGCTGGCCAGCGTGTAGGTGCGCAGTTCGTAGATGCCCATGTCGATCTCCTCACGTAGTGGTAGGGGGATCCCGGTCCCAAGCGGGCCGACGCCCAAAAATAGAGCGACCGCTCCATTTAGCATTGGAGTGTACGCTCTAATCCGTGACCGGACAACAACCGCCCTCCGCAAAGACCCCCGAAGGACTGCGCACGCCCCTGCAGTCACGAAGCCGGCAGTCGACCGACCGCATGCTCGACGCCGCACTGGCCATCCTCGACCGCGAGGGAATGGAAGGACTGAGCATCGCCGCCGTCAGCCGGGAGTCAGGGGTGTCCAACGGCGCCCTCTACCACCGCTTCGGCGACCGCCACGGCCTGCTCGTCGCCGCCCAGGACCGCTTCCTCGGCGGCATCGTGACCGACTGGCTGAGCACGTCGGAATCACTGTGGGCCCTGGACGACCCGGACGAACTCCTGGCGCGGTTGGTGGACTTGTTCCTCCGCGTCTTCACCGAGCGACGCTCGGTGTTCCACGCCTTCATGGTCACCGGACGCGCCGACCCCGACCTCTACGCCCAGGGCGTCGGCATGATGAAGGACGCAGCCGACCACTTCGCCTCCCACCTCGGCGCCCGTTTCGGCTGCTCACCCTCTGCCGCCGCCACCGCCCACCAGGTCATGCACGGCCAAGCAGTCCTCCTCGTCCTCTCCGACGAGACACACACCACACCGACCGGCACCACCCCCGAGGGATACCGTCACCACCTCGTACGCGCCCTCAAAGCGATCCTGGAACCCACCAGCTGACATCCCCGCAGCCGCCCCCTCGGACCACCAGGGGAAAGCCACGGCACCACTCCGCCGGTTCGCGTCGCAGGCACGGCGCGATCGCCACCGATCCGCCTCACGCACCAGGCCTGATGCCGGAGATACTGCGACGGCGGCCTCATGCGCACCCGCACACCGGCGACACACCCCTGCCCGGACCAGCCGATGCCCACCGGACACGAGACGCACGGGAAAAACCGACGCCCGCTGCCGCAGCGCCGCGTGAAGGCCCCGACCGGATGTCTGGATCATGCTCAGGCCCGGTCTGCCGTACCTGTTGCGAGCAGCCCGTTGACCACGAGCGTCGCCAGCAATTGCGCCGTTGCCGCGAGCTGCTGGGGCGAGGCGTTCTCGGACCTTCCCAGGCGCAGGGCCAATGGTGCCTCCAGCATTCCGGAGACGGGACTCACGATGGCGAAGAACAGCACGTCCATCGGGACAGGCGCCATACGCCCGGAAGCGACGAGCCGGTCGACGGCGGGCAGGAGCAGCTCGAGGAGCGGGGCGATGTAGTGCTCGTACAGATGATCCAACCGCTCGGCGTCCCGGGAGAACTCGTCCACCATGAGCCGTCCGATCAAGGGCGCGTCCACGGCGCTCCAGTAGAGGCCGGCGATGAACTGCCTGAGCTGCTCGGCCTCGTCGGCGGAGGGATCCGGCTGCGGCATGCGCGCCAGCTGTACCCCCAGCGCACAGTCCACGACCGCACGCCAGAACGCCGCCTTGGAGCCGTACCTGTCGTTGATGAAGTTGTGACTGACGCCGAGACGGCGGGCCAGCTCGCGCGCCGACGCCCGGTCGTACCCCAGCTCCGCGAACGCTTCGAGCCCGCGCCGCAGGACGCTCTGCTCCTCCAGCACCGCGGGAGCACCCGCACCAGAACGTCCCGGCCGTCGAGCGGCTTCGGCTCTTGCTCCCATCCCTGCCTCCATGACGGGTTGATGGCGCCTGCAAGCCGTGCGATCCGCAGACGTCGTGACCGTTGAGTCGTCGCGCGCTGCCCGAAGAGCCCCGCCCCCGAACGCCCGATCGGCCCCGCATTCGCCCCGAGGCCCACGAGCACTGTACTTGACGACTGTCAGATTAAGAGTAATCTGACGTGTGTCAGACAGTTTCCGGTGTGAGGAGTGACGCGTGATCGTCTGCCCTTCGTGGGCCGACCCGCGCGGACCGCAGTGGACCAGCAGGCGACCACAGTCCTCACCTCGCGGCCGAGCCAGGCACGACACGCGCCCGGCTTGTCCGCCCCCCTTGGGAGTGAGAGCCACATGACCGCACACCACCCGTCCCGCGAATCCTCCGAGCGCGTGGTCGACCTGGAAGCGACGCGCCGTCGCAACGGCGGGCAGGGCGACGACCTGGTGGCCATGCTCACCGCCGGGGACCCGCTCGCCGACGCCGTCATCGCCGAACTGGACATCGTCGGCCCGCGAGCACGGCAGGCCCTCGACGCCGGCCTCCGGCACGGCCTGGCACGTCTCGACGAACGGCCTCCCGAAGCCGTCGCCGCGCTCCTGAACCAGGTGGAGAGCCCCCCTCCCGGGGTCGACCCCCTGTTGCCCCACCGGGGCGATGTGGTGAGCCTGTCGGTGCCCCCGATGTGGTTCGGTCTCTGCTCGATCACCAGTGCTCTCACGCACATCCACTCCTCCCCGGCCGTCGCCCGGCTGCTGCTCCGCACGGGCCGGCCGGCGGACATGGCGACGCACCGGCTCGTGGAGACCGGGGTATGGGCACGGCAGATCATCCGGCCGGGCGGGCTGCTGCGCGGAGAGCCGGGGCACGTGGCCACGGTTCAGGTCCGGCTGGGCCATGCCCGTATGCGGGCCAGGTCCCTCCAGGACTGGGACACGGGCGTGCGCGGCCTGCCGGTCGGCCAGCTCGACATGGCCCGCACGTGGCTCGGTTTCACCGTCGTGGCGTTCCAGGCTCTTGCCGCCGTCGGCATCGACACCACCCCCGACGAGGAACGAAGCCTGTACAGGTACTGGGCCCATGTCGCCCATCTCCTGGGCCTCGACGAGAGGCTCTGGAAGGACGTGACCGACCACGCCCGTGCCCGTCGGCTGCAGAGCCGGCTCGACACCATGACGCCCGCACCCGACGAGAACGTAACTGAGCTGACGGCGACCATGGTCGACGCACAGGCACGGGCGATGGCCTCCGCACCGGGCGCCGTCCTGTCCGAGGAGCAACTGCGCGCGCTCATCCACAGCGTGCTGCGGCGGGCTTTCGGGGAGAACACGGCGGACCGCCTGGGCATCCCCCTCCCCACCGCGACCGGTCTCATGCCGCTCATCGGCAAACTCAACCGCGAGGCCCGGTACTGGCAGACCTTCTCCCCCGCCTCGGCCGGAGAGGCCCGCCGCCGCGCACTCACCGGGCCCGGACCCGAGCTCATCGGGGCCGTCCTCCCCAGCACCACCGCGAACCGGTGGCCGGCCAGGGCCGACGCCTCGGGTGTTCCGGCGGCCTGACCCCTGCTCCAGCAACGACGCGCGGTCCCGCAATGGCCGCTCCCGACCAGGCGTGACACCCGCCTTACCGCGCGACGGCCGACAGCCGACAGCCGACCGCGCAGGTCGCCGCAGGCCCCGTGGCCCTCGCTCAGCCGAGCGTCACGCGCCTGACCGGGGCGGGTGACTCATCGGTTGCCACGCCGATCATCGGTTGCCACACCGACCGAACCAGGTGACGGACTCCGATGAAGCAGCCGTCCCTCCCGGCACCACCCGCTTTTCCCTTGTCTCACCACTTCTGGAGTCTCGTCATGTCTCACACCGCGACCGACGCACCGGACACGCCCACCGTGTCCGTGTCCGCGTCCCCGTCCCCGTCCACCGACGCACCACCTCCCCATCGCTGGTGGATCCTCGTCGTCATCGGCCTGGCCCAGCTCATGGTGGTGCTGGACGCGACCATCGTGAACATCGCGCTGCCCTCGGCCCAGCAGGACCTGGGCTTCTCCGACGGCGACCGGCAGTGGGTCGTCACCGCCTACGCACTCGCCTTCGGCAGCCTGCTGCTGCTCGGCGGACGTATCGCCGACCTCTTCGGCCGCAAGATGACCTTCCTCGTCGGCCTGGTCGGCTTCGCCGGCATGTCCGCCCTCGGCGGTGCCGCCACCAGCTTCGAGATGCTCATCGTCGCCCGCGCCGGGCAGGGCCTGTTCGGCGCGCTCCTCGCACCGGCCGCGCTGTCCCTGCTGACCGTGACGTTCACCGACGCCAAGGAACGCGCCAAGGCCTTCGGCGTGTACGGCGCCATCGCCGGCGCCGGCGGCGCCGTCGGCCTGCTGCTCGGCGGTGTACTGACCGAGTACCTCGACTGGCGCTGGACCCTCTACGTCAACCTCGCCTTCGCGGCCGCCGCCTTCATAGGCGGTGTGATCCTGCTCCAGCGCACCAGCCGCGACAAGACCGCCAAGATCGACGTCCCGGGCGCCATCCTCGTCGGCGGCGGTCTGTTCTGCCTGGTCTACGGCTTCGCCAACGCCGAGAGCCACGACTGGAGCTCCGTGGAGACCTGGGGCTTCCTGGTCGCCGGAGGCGTCCTGCTGGCCGCGTTCACCTGGTGGCAGACCAAGGCCGCGCACCCGCTGCTGCCCCTGCGCATCCTGCTGGACCGGAACCGCGGAGCGTCCTTCATCTCCGTCCTGATCATCGGCGCCGCCATGTTCGGCGTCTTCCTCTTCCTCACCTACTACCTCCAGCAGACCCTCGGCTACACCCCCATCGAGACCGGCCTGGCCTTCCTGCCCATGATCGCCGCGCTCATGGTGACCTCCACCCTGGCCACCACCTCACTCGTCCCCCGCTTCGGCCCCAAGCCGGTCGTCCCGCTGGGCATGGGCGTCGCGGCCGCCGGCATGGTCTGGCTGACCGGCCTCGACCTGGGCAGCTCCTACGCCGCCCACATCCTGCCCCCGCTGATCGTGGCCGGCCTCGGCATGGGCCTGATCATGGCCCCCGCCATGAGCCTGGCCACCGAGGGTGTCGCCGCCGAGGACTCCGGCGTCGCCTCCGCCGCCGTCAACACCATGCAGCAGGTCGGCGGGTCCCTCGGCACCGCCCTCCTCAACACCCTCTTCTCCAGTGCCGTCACCAACTACATCGACGGCAGGAACCCCAAGGACCCCATGGTCCTCGCCCAGGCCGGCCTGGAGGGCTACTCCACCGCCTACTGGTGGTCCGCCGCCTTCTTCGCCGCCGGACTCGTCATCAGCGTCCTCCTCTACCGCCGCGGCGCCCCCGTCCACAACCCCGACGCCGCACCCGTCGTCCACATGTAGACCT
>NZ_VJZE01000267.1 GCF_009377205.1 Streptomyces phyllanthi
CGCCCACCCCTCCCGTACCGCGCTCCTGGAGGCGGTACGCGCCGACCGCGCCGGTCCCGTCGCGAGTCGGCTGCTGCAACTCGCGCGCCGCGGCAGTCCGTTCGTACGCCACGATGCCCTGGACCTTCTCCACAGCACCGCGGCCGCGGTCGGCCGGTACTGGCCCGAGGCGGTCGACACCGCCGTGGACCGGCTCGCCGACCACGACGTCCGGGTACGGAGTCGCGCAGCGCGTCTCCTCGGACACTGCGGGCCACCCGATCTGGTCCTCGCCACCCTGGGCGAGACGGCCGACCCCGTCGTACGCACGATCCTCGCCCGGGGACTCGGGCCCGCCGCCACGGCCCTGGCGGCTGATCCCGTCGCCGCTGTCCGCTTCCTCGCCCACCTGATGTCGCTGCGGGACGCCGCCCCCGCCGAGTGGCCGGGGCTGGACGCCGCGCTGTTCGCCGATGTCCGCGAGGCCGCGCTCCACCTGGACCCGGCGGACATCGGGGAAAGCTGGGGGTGGGCGCTGTACCGGCTCGGGCGCGAGCGGCACACGTACGCGCTCGTGGCCCGTCTTCTCGGCGATCCCGCCACCCGGGACATCGGCGCCCGGCTGGCCCGCACGGCGTGTCATCACTGGCGGTCGGCCGCCGTCGAGCTGCTGCCGCTGCTCGTCCGGCACCGCGGGCCGGGTCTCACTCCGGCCTTCCAGGACGCCTTCACCACGGCCTCGGTCTCCGCGCGGGCCATGTGCGCGCACGGCACTGCGCTGAAGGGGCTGCCCTTCACGCCGTATCCGAAGTCCCACCATGCGGTCCGGACCCGGCCGGGGGCGGTCCACGACCGTGGATCCGCCGCCTCGCTGCTCGCGGCCAAGCCCATCGGCATCACCCGTCTCGACCGCGCCGCCGAGGTCTTCGGCGCCCTGCTGGACGCGGGGCCGCTGACCTTCCGGCAGGCGGCTCAGCTGTACAACCTCACCTTCCGGTGGCCCGGGCGCGTTCAGGCCCAGTGCGCTCCCCTGTGGTTACGGCACGCCGGTCCCGTCGCACTGCCGCGGCTGCTCGCCGTCATGACGCCGTACCTGGACGACCACGGGATCGGTGAGTACTACCTGCGGGGGCTGGCGCGGATGGGGCGCGAGGCGCTGCCCGCCCTGCCGAGCGTGACGGCACTGATCGACCGTCGTACCCGTATCCCCTGCAACGGCTCCACCCCCGACGCGGAAACGGCGCTGGACGAGAGCCTCTTGGCCGCCGCGCTCAGCGCCCGGCGGGCGATCGCCGGCACTGCCGCGCCGGACACACCAGCGGCGCCGGCCGCTCCGGGGAGGGTGCGGTCCGTGGACGCGCCGACCGGTGACCGGCGCAAGGCCCTCGAGGAGGCGGTGCGCCAGGGGCACGCCCGCATGGTGAGCGTTCTCGCCGAGGGCGGTACTGATCCGGAGCAACTGATCGGTGCGTACGACGAGACGACTCCCCTGTGCCTGGCCGCGGCCCTCGGTCACACCGCCGTCGCCGAAGCGCTCCTCGATGCCGGGGCCCGCCCCGGGGCCCGGAACAGGTCGGGGCATCTGCCCCTGGTGCTGGCGGCGACGTCCGGGCCGGAGGGCCGCACGGAAACCGTGGACCTGCTGCTGGAGCGGGGAGCCGACATCGATGCCGTGATGAGGGGCAGGACCGCCCTGGAGTGGGCGGCCCGATTCGGGCGGACGCACATGGTGCGGCACCTGCTGGGGCTCGGCGCCACCCCGCGGCCCACGGCGCCGGTTCAGCCGTCCCCGGACGGACCGTGAGGCGGCGGGTGGGTCACCGAGGAACCGTCAGCACCGTCAGGACTCAAGGGCGTCGGCCCGGCGGCGGAGGTCCGCGGCGATGTCGTCCCAGTCGGGACCGTGCAGATACAGGCTCTCCGCCGCCTCGCGCATCAGCGCGGGCTCGTCAGGGCGCTGCAGGAGCACCAACCGGTAGGCCAGATTGCGGATCCACACCGGCAGCCCGCCGTCGACCAGGTGGGGAGAGAGCTCACGCAGCATGGCGAGGATCGAGTCCGGTTCCGCGAAGGTGAGTTCCTCGACGAAGTGGTGCTCGCGGTGGCCGGCGTCGCACTCGGGTGTGGGCCGGTACTCGTCGCCGTAGAGACAGCGGGCGTGTTCCGTCAGGGTGGAGTGCATGACCACGAGCGTACGACGGCAAGTGCCCTACCCAGCGGGGGACTTGGGGATCGGCGGGCGCTTGGAGGCGTGTGGCGCGCGGCGAGGCTGTCCGGAAAGCGGAGGCGTTCACCCGTGGAACGAACGCTTTCCAGCCATTCACATGAGGTGCCCCTGACACTTCCTTCACAGGTCTGACACTCTGTGCCCACACCGCTCACCAGCGGCGTACACGTACCCGCATCGCAGTTCTCCTGCACGACCCGGCGTCCTGATCCGGCACGCCGGGCCCTTCGTTCGGCCGATCGCCCAACGACGGCCGCAGTACAAGGAGTTCGTGTGAGTTCGACCCCCCACAGATCCACCCGGGCTTTTTCCCTCATAGCGGCCGTGGCCGTGCTGGCCGTCGTGGCACCCGGTGCCCAGGCGAGCGCCCGGGGCGAGGCGTCCGACGCCCCGTCACGCAGCGCGTCCTCCGCCCGGCCCGATCGCGGGGCGCTGCCCGCGAAGCTCACGCCCGTGCAGCGCGCCGCTCTCATCGACCGGGCCCAGAAGGGCGCCGACGAGACCGGGGACCGCCTCGGCCTCGGCGGCAAGGAGAAGTTGCTCGTCCGCGATGTCGTCAAGGACGCCGACGGCACCGTCCACACCCGCTACGAGCGCACGTACGCGGGTCTGCCCGTACTCGGCGGCGACCTGATCGTCCACGCCTCGAAGTCGGGAGCCGTCGAGAGCGTGACCCGGAGCTACAAGCCCCGGCTGAAGGTGTCGGACCTCAGCGCCTCGGTGAACAGGGCGACGGCCGAGCGGCAGGCGCTCAAGGCAGCGCGCGCGGAGGGCTCCACCAAGACCGAGGCGGACAGCTCCCGCAAGGTCGTCTGGGCCGCGAAGGGCACCCCGACACTCGCCCACGAAACCGTCGTGAGCGGCTTCCAGCACGACGACACGCCGTCCGAGCTGCACGTCATCACCGACGCCCGGACCGGCGACAAGCTCTTCGAGTACGAGGCCGTGCACACCGGCACCGGCAACACCCGCTACAGCGGTACGGTCACGCTCGGCACCAGCCAGTCGGGATCGTCGTACACACTCACCGACGCGGACCGGGGCAACCACCGCACGTACAACCTGAACCGGGGCTCGTCCGGTACGGGCACCCTGTTCAGCGGCGCCGACGACGTCTGGGGCGACGGCACCACGGCCAACCTGGAGACCGCGGGCGCGGACGCGCACTACGGGGCGGCGCTCACCTGGGACTACTACAAGAACGTGCACGGCCGCAACGGTCTGCGCAACGACGGCGTGGCCCCCTACACCCGGGTCCACTACGGCAACAACTACGTCAACGCCTTCTGGCAGGACTCCTGTTTCTGCATGACCTACGGCGACGGCGAGAACAACGCCAATCCGCTGACCTCGATCGACGTGGCCGCACACGAGATGACGCACGGCCTCACCTCGGTCACCGCCGGCCTCGTCTACAGCGGTGAGTCGGGCGGTCTGAACGAGGCGACGTCCGACATCTTCGCCGCCGCCGTCGAGTTCGCCGCCGACAACCCCCAGGACGTCGGCGACTACCTGGTGGGCGAGAAGATCGACATCAACGGCGACGGCACGCCCCTGCGTTACATGGACAAGCCCAGCAGGGACGGTGCCTCACGCGACAACTGGTCCTCCTCGCTCGGCTCGATCGACGTCCACTACTCCTCCGGCCCGGCCAACCACTGGTTCTACCTGGCCTCGGAGGGCAGCGGAGCGAAGACCGTCAACGGGGTCGACTACGACTCCCCCACGTACGACGGTCTCCCGGTGACGCCGATCGGCCGGGCCAACGCCGAGAAGATCTGGTTCCGGGCGCTGACCACGTACATGACGTCCACCACCAACTACGCGGGCGCCCGCACCGCCACCCTGCAGGCCGCCGCCGACCTGTTCGGGCTCGGTTCGGTGACGTACAACAACACCGCCAACGCCTGGGCCGCGATCAACGTCGGGTCCAGGATCCTGGACGGCGTGACGGTGGTGCCCCCGGGCAGTCAGTACTCCCTGGTGGGCCGTGAGGCCGGCCTCGACGTACAGGCCTCCTCGACCAACCCCGGCGCCCTCTCCTACGCGGCCACGGGTCTGCCGACGGGGCTGTCCATCGACTCCTCCACGGGCCGGATCTCGGGCACACCGACCGAGGCCGGCCGCTACACCCCCACGATCACCGTGACCGACGCGGCCGGGGAGACCGGCACGGCGGGCTTCGCCTGGACCGTGGACGAGGAGGGGAACGCCACGGTCTTCGAGAACACGTCGGACTACGCGATCCCCGACAACGGCACCGTCGAGTCGCCGATCAACGTGAACCGGGGCGGCCCGGCCTCCAGCACGCTCAGCGTGGACGTACAGATCGTCCACACCTGGCGCGGTGACCTGGTGATCGACCTCGTCGCGCCGGACGGCACGGCGTACCGGCTGAAGGACGCCTCCGCCTCCGACTCCGCGGACAACGTGAACGCGACCTACACCGTGGACGCCTCCTCCGAGACGGCCGCCGGGGTGTGGAAGCTGCGTGTGCAGGACGTCGCCAGCCTGGACACCGGCCGTATCGACAGCTGGAAGCTCACCTTCTGAGCCCTCTCGGGCTCAGTGGTGACAACCGCGCGGTGGTGACAACCGCGCAGTGGTGACAACGGTCAGGGGCTTGTCCTTCCGGGCAGGCCCCTGATCCTTTCCGTCAGGCCTCCGACGGCCTCCCCGCTCGCCGGAGGGCGCCGGCGCGCTCGTGGCGGGCCCGGCCGGACGAGGTGATCAACGGCCCTCTATTCTGGCGCGGTTGGGGTGCACGGGAGTTACCGGAGCACTCCAGGAACAGGAGGAACCGTGCCCCGCTCCGAACGCTCGGCGCTGCTGCTCGCCGGCCTGTTGGCCACGGCGGGCGTCGGCCATTTCGTCGCGCCCCGCCCGTTCGCCGCCACCGTCCCGCGCTCGCTGCCCGGGTCGCCCCGCGCCTGGACGTACGCGAGCGGTGCGGCCGAACTGGCACTGGCGGCCGGTCTGGCCGTGCCGCGCACCCGGCGGGCCTCGGCACGGGCCGCGGCGGCCTTCTTCGTCGGCGTGTTCCCCGCGAACGTCAAGATGGCCGTGGACTGGCGCCACCGTTCCGCACCGCTGCGGACGGCCGCCTTCGCACGGCTTCCGCTGCAGATTCCGCTCGTGCTGTGGGCGCGGGGGGTCGCCAAGGGCGAGGAGGCCCGGTCATGACGCGTGGTGTGGATGTCGGGGACACGGTGGAGGACTTCGAGCTGCCGGACCAGTCGGGTGCCGTCCGGCGGCTGTCGGACCTGCTCCAGGAGGGCCCGGTGGTGCTGTTCTTCTACCCGGCTGCGCTCTCTCCCGGCTGCACCGCCGAGGCGTGCCACTTCCGGGATCTGGCCGCGGAGTTCGCCGCCGCCGGGGCGCGGCCCGTGGGGATCAGCGGCGACGCGGTCGACCGCCAGCAGGAGTTCGCCGGGCGCCACACGCTCGGGTATCCGCTGCTGTCCGATGCCGACGGGACGGTCCGGGAGCGGTTCGGGGTCAAACGGGGCTTCTCCCTGGCGCCGACGAAACGGGTCACCTTCGTGATCGCGGAGGACCGGACGGTCCTGGAGGTCGTGCGCAGCGAGCTGCGGATGAGCGCCCACGCCGACCGCGCCCTCGCCGCGCTGGGCAGGCACGGCCAAGGCTCCGCGTAGCCGCCGGGTGGCACGGTGTGAAGGACCCGAGGTGACCCTCCACCACAGTCGGTGATGCCTCTCGCCTCCTGACGCGGGGCAGTGTAGACATGGGCACATGATCCGACTTCTGGGTCGAGCGCGAGCTCAGTCGGCCGGTCGGCCCGGTGGTCCACGTGGACGGCGCCGGAGCGACCGCGTCCGGCGAGTGCACGAGCGGCAGGCAGCACAGCACATACCCGGCGAACCGGTAGATCGGCGGCAGCGCGGCGGGGGCCCCGGACGGGGACCGTTCGCCGGGCTGCGGGCGGCGCTGGGCGGACGCAGCGTCGCAGGACAGGTGTTCCTGTACCAGGTGGTGATCGTGCTGGTGCTGGTCGTGTCGGCGGTGGGGGCACTCCTTCTCCAGGTGCGGCACGACAGCACGCACGAGGCCCGCAACCGTTCGCTCGCCGTCGCCGAGACGTTCGCCAACGCGCCGGGCACCCGGGAGGCACTGACCGGTCCCGATCCCACGGCCGTACTGCAGCCGCGGGCCGAGGCCGCCCGTGAGCGGTCCAAGGTGGACTTCGTCGTCGTGATGAACACCGACGGGGTCCGCTACACCCATCCCAAGCCGGACCGGATCGGCAAGAGGTTCGTCGGGAACACCGGCCCCGCGCTGGCGGGCCGCTCCGTCACCGAGGAGATCACGGGAACGCTCGGGCCGCTGGTGCAGGCCGTGGTGCCGATCAAGGCACCCGACGGTTCGGTCGTGGGCCTGGTCTCGGCCGGCATCACCACGGAGAACGTGGGCGGTGCCGCGGAGCGGCAGCTGCCGCTCCTGCTGGTCTCGGCGGCCGCCGCGCTCGCCTTCTCGACGGCGGGCACGGCGCTCGTCAGCAGACGGCTGCTGCGCCAGACCCACGGTCTCGGCCCGTCCGAGATGACGCGGATGTACGAGCACCACGACGCGGTGCTCCACGCCGTCCGGGAGGGAGTGATCATCGTCGACGGCGGGGGGCGGCTGCTGCTCGCCAACGACGAGGCGCACCGTCTGCTGGCTCTGCCCGAGGACGCCGAGGGGCGGCACGTCCACGCCCTCGGCCTCGACATGGACACCGCCGAGCTGCTCGCCTCCGGACGTGTCGCCACGGACGAGGTCCACCTGGTCGACGACCGGCTGCTGGCGATCAACCAGCGGCCCACCGACCTCCAGGGCACCCCGTCCGGCAGCGTGGCCACGCTCCGCGACTCGACCGAGCTGCGTGCGCTGTCCGGCCGGGCCGAGGTGGCCCGGGAGCGCCTCAAGCTGCTCTACGACGCCGGAGTGGGCATCGGTACGACCCTGGACGTGACCCGCACCGCCGAGGAGCTCGTCGAGGTGGCCGTCCCGCGGTTCGCGGACTTCGTCACCGTGGACCTGGCCCATGCCGTACTGACAGGAGCAGAGCCCGAGGCGGGCACCACGCTGCGCCGCACCGCCTTCGGCGGAATCCGCCACGACGTGCCGCTCTACCCGGTGGGCGAGGACATCACCTTCGTCCCCTCCTCGCCGCAGGCGCGCAGTCTCAGCACCGGCCGGGCCCGTATCGAGCCCGCCCTCGGCCAGGCCCCCGGGTGGCTGGCTCAGGATGCCGAACGCGCGGCGCAGGTCGTGGAGTACGGCGTCCACTCGCTGATCACCGTCCCGCTGCGGGCGGGCTCCCTGCTGATGGGCGTGGTCAACTTCTGGCGCTCCGAGAAGCCCGAGCCCTTCGACCCCGAGGAACTGGCCCTCGCCGAGGAACTGGTCGCCCGGGCCGCGGTCTCCATCGACAACGCCCGCCGCTACGCGCGCGAGCACGCCATGGCGGTGACCCTGCAGCGCAGCCTGCTCCCGCGCAGCCTGCCCGAGCAGAGCGCCCTGGACGTCGCCTACCGGTACCTGCCCGCGCAGGCCGGAGTGGGCGGTGACTGGTTCGACGTCCTGCCGCTGTCCGGTGCGCGGGTCGCCGTCGTGGTGGGTGACGTCGTCGGTCACGGGCTGCACGCCGCGGCCACCATGGGGCGGCTGCGTACCGCGGTCCACAACTTCTCCGCCCTGGACCTGGCGCCGGACGAGCTCCTGGGACACCTCGACGAACTGGTGGGCCGGATCGACCAGGACGAGGCGGAGGAGGGCCAGGGCGCCGCGGTCACCGGCGCCACCTGTCTGTACGCGATCTACGATCCGGTCTCGCGGCACTGCACGGTGGCCCGCGCGGGCCATCCGCCGCCGGCGGTGGTCCGGCCCGACGGCAGCGTGGAGTTCCCCGACGTGCCCGCCGGCCCGCCGCTCGGCCTGGGCGGCCTTCCGTTCGAGACGGCCGAGCTCGACCTTCCGGAGGGCAGCCGGCTCGTGCTGTACACCGACGGACTCGTCGAGGACCGGGAACTGGACATCGGCGCCGGGCTCGAGCGGCTGCGCACCGCCCTGGTCCAGGCCGGCACCGGCATCTCGCCGGAGGGCACCTGCCAGGCGGTGGTCGACGCCCTGCTGCCGGACCGGCCGCACGACGACATCGCCCTGATCGTCGCCGACACCCGGGCACTGGCCGCCGACCGCGTCGTCGGCTGGGACGTGCCGTCCGACCCGGCGGCCGTCGGCCGGGTGCGCGCCTCGGTCTCCCGGCAGCTGACGGAATGGGGGCTGGAGGAACTGGAGTTCACGACGGAGCTGATACTCAGCGAGCTGGTCACCAACGCGATCCGCTACGGCAGCGGCCCCATACGCGTCCGTATGCTCCACGACCGCAGCCTGATCTGCGAGGTCTCCGACACCAGCAGCACCTCGCCCCATCTGCGCTACGCCGCGGACACGGACGAGGGCGGACGCGGACTGTTCCTCATAGCCCAGCTCTCCGAGCGCTGGGGCACCCGGTACACCCCGGACGGAAAGGTCATCTGGGCCGAACAGGTCCTGCCATGAGCGTTTCCAAGGGCCCCTGTTCGGTGTCTCTGACGTGCGCGGACCATACTGGGAGGCGCACGCCGACCCCCACCTGCGCAGAGTGATCCATGGCCAAGTCCCCCACCGCCCATGCCACCGCTCCCGACACCGTCTGGCTGGCCCGCGGGCGCCATACCGGCCCCGCCGCCGAGGAGTCCGTCCGGCGACGGCTCCTGACGCTGAAACAGGAGGAGGTGATCGACGACTACCGGGAGTTCGACATCCCGCCCGAGGCGGAAGGGTCCCCCCAAGGACATGGCTTCGAGGCCCGTTGGCGGGTCGCGGACGATGTCGTGGTGCGCGCCCGGCTGACGACCGGCCTTCCGGACGGCAAGGACGACGTGAAGGACGACGTACGGGACTGGGTGCTGGCCGCGGAGTCGGACCTCCCCTGGAACCTCGACTGGCCCTCGCCCGCCACCATGTTCTGGCCCGAGGACGGCGGCACACCGTGGGACCACGACGTCGTACCGGGCCTCCGCTTCCGTGAGCTCAATCCGCTGCCTCCGGAAGACAGAGACGTGAAGCGCCTGTTCAAGGACTGCGCCCGCCGCGGCTGGGCCATCCATGTCGTCGTGCACGAGGCCATGACCCCCGATGAGCTCGGGCGCCGTCCGCTCGCGCCGATGATGCCGCCCAGTCTGCGCCACCGCGTCGTGGAGCACCGGGCCGCTCCGGACCAGTTCCACATCGTCAACTGGGCGCTCTACGACCTGGGGGTACGCGTGCCGCGCGGGGGCGCCATCGTGCTGCCCGGGGCGCCCGCCCGGCCCGGCTACGAAGCCGCGGATTTCACCGTGCGCAGTATGTTCCTCGACGGTTCACAACCCACCGAGCTCATCGACAAGGTGGTGCGCTACGCGGCGCTGCCCAGGCCGCTGCCCATCTGGGCCGAGCGGGCCATATCGCAACTGCGCGACGAGTGGCAGCTGTTCACCATCGAGGAGGCGCGGCACCTGGTGGCCACGTACTCCGAGGCCCTGGAGGCGATGACCAAGTCCCGCGACCTGTACCGGGAAGCCGCCGAACGCGCCCACGAGGCGCTGGCCGCCTACCGGGAGGGTTCCCCGGACGCGGCCGTCCCCGCGGCGCGGGAGGAGCCCCGCAAACGCGAGCGCTTCTCCCTGCGTGCTCTGACGAAGCCCCTGGAACGGGTGGGTGGCGGTGCCAGGCTGCTCCGTACGGCGGGTGCGGAGGACTCCGCACGCGACGCGGGCTCCCCGGGCTCCCCGGGCTCTTCGAGGTCCTCGGCCTCCCCGGATGTCCCGGATTCCTCGGGTTCCTCGGCCGTTTCCGGTTCAGCGGTCGACGGGCCGTCCAACTCAGGTTCCACGCCCGGATCTTCGCAGGGCGGCTCCGCGTAGGTGACACCCGGCGACCCCATAAGATCACTTTATGGGGTCATAGACCGGACCCGCGTACCAGGTAAGGCTTGCCTTAGTTTAGGGTTGCCGACGAGTCGCCTGTCGTCGCTCGAAGGGAACCTGATCATGCCCCGCCCCCTGCGGGTAGCCATTGTCGGAGCCGGCCCCGCCGGGATCTACGCCGCCGACGCACTGCTGAAGTCCGACGTGGCCGCCGATCCCGGTGTGTCCATCGACCTCTTCGAGCGGATGCCAGCGCCGTTCGGACTGATCCGCTACGGCGTCGCCCCCGACCACCCCCGGATCAAGGGCATCATCACGGCCCTGCACCAGGTGCTCGACAAGCCGCAGATCCGTCTTTTCGGCAACGTCGACTACCCGCGGGACATCAACCTGGACGATCTCCGTGCCTTCTACGACGCGGTGATCTTCTCCACGGGCGCGACCGCCGACCGGGCGCTCGACATACCCGGTATCCACCTCGACGGCTCGTACGGCGCGGCGGACTTCGTCTCCTGGTACGACGGCCACCCGGACGTGCCGCGGAGCTGGCCGCTGGAGGCGGAGAAGGTCGCCGTCCTCGGTGTCGGCAACGTCGCGCTCGACGTGGCGCGCATCCTTGCGAAGACGGCCGACGAGCTGCTCCCGACCGAGATCCCGCCGAACGTGCACGAGGGACTCAAGGCCAACAAGGCCCTGGAGGTCCACGTGTTCGGCCGCCGGGGCCCGGCGCAGGCCAAGTTCAGTCCGATGGAGCTGCGGGAGCTCGACCACTCCCCGAACATCGAGGTCATCGTCGACCCCGAGGACATCGACTACGACGAGGGCTCGATCGCGACCCGGCGCGGCAACAAGCAGGCCGACATGGTCGCCAAGACCCTCGAGAACTGGGCCATCCGCGATGTGGGCGACCGGCCGCACAAGCTGTTCCTGCACTTCTTCGAGTCGCCGTCGGAGATCCTCGGCGAGGACGGCAGGGTCGCCGGCCTGCGCACCGAGCGCACCGCGCTCGACGGCACCGGCAACGTCAAGGGCACCGGCGAGTTCAAGGACTGGGACGTCACCGCGGTGTACCGGGCCGTGGGCTACCTGTCCGACAAGCTTCCCAAGCTGCCCTGGGACGTCGAGTCGGGCACGGTCCCGGACGCGGGCGGCCGCGTGATCGAGGAGACCGGCGCGCACCTGCAGTCGACGTACGTCACCGGCTGGATCCGCCGTGGCCCCGTGGGCCTGATCGGCCACACGAAGGGCGACGCCAACGAGACGGTCGCCAACCTGCTGGACGACTTCGCGAACGGCCGTCTGCACGAGCCCGCCACGCCCGCGCCGCAGGCCGTGGACGCGTTCCTCGCCGAGCGGAACGTCCGCTTCACGACGTGGGAGGGCTGGTACCGCCTCGACGCCGCGGAGAAGGCGCTGGGCGAGCCCGAGGGCCGCGAGCGCGTGAAGATCGTCGAGCGGGAGGACATGCTCAGGGAGAGCGGCGCGTAGGGCTTTGCCAGGAAGCCGAGGGGGGCTGCGGGCCGTCCGGAGCTGCGGGTCGTCCGTGGCTGGTCGCGCGGTTCCCCGCGCCCCTTTCGGCGCGCGGCCCGAGACGGCATAAGCTCTGCAGATGGCCAGGTACTTCGACGTCCACCCCGACAACCCCCAGCCCCGAGCCATCGGTCAGGTGGCCGACAGCATCCGTGAGGGTGCGCTCATCGTGTATCCGACGGACTCGTGCTTCGCTCTGGGGTGCCAGCTGGGCAGTCGTGACGGCATCGACCGGATCCGCTCGATCCGGAACCTCGACAGCCGCCACCACTTCACCCTCGTCTGCGAGAACTTCGCGCAGCTGGGCCAGTTCGTACACGTCGACAACGACGTGTTCCGGGCCATCAAGGCCTCGACGCCCGGCAGTTACACCTTCATCCTCCCCGCGACGAGGGAGGTGCCGCGCAAGCTGCTGCATCCGAAGAAGCGAACCGTCGGCGTGCGCATCCCCGACCATGTCGTGGCCCAGGCACTGCTCGCGGAGCTCGGGGAGCCGCTCGTCTCCAGCACCCTGCTCCTGCCCGACGAGGACGAGCCGATGACACAGGGCTGGGAGATCAAGGAGCGCCTCGACCATGTGGTCGACGCGGTGGTCGACTCCGGCGACTGCGGCACGGACCCGACCACGGTGATCGACTTCTCGGGCGGGGAAGCCGAGATCGTGCGCCGGGGGGCGGGGGACGTCTCGCGGTTCGAGTAAGAGCCTGTGTCATATCCCCGGTCGGATCAGCGCGCGGCGTCTGGTGCGTGCGATCGCAAGGCGCCGGAGCGCCCTCGATGGGGGTCCCCCCGCTCGAGCGAAGCCGAGAGTGGGGGAGGAGTCACG
>NZ_VJZE01000268.1 GCF_009377205.1 Streptomyces phyllanthi
CCACCCTCGTCCTCGCCCGCCCAAGGAGCAGCATGACCACCGTCGACCGCGCCCTCGGGCGCCCCCGAGCGTTCACCCCGACGGTCGGCCTGGCCGTCGTACGGCGCCATCCGCTGATCGCCGTGCTCGCCGTGATGGTGCTGGTCTTCCAGTTGTCCACGGGGAGCTTCCTCGATCCGGGCAACCTCTCGGGCATCGCCACCGACGCCGCGACCCTCGCCATCGTCGCCGTACCGCTCGCGCTGCTCGTCATCAGCGGCTATCTCGACCTGTCGGTCGGCTCGACCCTGGCCCTCGGTGGCCTGGTGGCGGGCTGGCTGGCGGGACAGGGCCAGTCGCCCGTCGTGGCCGTGCTGGGCGCGCTGGCCGCCGGTGCGGCGGTGGGTGCCGTGAACGGGGTGCTGTGCTGCTACTTCGGCCTCTCGGCGTTCATCGTGACGCTCGGCATGCTGACCGCCGTACGGGGCCTGGCGCAGCAGCTCTTCCCCCTGCCGCTGAGCGGCTTCGGCTCCGGGTTCGCCTGGCTGGGCGGCTCCCGGATCGCGGGCGTCGCCGCACCGGTCGTCATCGCCGGGCTGGTCCTGGTGGCGGGCGCGCTGTTCCTGGCGCTCACCCCGGGCGGACGGCATGTCTTCGCGATCGGAGTCAACCGGGAGGCCGCCCATCTCTCGGGCGTCAACATCCGCCGTATGCCGTTCGCGCTGTTCGTGGTGACGGGTGTGGCCGCGGCCCTCGCCGGAGCCATCAAGGCGTCGGTGCTGGACAGCGCGGTCGCCGGCACCTCGGGCGCGGGGTTCGAGCTGACCGTGCTGACCGCCGTGCTGCTGGGCGGGGTCGCGCTCTCCGGCGGCTCCGGCTCGGTTCTCGGCGTCCTGCTCGGCGTACTGTTCCTCGGCGCCCTCCAGAACGGGCTGACACTGCTGAACGTGCCGACGTTCTGGCAGCAGATGGCCCAGGGGGTCGCCCTGGTGGCGGGCGCGGCGCTCGCGTACTTCGCGCCACGGACACGGTGACCGTCGCCTCAGCACGTCTCCCGTCAATCGAGCAAGCCTGGGGACTCCCCCGACGGGACTCCCCCGAACTCCCGTGGGTCCGGGCTCCCCTGGCGCCCATCGAACCGGATCCCCCGAACATCACGAAAGAGGTCCGAGCGTGAGCGACACCGCTCCCACCCTCATCCTGACCGGCGGCCAGGTCCTCACCGTCGACGGCGCCTTCTCCGTCGCCGAAGGCGTGGCCGTGCGCGGCCGGGACATCGTCGCCACCGGGTCCGACGCGGAGATGCGCGCTCTGGCCGGGCCCGGTACCAGGATCGTCGGGCTGGCCGGCCGGACCGTGCTCCCCGGCATCAACGACTCGCATCTGCACGGAGCCGCGTACGGGATGACGAAGCCGCCGTTCGCCCTGGACGTGGGCCATCCCGCGGTACGGTCGATCGCCGGCATCGCCTCCGCCGTGAGCGGCGCGGTGGGCGCCGCCCGGCCCGGCGAGTGGATCGTCGGCCTGGGCTGGGATCCCGGCTATCTGGCCGAGTGCGTCGCCGACCCCGGGCGTTTCCCGCACCGCCGCGACCTGGACGCGGTGGCGCCGGACCATCCGGTCTGCCTGACCGACTTCTCCTCGCACATGGTGTGGGCCAACAGCGCGGCCCTGCGCCAGTGCGGGATCGACGCGGACAGCGTGCCCCCGCCGGGCGGCGTCATGGACATCGACGACACCGGGGAACCCACCGGCATCCTGCGCGAGGCGGCGCAGCGGCTCGTCCAGTCCGCGCTCCCCTCCCCCACCGTGGCCCAGCGGCGCCGGGCCATCCGGAACGTGATCGGTGAACTGCACTCTCGCGGCGTCACCAGTTACACCGAGCCCGGTCTCGGCCCCGGGGGCACGGGCACCCTGTTCGGAGGCCTGAGCACCGACAACTGGACCGCGTACGCCGAACTAGCCGCGGCCGGTGAGCTCGACGCCCGCGTCAGCGTGCTGCTGCTGCCCGCGCCCATGGGCGGCTCGGCGGACGACCTGCGCAAGGGCCTGGCCGAGCTCAGCCGCCCGGAGTCCGCGGACCCGCGGGTGCTGCGTGCGATCGGCGTGAAGATCTTCGCCGACGGGGTGCCGCCGAACCGTACGGCCTGGATGAAGGAGCCGTACGCCGAAGGCGGCCACGGAGCGCTCTGCGTGCACG
The DNA here is from genome assembly GCF_009377205.1 of Streptomyces phyllanthi. GTDB lineage: Bacteria > Actinomycetota > Actinomycetes > Streptomycetales > Streptomycetaceae > Streptomyces > Streptomyces phyllanthi. The sequence goes on from NZ_VJZE01000268.1 coordinate 2,180, forward strand.
GCGACACGCCCGCGCTCCAGGTCGACGAGTTGTACGAGATGGTCCGGGTCGCGCACGAGGCCGGGTTCCAGCTCGGGGTGCACGTCACCGGGGACCGGGCCATCGACACGGTGGTGGACGCGTTCGCCGCCGCCCACGCGGCCGCTCCCCGGCCGGACGCGCGGCACTATGTCATCCACGGCGACTTCATCGGCGCCGACAGCCTGGGGCGCCTGGCCGCGAACGGGTGGGGCGTCAACATGAACCCGGCGATCAAGTGGACGATCTCGGATCTGATGGACGCGGTCGTGGGTCCCGAGCGCTCGGCCTACCAGTGGCCCGTCCGGTCCGCGATCGACGCCGGTGTCACCGTCTGCGCCAGCTCGGACGCGCCCATCACCGAGCCCGACTGGCGCCAGGGCGTCGCCTCGATGCTGCTCCGCGAGTCCAAGGCCAGCGGCAGGCCGAGCGGCCCCGAGCAGTGCGTGCCCCTCGCCGACGCCCTGCGCGCGTACACGTCGAACCCGGCGCTGCAGGACTTCGCCGAGTCCTGGAAGGGCACGATCGAGCCGGGCAAGGTGGCCGACCTGTGCGTCCTGGACCGGCCCCTGCTGGATCTGGACCCGCACGACATCCCGGAGGCGGAGGTGGATCTCACGGTCTTCGACGGGCGCGTGGTCTTCGAGCGCTGAGACGCGCGGCCCGCCGCCGGGCGCCCCGGCCGGCCGGGGCAGTTGCCACCCTCCGTACAATTTGTACCCGAACGACTGGACGGAGCGGTACGGCCCGTCCGGTTCAGGCGACCAGGACCGAAGGAGCTCCCGTGCCCGGCCAGCGATCCATCACCGAAGCCGAGAAGCTCGCCGCGGCGAAGCTCGGCGGCATACCGATCCGCCGGGACCAGATGGCGGCCGTGGCCAACATCTACCGGGCCGCGTCGGCGGTGCGGCAGCACCTGGAGAACTCCGTCCTGCGGGGCTCCGACCTGACCTGGACGGCCTTCGTGGTGCTGTGGGTCGTCTGGGTGTGGGGCGAGTCGGAGACCCGGCACGTGGCGGAGGAGGCGGGCATCTCCAAGGGAACGCTGACCGGGGTCGCGCGCACCCTGGAGTCGCGTGGCCTGGTGCGCAGGGCCGGACACCCCTCCGACGGCCGGCTGGTCCTGCTCAGCCTCACCGACAAGGGCGAGGAGCTCATGCAGCGGGTGTTCCCGGAGTTCAACGCCGAGGAGGCCTTCGTCATGGAGCGGCTGAGCGACACGGAGTGCCGGGCCCTCGCGGAGGGACTGCGCAGTGTCGTGCTCCAGGTCGAGGAGCGGGGCGAGGAACGGCGGGCAGCCCTTCTGAACGGCGCGGAGCCCGCACCGCGCCGCAGCGGCCGCCGCCCCAAGGCATGAGGGCCGGCGATCTCGTACCGCTGGGACGGACGGGGCTGCGGGTCAGCCGGCTGGGGCTCGGACTGGCGTCCCTGGGCGGTCTCTTCGCCCCCGTGCCGGAGCGACAGGCCGCCGCCACGCTCGACCGCGCCTGGCAGCTCGGCGTGCGGCTCTACGACACGGCCCCCGTGTACGGCTACGGGCTGTCCGAGACCCGTACCGGCGCGGCCCTCGCGAGCCGGCCGCGCGACGCGTACGTGCTGTGCACCAAGGTCGGCCGGGTCATCGAGCCGGGAGGCACCGACACCCAGCCGATCTGGGCGGATCCGCCGCCCGGTGTGGGGCCCCGGCTGGACTACTCGTATGCCGGAGTGATGCGCAGCGTCGAGGAGAGCCTGGAGCGGCTGGGGCTCGATCGTGTCGACGTACTGCACGTCCACGACCCCGACGAGGACTTCGCCACCGCCGTGGGTGAGGCCTACCGGGCTCTGGCCGACCTGCGGGCACGCGGCGTCATCGGCGCGGTGTCGATCGGCGTGAACCACGCACCGGTCGCCGCGGCGTTCCTGCGTGAGGCCGCTCCGCCCGGGCCCGACTGCGTCCTGCTCGCCGGGCGCTACAACCTGCTCGACCAGTCGGGCCTCGACGAGCTGCTGCCGTTGTGCGCCGAGCGGGGCGTGGCCGTCCTGGCGGCGGGCGTCTACCACTCGGGGCTGATCACCGATCCGCGTGCGGGCGCCCCTCACGGGTTCGGCACGGTTCCCGCGGACCTGGCGGCGCGGGTGCGGGCGTGGTGGCGCGTGTGCGCCGACTTCGGGGTGCCACCGCCGGCGGCGGCCGTGCGGTTCCCCTTCGGGCATCCGGCGGTCACCGGCGTGGTGGTCGGCGCCCGCTCGCCGGAGGAGGTGTCCGGCACCGTCGACTACCTCGCCCACCCGATTCCCGGGGACTTCTGGGCGGCCGTCAAGGCCAGGGGCCTGCTCCCCGAAGGGACACCGACACCCGCCTGACCTGCAGCCCGCCGATCGCGGCCCCGGTGGCGGTCACCCCCGTCCGACCGGGGCGTCCCTCCCGGGTGCCGCGGGCAGCACCGCCAGGACCTCCCAGCCGGGGCCCTCCTCGCGGGGCCGGGCCTCGATACGGCCCTGGAGGGCGGTGACCCGTTCGGTGAGGCCGACCAGGCCGAAGCCTCCGCCGCGGGCCGCCTCCGGGAGCCGGGCGCCGCCGCGTCCGTCGTCGCGGACCGAGATCTCCAGGGCCCCGGCGGCGTACCGCAGGGCCACGGTGACCTCGGTGGCGTCGGCGGCGTGACGGCGTACGTTCGTCAGGGCCTCCTGCACCACGCGGAACGCGGCGGCCTGCACCTCGTGCGGCAGGTCGTCCGGCACCGAGGGGTCGCGGTGGAGCTCGGCCCTGTGTCCGTCGGCTCCCCCGACGCCGTCGAAGCCGTCGACCAGTTCGGTGAGGGCGGTGAGGTCGCCGACCGGGCGGCGGTCCTCGGGTTCGGCCGTCTCATGGTGTTCGCGGAGGACACCGACCGTGCGCCGCATCGACGCCAGCGCCTCGGTCGCGGCCCTCTCGATGCCGGCGAGCACCGGGTCGAGCTTCCCCGGCTCGGTCGACGCCATCATGCGCGCCACCTGGGCCTGCACCAGGATCCCCGTGACGTGGTGGGCGACGAAGTCGTGCAGGTCTGCGGCCATGGCGAGCCGCTCGGCGCGGCGGATCTCGGTGACGGCCGCCCTCCGGCGGTTGTCCAGGGTGCGGACGTAGGCGGCCAGTCCGACGGTCAGGCCGACCACCAGCAGGAACACGGCGAGCACTCCGGCAAGGCTGCTGTCGGGTTCGACGACGTAGTACGGCAGCGGCAGCGCCAGCACCGCGATGCCGCCCAGCGCCCCGCAGACCAGTGCCGCCCGGGGTGGGCAGGAGCGGACGGCGACGAACATCAGGCACAGCAGCAGGGTCACCTGCCCCGGTGCGGGCGGCGCCTCCTCGCGCAGCGCGACGAGCGCGAGGACATACGCGAGGGAGGTGAGCGGGGGTACCGAGGTCCGCACCTGCGGGGTGAGCCATGCGGGCCTGCGCCGGGCGGGCCACAGCAGCGCCGTGAGTCCGACGGCCAGTACCAGCAGGAGGGGCCAGATGGGGGCACCTTCGGCCCCGTGGATCAGCACGTCGGTGCCGCAGGCGAGGAACAGCAGGACTACGGCGCCGGTGCGGAGACAGCCGGATTGCCGGGCCTGTCCGGGACGGTCCGTGCCGCCGCCTGCAGGAGCCTTGGTGTCGAGCGCGAGGTTCACGCCCTTCACAGTAGGCAGCGCCGGCGCCGTCCGTATCGGCCGTACGGCCGAGGAGGCGCCCGCGCGGGGCCTGGAAACCCGGCCGTTCGGCGGAGGCGGCCGTCCCGCCGTCGCGAGAGGCTGCTGCCCGGAAGTCCGCGCGCCACCGGGAGGGGCCCGTCAGGCATGATGCGCCCATGACCGACCGCAGCCCGATCCGGGTTCTGATCGCCGACGACCAGGACATGGTCCGCACCGGCTTCCGCTTCTTCCTCGACGCCCAGCCGGACATCACCGTGGTCGCCGAGGCCTCCGACGGGGAGACGGCGGTGCGGCTGGCGCGTGAGGTACGGCCGGACGTGTGTCTGCTGGACATCCGCATGCCGAGGATGGACGGTCTGGAGGCCACGCGGCTGCTGGCCGGACCACAGGTCGCCGACCCGCTGCGGGTGGTCGTGGTCACCACCTTCGACCTCGACGAGTACGTCTACGGAGCCCTGCGGGGCGGGGCCTGCGGCTTCCTGCTCAAGGACTCGGGGCCGACCCTCCTGGCCGAGGCCGTACGGGCCGCCGCGGTGGGTGACTCGCTGGTGTCGCCGTCCATCACGGTCCGGCTGCTCCGACATGTCACGGCCGCTCCCGAGCAGCCCGCTCCTCCTCCCGCGGCCCCGGCGCCCCGGGAGCCGCTGACCGACCGGGAGCTCGACGTCGTGCGCCTGGTGGCCCTGGGCCACACCAACGCCGAGATCGCCGCGGCCATGTTCGTCTCCCTGTCCACCGTGAAGACGCACCTCGCGAGCGTCCAGCTCAAGCTCGCCGCCCGCAACCGTGTCGAGATCGCCGCCTGGGCCTGGCAGACGGGCCACGCGGGCGAACGCCCCTGACCCGCCCGGCGCCGGGCCGGGGTCACCCCCTGCCCGGTCCGCCGCTGCCGAACGAACCGCTGGACCCGGGGTTCCAGCGCCGGCGTTGCTGGTCCTGGCTCCGTTTACTGCCGGAGGCCTGGAGGCCGTGCGGGGTGAGCCGCTCCCTCTCGTCCGCCGCCCGCGGGACCTCGTTCGGCTCCCGCATCTCCCGGCTCTCGCGGACGGGTCCGCCCGGCGGGGGCGTGGGATGCTCGTCGGGCCGGGGGGTCCTCGACTCGCGGCGTCGTACCTTCATGCCGAGCCGGACCGCCCATATCAGCGCGCCCGCGACGACAAGACCGATGATGAGGATCGCGATCCCACCGGCCGCGTTCGTCGCGGCTGCTTCGTACTGGCTCGTGGTCATCGTCCCCGGGTACCCGGTCGCGGGAAGCTGACTCCCGGGCCGCGTGGCACGCCTCGCACGTGGCCCGGCCTTCCGGCGGGAACCCGGCGGTCGTGGTCAGGGTGCGGGGATCCGGCGGTCGGTTGTCAGGGTTTTCGCGCGACGCCGCCCAGGGCGATCACCTCGCTCCCGGAGGGGGCGGCGCCCGGGTCGGGCCGCCAGTCGGCGAGCGGGACGACACCGGGTTCGAGCAGTTCCAGGCCGTCGAAGAAGCCGGCGAGCTGCCCCGGGCTGCGCAGGTGGTAGGCGGCCGCCCCGCTCTCGTTGTAGAGACGGGTCGCCTCGGCGTTCGCCTCGTTGGTGTCCACGCTGTCGTTGAAGGCGAGGTAACTGCCCGACGGCAGTGCGCCCATGAGCGTGCCGACGATGGCGCGCGCCTGGTCGTAGTCGGCTATGTGCCCGCTGACCTGCATCAGGGTGAGGGCGACGGGCCGAGTGAGGTCCAGGGTCCTGGCCGCCTGCCGCAGGACGGTCCCGGGATCGTGCAGATCGGCGTCGACGTAGTCGGTCACCCCCTCGGCGGTGCCGGCGAGCAGCGCGTGGGCGTGGGCCAGCACCAGGGGGTCGTTGTCGACGTAGACGACGCGGGCCTCGGAAGCCACGCGCTGGGCGATCTCATGGGTGTTGTCCGCCGTCGGAAGACCGGTGCCGATGTCGAGGAACTGCCGGATCCCCGCCTCGCCCGCCAGATGCCGCACGGCCCGGCCGAGGAAGGCCCGCGAGTCCCGGGCGAGGTCGGTGATGCCGGGGAAGATCTCGCGGAACGCGTCGCCCGCCTCGTGGTCGACCGGGTAGTTGTCCTTGCCGCCCAGCCAGTAGTTCCATATCCGGGCCGAGTGCGGCACGGTCGAGTCGATCTTCGCTGACGGCGCGGTGTCAGGGCCGGACGACTGCTGCGTCACCTGACAACACCTCCTCGGGATACCGGTGTTCGGCGGAGGCGACGTGACCTTGGCGCCGCCCGTGCCCCTCAGAAGTACACGAAGAGTCGCCGGGCATGTGCGGCGAGCACATGAATGGCCCGTTCCCGACGGTGAGTTGACGCCGGGGCCGTTTCCCGCGGGCCGGCACCCGTGAGGCAGACGCGTATCAGGACGTGAGCGTGACCCGCAGTCCGACGGTGCCGTCCTTGCCGCGGCGGACACGGCTGCCCAGGAGGGTGAGGCGGCCGAGGAGTCCGTACTTGCGGGCGATGAGCCGGCGGTAGTGGTCGGTCGTGGCGGGGTCGGCCACCTCGGCACGGCCGGGGACCTGTTCACCCGTGGGGTTGCCGCGCATGTCGCACGGGCCCACAAGGACGTCGGCACGGTTTCGGATGCGCTTGACCTTCCACGAGTCCGCGGCCGTCCAGACGCCGAGCGCCTCTCCGTCCCGCACCACCCACACCGGGGTCGCGACGGGGGTTCCGTTTCTGCGGTAGCTGGTGATCAGCACGTACTTGCCCGCGGCGAGCGCGGCCGGCGTGGTGTCGTCCATGGGGGGAGTGTAGGCGGGCCGGGCGATCGCCCGGCCCGCGCGGTCCTGGCCGCGGTCAGGACAACTGGCCGTCGTAGTCGGGGAGTCGGAACGTGCGCTCCGCGTGGCCGCCGACAAGGTCGGTCTCCTTGTTGCCGATATTGGCGATGATCGTGTAGCCCTTGGCCTCGATCTCCGCCCGCTTGCTGGTCTTGTAGGCACTGACCTCGGCGAACAGATCGGGGAGATCCCGCACGTAGAGACCGTTGACGGGGTAACCCACGGTCTCCAGGTTCCACTTCGTGAGGCTCTCGATGATGCCCGGCCGGGCGGTGACGAAGAAGATGTCGACACCGCGGGAGTCGGCGTACTTGGCCAGGTCCAGCGAGGGCTTGAGCGCCGGGGTGGGCAGCTGGTACCAGGGGGTGAAGTCGGTCTCCAGCGTGGTGTTGTCGATGTCGAAGACGATGGCGAGCTTCTGCCCCGCGGTGCCCTCGGTGCGCTGTTGGACGTACGGCTTCGCCTGGTCGATGACGGCCTTCACGTCGCGCTGCCAGGTGGCGTAGTCGACGTCGGCGGTGGCTTCGGCCGCTGCCAGGTTCACCGTGGTCCCGGCGGGGGCCGCCGCGGCCGGTGCGGTGGCACCGGCCGTGGCCCCGACGCCGAGCACCACGACCACCGAGACCGCGCCGATCCGGCGCCTCACACCGCGTGTTCTCATACTCGTCCTCTTCTCATGTCGAAGCGGCGAGGTCTCCGCCGTCGCCGCGCTCGCCATGTTCATGCCCATCTGTGGCGGGGAGTCAACGCGAAAGTTACCTATTGGTAGATGGAATCTTGTGGGAAGCGTGCGCCCCGCGAGTCGTCCCTGCCGCCCCTGCCGCCCGGCCGGCCCGCCCCGGACGAAATGGCCTCGCCGGGCGTTCCCGTGGCGAGGGATGATGTCCTGGGAAGACAGGCAGGGGGCAGAGCGATGACTCAGGTGCGCGCGGACCCGCCACGGGAGATTCCAGGCGGGCGGCTTCTCGAAATCGCCTGCGACGAATCGGGGTCGGACGGGGAGAATCTCACCGGCGGAAACACCGATGTGTTCGCGCACGCCAGTGTGCGGCTGTCCGTGGAATCCGCCGCCGCATCCGTGCGGGAGATACGGAACCGTATCCGCTCGCCCGCCGAGGAGTACAAGGCGAACCATCTGCTGCGCGAAAAGCACCGGGCGGTTCTGGAATGGCTGCTCGCCCCATCGGGTCCTCTTCACGGGGACGCGCATGTGACCCTCACCGAGAAGGCGTTCTTCGTGGTGGACCGGACCGTCGACCTGCTGCTCGGCGACAGGGCGGAGGCGGTCGCGCTGTTCCGGGAGGGACCGGGGGTGTTCGGTGACGGCGACTGGCGGCAATTCCTGGAGGTGGCCAACCAATTGCTGCGCGTCCGGTACGACGGAGAACCGGACGCACCCGTCGACGAGTTCTTCCGAACGGTCGACAGGTTGCGCCGTGCGCATTCCCCCGCCCCGGCCGCGGGCGTTCTGGACCGGATCGCGGCGGCCCGGCCTCGCGCGGATTCCTATCGGGCACGCATCCAGGAGGGACCGTTCGTCCTGAATCCCGTCCTCAATCCGCTGCTGCCCGCCATTGTCCGGACGGCCACCCACTGGAGCGCCGGCGGACAGGCGGTCACGCTCGTGCACGACCGGCAGAACATGCTGACACCGGACCGTATCGTCTGGATCGAGGAAACGGCCCGCCTCCACGGAGTCAGGCTCGCCGGTCTGCGGCTCGTCCACTCGCGCCTCGATCCACGCGTGCAGCTCGCCGACTTCCTCGCGGGCATCGCGCGCAAGATCGCCTCGGACGAGCTCAACGGGCGGGGCGACCCGCTGCTCACGGCGTTGCTGCGCCCGTACGTCGGCCCGTCGTCCGTGTGGGGCGACGAGCGGAGCTGGGCGGTTCTCGGTCCGGCCGACGGGGAACGGACGGCCGTGTCTCTTCACCTGTGAAGATCCCCGGAGTCCCGGCGGAGCGCAACCGCGCCCTCTACATTGCGCGTTGACATCCACACCGCACAGCACCTCCAGGAGCCGCTCCCGTGACGCAGACCCAGGACTCCTCGCACCGCCCCGCCGCGTCGCCTGCGGCCGTCGAGTGGGTGAAGCTCCAGCTGGACGTCGACGCCTTCGATCTGGCGCGCTTCCAGCCGTACGTCGACCGGTGCCGCACCTCCGGCATCCGGCTGACCACGCTCTCCGAGCTCGGCGACACCCCGGAGCACCGGCAGGCCCTGTACGAGCTCAACAAGGAGTGCTCCGCGGACATCCCGGAGCGCGGGGCGTTCTTCACGTACGACGAGTACGCCCGGCACCGCTTCGACGCGCCCGGCTACGATCCGCGGGGCGTCGTGCTCGCCCTGGACGGGGACGCCTGGATCGGGATGGCCGCGACCTCGGACCAGCGGGCGTCGGGGTTCGTCCTCAACGAGATGACCGGGGTCCGGGCCCCCTACCGCGGGCGGGGCATCTCGGTGGCGATGAAGACGTACGGCATCGGGTTCCCGGGACTCTGCGGCGTGAGCACCGTCCGGACGTTCCACCATCCGCTCAACGTGGCCGCGATCGCCATGAACAGGACGATGGGATACGTGGACGCCACCTGGTGAACACGCGGGCACGAACGCACGTATGAAGAAGAGGGCGCTCAACGACGGGGGTCCTGGCGGTGGTTGACGCCGTGCCATTCGGTGTTCGGGAGCCATGGAATGAGGCACGCACGACGACGGGTCGTCCGGCGAGTGACACGGCTGGCGGCCGTCGGCGGACTGCTCTGCGGAGGACTGATGGTCACGCAGGCCATGGCGAGTGAACCACCGGCCAGCGGGTCCGCTCCTCCGACGAGCACTGCCCGGACCGTGGCCGGCACCGGCTCGGGGCTGGTGTCGAGGCTCGGTGACGCGCGCACGGCCGGTTCCTGGATCGGCGCCGACGGAGAGCCCGTCGTCGCGGTCACCGACGAGGAGGCGGCCGCCGAGGTGAAGGCCGCCGGGGCGCGCCCGAAGAAGGTGCGCTACAGCATGGACGACCTCAACTCCGCTACCGAGAAACTGCGTTCGGCTCCGCGCGTGGCGGGCACCTCATGGGTCATCGACCGCTCGTCCAACGAGGTCGTGGTGCGCGCCGACAAGACGGTCTCCTCCAAGGACTGGAAGCGGTTGACCAAGCTGGCCGAGGAGATCGGCGGCCCGGTGCGGATGGAGCGCATGGAGGGCACGTACACCACGCGGCTCAACGGCGGCCGGCCCATCTTCGCGAGCGGCGGGCGCTGCTCGGTGGGCTTCAACGTGACCAACGGGCAGGGCCAGTTCATCCTCACGGCCGGGCACTGCGGTCCGGCGGGCTCCGTGTGGTTCTCGGACACCGCGGGCACGCAGCAGGTCGGCCGGACCATCACGTCGAACTTCCCGGGCGCCGACTTCTCGCTCGTGCAGTACGCCGAGGGGCAGGGTGACGACGCCACCAACGTGGTGGACATCGGCGACGGGCGCGGAGTGCGCATCACCTCGGTGGCCGACGCCACGGTCGGCCAGAAGGTGTTCCGCAGCGGCAGCACGACCGGGCTGGCCGACGGCGAGGTGACCGCGCTGGACGCGACGGTGAACTACCCGGAGGGCACGGTCACCGGACTGATCGAGACCACGCTGTGTGCGGAGCCGGGCGACAGTGGCGGCCCGCTGTTCTCCGAGGGGGTCGCGCTGGGCGTGACCTCGGGGGGCAACGGGGACTGCGAGAGCGGTGGTACGACGTTCTTCCAGCCGATCAACAAGGCGCTCACGGCGCTGAACGTGCAGCTGACCGGTGTGGAGGGGGGTTCCTCCGCGGGGGAGCCCGCGCCTGCGGCGTCCGCGTCGGAGGGGGCTGTGGCTCCGGGGGC
>NZ_VJZE01000269.1 GCF_009377205.1 Streptomyces phyllanthi
CCTCCGCCCCGACCCCGGCGGACCTGCTCGCCTTCGCGCGCCGTACAGCCGCCGACGCCGGGCTGATCGCCTCACTCCCCCTCGACCCCGAAGGCCGCACCTGGGTCCGCCTCGACGGCCCTCACGGAAGCGAGGCCTGGCTGATCGGCTGGCCGCCCGGCACCGGGACGGGCTGGCACGATCACGCCGACTCGGTGGGCGCCTTCGTCACCGCAGCCGGCGAACTGACGGAGAACTCGCTCGCCGCCCGACTGCCCACCGACGCCTGGAAAACCCTGGAACTCACCGAGGGCGTGGACCGCGTACGGCGGTTGCCGGCCGGCAAGGGCAGGTCGTTCGGCCGTCACCACGTGCACGAGGTGCTCAACGAGTCCACCGAGCGGCACGCGGTCTCCGTCCACGCCTACTACCCGCCCCTGCCCCGGATCCGCCGCTACGGCCGTACGGGTCAGGTGCTGCGGCTGGAGCAGGTCGAGCGCCCGGAGGACTGGCAGTGAGCACCCACCACGAACGCCCCGTCGGCATCGACGAGTTGCTGGAGCGGGTCCGCGAGGGACTCGACCGGGTCGAACCGGAGGAGACGTACGAGGCCGCCCGAGCCGGCAAGGCACTCCTGGTCGACATCCGCTACGCCGCCCTGCGCGACCGCGACGGTCTGATCCCGGGCGCGCTGGTCGTCGAACGCAACGAACTGGAGTGGCGCCTCGACCCCCAGGGCAGCCACCGCGCCCCCGAAGCCACGAGCCACGACCTCCGCATCGTGGTCATCTGCAACGAGGGCTACGCGTCGAGCCTCGCCGCCGCGTCCTTGCGGCAGTTGGGGCTGCACCGCGCCACCGACCTCGTGGGCGGCTTCCAGGCGTGGAGGGCGGCGGGGCTCCCGGTGTCGGGGTAGGCAGAGAGCGCAGGCAGAGCAACAGGCGGCAGCGCAGACAGTCGGCAACGGTCCGGGTGATCTCGGTGGCTACGGCTCTTGACCTCAAGTTCACTTGAGGTCCCAGAGTGTTCCGCATGAACACCGAGACCGCGGACATCAAGGCCATCGAGCAGGTGGTCGCCACCGTCGAGCGCACCCAACGCGCCAGGGACGCTGAGGGATTCCTCGCGCTCTTCCATCCCGACGCCCTCTGGACCACCGGTCACGGCAAGGTCCTCATCGGCCTCGACGCGATCGCCGAGTTCACCCGCGCCGTACTGCCCACCGCGAACTGGGACGGTGAGGTCACCTACGAGGTGGTCCACACGCAGTTCCTGCGTCCCGACGTGGCGGCCGTCAAGGTCCGGCAGGTCTACCACTCGGCAGAAGGCGACACTGAGGGTGCGCCGCTGTACGTCATGACCAAGCAGGACGACGAGACCTGGCTGCTGCACGCCTGCCAGAACACCGAGGTCCGAGCCGACTAGAACGGGGCCGCAGTCAAAAGCCCTCGTCCTCCCACCCCTCCGTACCCTCCCCCTCTTCCTCCAGCGCCTGGCGGACAACCCGCAGGGCCATCCCCTCGGGATACCCCTTGCGGGCGAGCATGCCGGCCAGGCGCCGGAGGCGCTTGTCGCGGTCGAGGCCACGTGTGGCGCGCAGCTTGCGGGCCACGAGCTCCCGTGCCGTGACCTCCTCCTGCTCGGAGTCGAGCTGGGCGACCGCCTCGTCGACGAGGGCCGCGTCGATGCCCTTGGTCCGCAACTCCCGGGCCAGGGCCCGCCGGGCCAGTCCCCGGCCGTGGTGCCGGGACTCCACCCAGGCGTCCGCGAACGCGCTGTCGTCGATCAGGCCGACCTCCTCGAACCGTGACAGCACCTCGGCCGCCACGTCCTCGGGGATCTCCCGTTTGCGCAACGCGTCCGCGAGCTGCTTCCGCGTGCGGGGGGTCCCGGTGAGCAGGCGCAGACAGATCGCCCGCGCCCGCTCAGCCGGGTCCCCTTGGGGCTCCCCCTTCTCGGCCCTCGACGAGGTAGGGGAGCCCCCGTCCTGCGGGCCACCGGACGGCTCACCGAAGCCACGCCGACGGCGCCCCCGACGACGGTCATGCCCCCCGCGCAGGCCGTCGCCGCCGTGAGCACGAACGCCGTCCCCATGACCGGCCTCACGGCCGTCCGCGTGGTCCCCGTACGCGCCCATCGGCCGGCCACCGGTGTCCGGTATCCCGCTCCCGCCATACGCTCCGCCTCCGGCTCCGGCGACGCCCACTGCACCCCTTTCGTCCCCGTCGCCCCCGCGCCCCCGGCCCGCGGGGGCGACGGGGTGGGCGTACTCGCCCCGGTCCGTTCGCCGCGCTTGTGAATCAGGCACAGTACGGGGCTAGCTCTTGGCGGTCGCGGCCTTGGACTTGGCGGCCTTGGCCGCCGGCGCGGGCGCCGTCTTCGCGGCACCGTCCGCGGCCGCGCCCGCACCGGCCGCGGCCGCGCCCGGATCGGCGGCGGGCTCCTCCGGCCGGACCCCGACGCCCAGCTTTTCCTTGATCTTCTTCTCGATCTCGTTGGCGAGGTCGGGGTTGTCCTTCAGGAAGTTGCGCGCGTTCTCCTTGCCCTGGCCGAGCTGGTCGCCCTCGTACGTGTACCAGGCGCCGGCCTTGCGGACGAAGCCGTGCTCCACGCCCATGTCGATCAGACCGCCCTCACGGCTGATGCCCTGCCCGTAGAGGATGTCGAACTCGGCCTGCTTGAAGGGCGGCGCGACCTTGTTCTTGACGACCTTGCAGCGGGTGCGGTTGCCGACCGCCTCCGTGCCGTCCTTCAGGGTCTCGATACGGCGGATGTCGATACGCACGGAGGCGTAGAACTTCAGCGCCCGGCCACCGGTCGTGGTCTCCGGGGAGCCGAACATCACACCGATCTTCTCGCGGAGCTGGTTGATGAAGATCGCGGTGGTCTTGGACTGGTTGAGCGCGCTCGTGATCTTCCGCAGGGCCTGGCTCATCAGACGGGCCTGCAGACCCACGTGGCTGTCGCCCATCTCGCCCTCGATCTCCGCGCGCGGGACGAGCGCGGCGACGGAGTCGATGACGATGAGGTCGAGGGCGCCGGAGCGGACGAGCATGTCCACGATCTCCAGAGCCTGCTCGCCGTTGTCCGGCTGCGACAGGATCAGGTTGTCGATGTCGACGCCGAGCTTCTTCGCGTACTCGGGGTCGAGGGCGTGCTCCGCGTCCACGAAGGCGACCTGGCCACCGGCCTTCTGCGCGTTCGCCACCGCGTGCAGGGTCAGGGTCGTCTTACCGGAGGACTCCGGTCCGTAGATCTCCACGACGCGGCCACGCGGCAGGCCTCCGACGCCGAGCGCCACGTCGAGGGCGGTCGACCCGGTCGAGATGACCTCGATGGGCTCCATCGACCGCTCGCCCATGCGCATGACCGCGCCCTTGCCGAATTGCCGTTCAATCTGTGCGAGCGCGGCGTCGAGCGCCTTCTCGCGGTCGGTTCCTGCCATGGGTTCCACCCGGTTTGCTTGAGTCGATCGCTTCACGTCAAAGACGCTAACGCCTGCCACTGACAATGCGCCCTGACGCCCGTCCGGCCTGTGGATAACTCGGGCACTTCTCCGCGAAAACCCTGCCGAAATCCCCGCCGCGAGCCTCGCCGGAGCCTCCATAAGAATGGATGTTCGATTTTTGTGTCAAGCGCCACACGATCCCCGGGGGGGGGGACCCGTTCGTCGCTTCCGCTCCTGAGGGAGAGGTGATCGGATGACGCCGGACGGCGTCAGGAGGCACCGTTCTCCGGCTCCGGTGTCGGCTCCGGTGTCGGCTCAGGCTCCGATGCCGGCTCACGCTTCGGTTCCAGCAGTCGCCGCACGCGGTCGAGAACACTGCCCGGACTCCGTCTGCGGTGGCCGTGCACCCGGGGATCGTCCGTGACGTCGTACCGCTTCACATACGCCCCCAGGAACGCCTGCAGGGTGGCGACCGCCGGAATGGCGACCAGCGCCCCGACGGCGCCGAGGAGGGCGGTGCCCGTGATGACCGACCCGAAGGCGACCGCCGGGTGGAGGTCCACGGTCTTGGCGGTCAGCTTGGGCTGCAGCACGTAGTTCTCGAACTGCTGGTAGATCACCACGAAGATCAGCACCCACAGCGCGTACCAGGGGTTGACCGTGAAGGCGATCAGCATCGGCAGGGCGCCCGCGAGATAGGTGCCGATGGTGGGGATGAACTGCGAGACCAGGCCGACCCAGACGGCGAGCACCGGGGCGTAGTTCACCCCGAGGTACTCCAGCAGGATGTAGTGGGCTATCCCTGAGATCAGCGCCATCAGGCCGCGCGAGTACAGATAGCCGCCGGTCTTGTCGACGGCGATCTCCCAGGCGCGCAGCACCTCGGCCTGCTTGGACGGCGGCAGTACGGAGCACAGCGCGCGCCGCAGCCGGGGGCCGTCGGCGGCGAAGTAGAACGAGAACAGCCCGATCGTCAGCAGCTGGAAGAGACCGCCCAGGACCTGCGCGGAGACGTCCAGGACACCACTGGCGCTGTTCTGCACATACCGCTTCAGCCAGTCGGAGCGGAGCAGGCCCTCCTGGATGTCCACCCGCTTCAGCTCGGTGTGGAACGTGGTGTTGACCCAGCTGATGACGGAGTCGAGGTACTCCGGTATGCCCTCGATCATCCTGATGATCTGGTCCGCGAGTATCGATCCGAGCAGAGTGACGAATCCCGCGGCCACGACCAGCACGCCGAAGAAGACGAGGAAGGTGGCGAAGCCCCGGCGCAGGCCCTTCGAGGCCATCCAGCTGACCGCGGGTTCCACGGCGAGCGCGAGGAAGAACGCGATGAGGATGTTGATCAGCAACCCGATGAGCTGGTGGAACGCCCAGCTGCCCAGCTGGAACACCGCCACCAGCGAGAGCGCCAGCACCATGGCGCGCGGCAGCCAGCGCGGCATGCGGGCGCGCTCGATGCCGTCACCGGCCGGGGGCCGCGTGGGCGGGGTGGTGCCGGACGGGGATGCGTGCTGGTCGACCTGCGCGGTCTCATCGGTGGGAGCCACGGACCAAGTCTCACCCACACGGCCGACAATCGGTCCTCGCCCCAGGATCTACGGGCCGGCAATCAGCGACCGCCCGTCGCTTCCGGCCTGATTCAGCGCTTTTCGTCCGGAACATCCATGGTCGCGCACACCACGCGCCACACGTCCTTGGCCTCCCAGCCGGCGTCGAGCGCCTCGTGCACGGTGCGACCGCCGAGGTCGGACATCACGTGGTCGCGCGCGAAGGTGTCGGCGTACCTCGCGCCGAAGTGATCCGCCATCCGCTGCCAGAAGACCGTCAACCGCATGACTCCAGTATCCCGCCCCAGGGGGTGGGACGAGCCGGGACGGCCTGTCGAGACCGCTTTGCGCCCTACGGTCTGTCGCATGGCCGAAACAGGAGCATCCCCACTCCCCCCGAAGCCCTCGGCGCCCAGCCCGCTCTCCCGCGCGGAGCAGTTCGTCTGGCTCACCGCACGCGTGCTGGAGCAGCGCCGCTTCGCGTTCCACTTCCTGGGCGGGAGCGCCGACGCCGTGGAGGTCGCGCTGGCCGCCTATCGCAACGAGGACGAGGGGTACGGCCACGCGCTCGAACCCGATCTTCGGGGACCGGTGAGCCAGCCGCTGCACACCGGGCACGCACTGCGCGTCCTGGACTCGATCGGGCGCTGCGGCGGGCAGCGGGTGGAGCGTGTGTGCCGCTATCTGACCTCCGTGTCGACCCGGGAGGGCGCCCTCCCGGCGATCGACCCCGGCCGGCGGGGCTATCCGGCGGCCCCCTTCATCCGGGTCGTCGACGATCCGCCCGGCGAACTCCTCGCCACAGGCCCGGTGGTGGGCCTGCTGCACCGCAACCAGGTATGGCACGCGTGGCTGTTCCGGGCCACCGACTTCTGCTGGCAGGCGGTCGATTCCCTGGAGAAGTCGCACCCGTACGAGGTCGAGGCGGCCGTGGCCTTCCTCGACTCCGTGCCCGACCGCTCGCGCGCGGAGGCGGCCGCCGACCGGCTCGGCCGTCTGGTCCGCGAACACCGTCTCGCCGCGCTGGACCCGGGGCGCCTGGAGGCGTACCCGGTGTCGCCCGGCTACGCCCAGGGCGAGCACCACTTCCCGTACGACTTCGCACGCACTCCGGACTCCCTCGCGCGCGCGTGGTTCACCGACGAGGAGATGAACCGCTCGCTGGACTTCCTGCTCAGCGAACAGCAGGAGGACGGCGGCTGGCCGGTCCGGTGGCGCCAGTGGGCCCCGGGCACCGTCCTGGAGAGCCGCCCGATCGTCACGATCGAGGCCCTGCGCACGCTCTGCGCGTACGGCCGTCTGTAGCCCGGTCGCGGTGGGCATGCACGCGCGCGTGGGTGCCCACCGGGGCGGTCAGCCCGTCATGGCGCGTACTCCGGCCGTCACCACCACGGCGGCGGCCACGACGAGCAGGAAGGGAGCGCGCAGCAGCAGCGCGAGCGCCGCCGCGGCGAGCCCCGCGGCCTTCGCGTCCAGCACGAGGACGCGCCCGTCGGCGAAGGTCTGCTGAGCCGTGAGAGCGGCGAGCAACGCCACGGGCAGCAGCGCGGCCAGTCGCCGGACGAGCGGCCGCTCCAGCACGCCCTCGGGGACGAGAAGCCCCACGAGTTTGACGGCGTAGCAGCCGACCGCCGTCACTCCGATGGCGATCCAGATGTTCACCGGCCCGTCCCCCGCGCGTCGTCGTCCATCGGCATGCCGCCGTCGTCCATCGCCGCCCTGCGACGCCCCCGCACCCACAGGACGGCCGGTGCGGCGAGCGCGGCCACGAGTACCGGCACCCCCGCGGGCAGCACAGGCAGCAGGCCCAGCACCAGCACCACGGCGAGGCACGCCACGGCCCGCTCGACGGCGGTCCTCACCATCGGCGCGAGCAGTGCGAGGAAGACGGCGGGGCCGGCGGCGTCCAGCCCCCACGCCTCGATGTTCCCGAGGGCTTCGGCCCCCACCGCGCCGAGCAGCGTGGTGAGGTTCCACAGCACGTACAGGCTCAGCCCGGTGACGGTGAAACCGATCCGCGCGGCCCGCCGCGAGGGCTGGGCGAGCGCCACGGCGGCGGTCTCGTCGATGACCCACTGCGCGGCGAACGGCCGTACCGCGCGCGGGAGGGCCAGCAACTGGGAGAGGCGCAACCCGTAGAAGGCGTTGCGCACGCCCAGGAAGAAGGCCCCCGCGGCCGCCGTGAGCGGATTGCCCCCGGCCGCGAGCGCCCCGACGAGCGCGAACTGGGACGCCCCGGTGAACACCAGGAGACTGAGCGCACAGGTCTGCGTCAGTGTGAGCCCGCTGCCGGCCGAGGTCACCCCGAAGGCGAACCCGGACAGTCCGACGGCGACCCCGACTCCCAGGGCGTCCCGGACGACGGCCGGGTCGGGCTTTGCTCCGCCGCCCCCACTTGTCTCTTCGAGAGCTGTCTGTTCTGCCACGCACCGGACGGTAGGAACACCCGCCCTCACACGTCTTGTACGTTCTTGCGCTCTCTCTGGTACGCGCCCGGGGGCACTCCCACGATCCGGCCGAAATGCCGGCTGAGGTGCGGCTGATCCGTGAAGCCGACAGCGACAGCGACCTCGGCGGGCGCGACCCCCGCGTCCAGCAGCCGCCGGGCCCGCCGCACCCGCGCATCGGTCAGCCATGTGTGCGGCGGCATCCCGTACATGTCGCGGAACGCCCTCAACAGGGCGAACGGGCTTGTCCCCAATTCGCCGGCGAGCCGCTCCAGAGTCGGCGGATCGACCATCCGCTCCTCCAGCACGGCACGCGCGCGTGCGGCCGTACGAGCGCCCGCGGTGCGCGTGATCCGCTGGGGCATCGGCCCGCCGTTGAGGCGCAGCAGGCGGGTGACGACCACCCTGAGCAGGGTGTCGGCGGCCAGCGCGTTCCCCTCGTCCGTGGCCCGCAGCACCTCGTGCACCAGCCCGGCGGAGTACGGATCGTCGAGCACCGGGCTGCTGAAGCCGGGCGTTCCCCGGATCACTGTGGTCTCGGCGGCGATCTCCGCCACGAGTTCCGGCGACGGATAGACCGCACCGTACTGCCACCCCTCGGGCCCACCCGCACGCCCCGTGTGCGGCGTATCGGGATTGACCAGTGCCAGCGCCCCGGGCCCCGCGTACTGATCGGCTCCGCCGTGGTGAAAGACCTCCACCCCGTCGGCGATCGCCGCGATGACGAAGTTCTCATGCGTGTGCCGCACGAACCGCTTCTCGACATACCGCGCCCTCAGCAGATCGACACCGGGCAACTCCCCGTACCGCCAGTGCCGCGCCCGCTCAGAACCTGCCATTCCCCCATTCTCGGGGAACCGCATACCGACTCAGGAGGCCGGTCGGCATCCGCCCCCACGCACACGGCAGCCTCGTACGGACCAAACGGCAGCCGCGTACGGGCCAAAGGGGATGGGCCGTGGCTGTCCGCCCGCGGCGGCCGGCGTGCGCCACCGAGCACCTCACGCACCCACAGACCCGCCGGAGGCAACCCGCCCAACCGTCGGAGAAACTCCCAGGTCAGGCCCACTGTCAGTGCCCGGGTGCAGGATGGTGGCATGGTCCGTTCCGCGCTCGACGCCTTCTCCCCCGCGACCCGCGGCTGGTTCACGGGGGCCTTCCCCGCGCCCACCGCGGCCCAGTCCGGCGCCTGGCAGGCGATCGCCGAGGGCTCGGACGTCCTGGTCGTCGCCCCCACCGGCTCCGGCAAGACGCTCGCCGCCTTCCTCGCCGCCCTCGACCAGCTGGCCTCGACCCCACCCCCCGCCGACCCGAGGAAGCGCTGCCGCGTCCTCTACGTCTCACCGCTCAAGGCCCTCGCCGTCGACGTGGAGCGCAACCTGCGCAGTCCGCTCACCGGCATCCGCCAGGAGGCCGTCCGCCTGGGCCTCCCCGAGCCGGAGGTCAAGGTCGGCATCCGCTCCGGCGACACCCCCGCCGCCGAGCGCCGCGCCCTGTCCACCCGCCCGCCGGACATCCTGATCACCACCCCGGAGTCCCTGTTCCTGATGCTCACGTCGTCCACGCGCGAGGCCCTGACCGGCGTGGAGACCGTGATCCTGGACGAGGTGCACGCGGTCGCCGGCACCAAGCGAGGCGCGCATCTCGCGCTCTCCCTGGAGCGGCTCGACGAGCTCCTGCCGAAGCCCGCCCGCCGTATCGGCCTCTCCGCGACGGTCCGGCCCGTGGACGAGGTCGCCCGCTATCTCTCGCCCCGCCGCCGGGTGGAGATCGTCCAGCCGAAGTCCGGCAAGGAGTTCGACCTCTCGGTGGTGGTCCCGGTCGAGGACCTGGGCGAGCTGGGCGGCTCCCCGGTCGCCGACGGCGGCGAGGCCGCGGAGCGCCCGTCGATCTGGCCGCACGTCGAGGAGCGGATCACCGACCTGGTCCAGGCGCACCGCTCGACGATCGTGTTCGCCAACTCCCGCCGCCTCGCCGAGCGCCTCTGCAACCGGCTGAACGAGATCGCCTACGAACGCGCGACGGGCGAACCGCTCGACGAGCACCACGCCCCGGCCCAGCTCATGGGCGGCTCGGGTGCGGCCCAGGGCGCTCCCCCGGTCATCGCGCGCGCCCACCACGGCTCGGTCTCCAAAGAGCAGCGCGCCCTGGTCGAGGAGGACCTGAAAGCGGGCCGTCTCCCGGCGGTGGTCGCCACCTCCAGCCTCGAACTCGGCATCGACATGGGCGCGGTGGACCTCGTCGTGCAGGTGGAGTCCCCTCCCTCCGTGGCCTCCGGCCTGCAGCGCGTGGGCCGCGCGGGCCACCAGGTGGGCGCGGTCTCCCGGGGTGTGGTGTTCCCCAAGTACCGCGGCGACCTCGTGCAGGCGGCCGTGGTCACCGAGCGGATGCGCAGCGGCTCCATCGAGTCCCTGAGGATCCCCTCCAACCCCCTGGACGTACTGGCCCAGCAGCTCGTCGCGATGACCGCGCTGGACACCTGGCAGGTCGACGACCTCCTCGCCACGGTCCGCCGCGCGGCGCCGTTCGCCTCGCTTCCGGAGTCGGCGTTCACGGCCGTGCTCGACATGCTGGCGGGCCGCTATCCGTCCGACGCCTTCGCCGAGCTGCGCCCGCGCGTGGTGTGGGACCGCGTCGCCGGCACGGTCACCGGCCGCCCCGGGGCGCAGCGCCTCGCCGTCACCTCCGGGGGGACGATCCCGGACCGCGGCCTCTTCGGCGTCTTCCTCGCGGGTGCCGACCCGAAGAAGGGCGGTGGCCGGGTCGGCGAGCTCGACGAGGAGATGGTGTACGAGTCGCGCGTGGGCGATGTCTTCACGCTGGGCACCAGTTCCTGGCGCATCGAGGACATCACGCGCGACCGCGTCCTGGTCTCCCCCGCCCCCGGTGTCCCCGGACGGCTCCCCTTCTGGAAGGGCGACCAGCTCGGCCGCCCGCTGGAACTGGGCCGCGCGGTGGGCGCGTTCCTGCGCGAGATCGGCTCACTGCCCCAGGAGGACGCCCGTCTGCGTCTCGTCGCCGCCGGCCTCGACGCCTGGGCCGCGGACAACGTCCTGTCCTATCTGGCGGAACAGCGCGAGGCCTGCGGCCATGTCCCCGACGACCGCACGATCGTCGTCGAGCGCTTCCGCGACGAGCTGGGCGACTGGCGGGTCGTCGTGCACTCCCCCTTCGGCGCCCAGGTCCACGCCCCCTGGGCCCTCGCGCTGGGCGCGCGCCTGTCCGAGCGGTACGGCATGGACGCCCAGGTCATGCACGCCGACGACGGCATCGTGCTGCGCCTGCCGGACGCCGACCTGATGGGCCTGGACCTCCTCGACCAGGAGCCCATGAAGGCGGGCACGGAATATGACGCCGAGCAGGCGCCCGTGGGCGCGGCGGACGTCGCCTTCGACAAGGGCGAGGTCGACCAGATGGTCACCGACCAGGTGGGCAGCTCGGCCCTGTTCGCGTCCCGCTTCCGCGAGTGCGCCGCCCGCGCGCTGCTGTTGCCCCGCCGCAACCCCGGCAAGCGCACCCCCTTGTGGCAGCAGCGCCAGCGGGCCGCCCAACTGCTCCAGGTGGCGAGCGAGTTCGGCTCGTTCCCGATCGTCCTGGAGGCGGTCCGCGAATGCCTCCAGGACGTCTTCGACGTGCCCGGCCTCGCCGAGCTGATGGGTGACATCGAGTCCCGCAAGGTGCGGCTCGTCGAGGTCACGACCCCGGAGGCCTCGCCCTTCGCACGTTCCCTCCTCTTCGGGTACGTCGCCCAGTTCCTGTACGAGGGCGACTCCCCGCTCGCCGAGCGCCGGGCGGCCGCGCTGTCGCTGGACTCCCGGCTGCTGGCCGAGCTGCTGGGCCAGGCGGAGCTGCGGGAGCTGCTGGACGCCGAGGTCCTGACCGAGCTGGAGCGGGAGCTCCAGTGGCTCACAGAGGACCGCCGCGTCAAGGACGTCGAGGGCGTCGCGGACGTACTGCGGCTGCTGGGCCCGCTCACGGACACCGAGTTGGTGGAGCGCGGCGCCGAGCCGCAGTGGGCCCGGGAGCTGGCCGGGGCCCGCCGCGTCATCCGGGTCCGGATCGCCGGGGCCGACCACTGGGCGGCGATCGAGGACGCGGGCCGTCTGCGCGACGCGCTGGGCACGGCCCTGCCGGTCGGCGTCCCGGAGGCCTTCACCGAGCCGGTCAAGGACCCGCTCGGCGACCTCCTCGCGCGCCATGCCCGCACCCACGGCCCGTTCACGTCGGCCGCGGCGGCAGCCCGTTTCGGCCTCGGGGTGGCCGTGACGGAGGGCGCGCTCCAGCGGCTCGCCGCGAACGGCCGTATCGTCCAAGGGGAGTTCCACCCGGCGGGCATCGGCCAGGAGTGGTGCGACGCGGCAGTGCTGCGCCGTCTGCGCCGCCGTTCCCTCGCCGCGCTGCGGCACGAGCTGGAGCCGGTGCCACCGGCCGCGCTCGCGCAGTTCCTGCCCCAGTGGCAGCACGTGGGGGGCGGCCACGGGCTGCGCGGCATCGACGGACTGGTGCGCGCCATCGAACAGCTCCAGGGCGCCTCGGTCCCCGCCTCCGCCCTGGAGAAGCTGGTCCTGCCGTCGCGGGTCGCGGGTTACACGCCCTCGATGCTCGACGAGCTCACGTCAGCCGGGGAGATCGTATGGGCCGGCGCGGGGGCCCTTCCCGGCAAGGACGGCTGGGTCTCCCTCTACCTGGCGGACACGGCCCCGCTCCTCCTCCCCTCCCCGCACCCGCTGGAGCTGACCGCGCTCCACCAGTCGGTTCTGGACGCCCTGTCCGGGGGCTACGGCCTGTTCTTCCGTCAGATCGCCGACCAGGTCCGCGCCACCACGCACCCCGACGCCACCGATCCCCAACTCGCCGACGCCGTCTGGGACCTCGCCTGGTTCGGCCGGCTCACCAACGACACACTCGCCCCGATGCGCTCCCTCCTGGGCTCGGGCCGCACCGCGGGCTCCACCGCCCACCGCGCCAAGCGCACGGTCCCGCGCGGCCGGTACGGCTCCCTCACCGCCGCCACGCGCCCCCAGTCCCGTACCGGCCCTCCCACGGT
>NZ_VJZE01000026.1 GCF_009377205.1 Streptomyces phyllanthi
GCCCTCCTCGCGCACGCGGTCGAGGAACCGGGGCACCTCGTCCGCGACGGGGGCGCCGGGGAAGCGGGCCGCCAGCTCGTCGACGATCTCGCCGACCTGCCGGTGGCCGTCGCACAGCCTGAGGACATCCGCGGCCCGGCCGCCGAGGACCACCACCCGTTCCGGCAGGACCAGCAGGTCCGCCCGGCGTACCCGGTCGTGGCGGAGCACGACCGAGCGTGCCAGGGCCGGCCGCCATCCGGTCACGGCCGTGCCTTTCACGGCCGCTCCTTTCCGTCGGCGTGGTCGACGGCGTCGAGCAGTGACCACAGCACGTCGCACTTGAAGGCGAGGGCTGCCACGGCGCGCTCCTGTTCCGCCGCTGTGCGCGCCCAGTCCAGGACGAGGCCCAGTGCCTCCCCGCTGTCCTGGCGGCCCTGGGTCTCGCGGGAGCGGAAGTACGCGAGCCCTTCGGCGTCGATCCACCGGTAGTGGCGTTCGAACGCGGCGACACGGGTGCGCATGATGCCCGGTGCGGACAGCTCGGTGAGGGACGCAGCGACGGCTTCCAGTGGGGAGCGGAGCCGGCAGAAGTTGACGTATCCGTCCACCGCCAGCCGTACGCCGGGCAGCACTCCCTCGCCGGACAGCAGCCGGGACCGGTCGAGTCCCGCGGCTTCGCCCAGCCTCAGCCACCGCTCGATGCCGCCCTCTCCCTCGGCCCGGCCGTCGTGGTCCTCGATGCGCCGCAGCCACATGCGGCGGAGCCGCGGAGTGTCCAGCTTGGCGAGGACCAGGGCGTCCTTGACGGGGATGTGCCGCTGGTAGTGGAAGCGGTTGAGGATCCAGCGGCGCAGCTCGTCGGGGGTCAGTTCACCCTGGTGCATCCGCACGTTGAAGGGGTGGCGGTCGTGGTAACGGTCCCGGGCCACCGCTTTCAGCCGGTCCTCGAAGGCCGTTGTCGTTGCCGTTGCCGTACTCGTGCCGGTACTGATGCTCACAGATCGATCACCATTCCGTCGCCGGCCACCTCGATGCCCCGGTCGGCCAGCCGCTCGTGCTGCGGCGCGCCGGGATCGACGAGGGGATTGGTGTTGTTCAGATGGGTGTAGAGACAGCGGGCACGCAGGGGCGCCAGGCGCTCCGCGGTGCCGCCCGGTCCGTCGATGGGGAGATGCCCCATACCCGTCGCGGTGCGTGTGGAGACGCCCGTACGCCGAGGCTCCTCGTCGTCCCAGAACGTACCGTCGACGATCACGCAGTCGGCCTCGGTGACAGCGGACTGCAGGGCGTCCGGCCAGGCTGCCAGCGCCGGGGCGTAGACCGCGGTCGCCCCGGTGGCACGGTCCGTCAGACACAGGGCCACGACCCACGGGTCCATGGGATCGACGCCGGAGCTGGAGGAGCCCGCCGCGTATCGCGGGCGTTTGCCGGAGACGGGGATCGCGCTGATCGCGACCGTGGAGTCCGCGGTGAGCGGTTCTGGCCGCTCGCGGGGCAGGTTCCGCCAGGTGAGCGGGGTGTACGGGCCGATGACGGCCTCCAGCCGCAGCCGGGTGAGCAGTGCCTCGCGCACGGCGCCGGTGGCGAGCAGTTCCAGGCCGCCCGCACCGGCTTCGCGCAGCCGGGCGATGCCGAGAGTGTGGTCGAGTTCCGCGTCGGTCAGGACCAGCCCGGCGATCGGGGTGCGCCGCGATCCGGGGCCCGGGTGCAGTGCCGGGCAGTCCTCGATCTGGTCCCCGATGTCCGGGGTGGCGTTGACGAGGTACCACCGGCCCTCGGAGGCCTGTACGGCGAGGGAGGCGTGGCGGCGACGCCAGTGGGGGTGGGCGCGTGCCCCGGAGCACCCGGGGCACGCGCAGTTCCACTGAGGTACGCCACCGCCGGCCGCGGTGCCGAGCACCTGCAGCAGCACGGCGGCGGACTAACGGTTGTTCACGAAGTAGGCGGTGACCTCCAGCGCGGTCTCGACGACCACGTAGTCGGGTGTCTGCCAGGCCGGTGCCTCCTCGGTGCCGGGCTGTGCCTGGGCTTCCACCGCCTGCGGTACGGATTCGGTCACGAGCGGACCTGCCTCTCTGCGTGGGGGACCGGTGTGCCCGGTGGTTCGGCTGCGACACCGGCTGACGAAGCGCGCTCTGTTGCAGAATCGCGAGACGAGCCTTCCGGGTCAATGGGGCGACATGGAAATGATCCGACCTCTTCTGGTCGCGGGTCGGGCCTCGAAGTCGTCTGCCGGCGGATGTTCCCCCGTAGATCCTGGTGAGCGGCTGAATCTCGCGAGCTTGCCAGCGTGGTACGGACCTTTGGCTTTATCTCTACTTGACCCCTTGGGGGCACACCTCCTACCTTCTCGAGGAACTGACGTGCCGTCATGTTCCTGCCAAGGATGCTTTGACTCCCGCGCGTCATCCCCCCACGCAAGGAGCTCGCCATGGCAAGCCACCCCCGCGTCACCACAAGACGACTGCCCCCTGCCCTGACGGCGGCAGCGACCGCCGCCGCGCTGGCCGCCGGTCTGCTCGGCACGGCCGCCGGAACCGGCAACGCCACCGCCCGGAGCTCTCAGGGAGTCGACAGAGGCGTCGACTCCGTCCCCTCGGCCATCCGCACGGTCTCCTCCGGCTGGACCGTTCCATGGGGTCTGAGCTGGCTGCCCGACGGTTCGGCGTTACTCACCGAGCGGGACTCGTTCAAGGTCTTCAAGCTCACCCAGTCGGGCACCAGGACCCAGGTCGGTGCGGTGCCCAACGTCGTGACCACCAACGGCGAGGGCGGCCTCCTCGGCATCGCGGTCTCACCGAACTGGAACAGTGACCACTACGTCTACCTCATGCACTCGGCGGCCTCCGACAACCGCATCGTCCGGATGACGTACGACGGCTCCTCGCTCAGCGGCTACAAGGTCCTCGTCACCGGCATCGCCAAGAACAAGTACCACAACGGCGGACGCATCAAGTTCGGCCCGGACGGCTACCTCTACGCCACCACGGGCGACGCGCAGAACAGCAGCCTCGCCCAGGACCGGAACTCCCTCAACGGCAAGATCCTGAGGATGACGACGGACGGCAGGGCCGCGCCCGGCAACCCGTTCGGCACGCTCGTCTACTCCCTCGGCCACCGCAACCCCCAGGGCATCACCTGGGACGCCCAAGGCAGGCTGTGGGAGGCCGAGTTCGGCAACAGCAAGTACGACGAGCTCAATCTGATCGAGTCCGGCAAGAACTACGGCTGGCCGACCTGCGAGGGCAGCTGTTCCACCTCCGGCATGACCAACCCCAAACGGCAGTGGACCGTCAGCGAGGCCTCCCCGAGCGCGGTCGCGTACGCCGACGGCGCCCTCTACCTGGCGGCACTGCGCGGCGAGCGGCTGTGGCGGATCCCGGTCAGCGGCACGAGCGCCGGGACCCCCGTGGCGTACTACACCGGCACGTACGGCCGACTGCGGACGGTGGAGACGGTCCCCGGCAGGAACGCTCTGTGGCTGTCCACCACCAACGCCGACAACAACGGAGGCGAGCCGGACGGCGCGGACAAGGTGTTCCAGGTCGATCTGGGATAGCAGCCGAGTCCTGGCCGAGCAGCCGAGTCCTGGCCGCGGCGAGCGCCCGTACGGGTGGCAGCCCCCTGTCACGCCGTCCGGTGCCCAGGCACTGGTGACAGCGGCTTCAGACGGCCGAGAGGGCGGGCTGGGCGTACTCCCGGCCGTGTGGGGAGGCCGCCTTCGGCGATGCGTCGGCGAGTGCCGGGCGCGAACCGTGGGCCGCACCGAACCCCCTGTCACTCTTCGGGGCGAGCCTGATCCATACGGCTCCAGGGGAAAGGCGAAGAGTGAGCAAGGAGTAGGGCGCAGCTCCGCCCGCGCCAGGACAGGGGAGCAGCACATGACCGGAGCCCACTCCGGAAAGGACGGCGAGAGCGCAGCCGGGTCGGCGAGCGGCTCGTATGCGTTGCCGGATCACCGCTCCACAGTGATCGCCGACCTCCGGCGCACCGGAATCAACCCCGATTTCTGGTACCCGGTCGCGGTATCGGGGAGCGTGCCGAGGAACAAGACGTTCGCTGCCGTGTTCGCAGGGCAGCGGATCGCGTTGTACCGCGGTGAGGGCGGCGCGGTATACGCATTGGAGGACCGGTGCGCTCACCGCCAGGTACCGCTGAGCATGGGCGTGGTGGAAGGTGAGGCGCTGCGCTGCTGCTATCACGCCTGGACCTACCGCGGGAACGGCCGCATCTCGCAGATCCCCTATCTGCCCAAGGGGGGAGACCGGCCGCCGCGCGGTGTGCGCGCCTATCCGGTTCGCGAGGCCTACGGCCTCGTCTTCGTCTTTCCCGGAGATCCTGAGAAGGCCGCGGAGAAACCGCTGCCCGAGCTGCCCGAGTTCGATTCGGCCAAGCACAAGACCATGACGTTCTCGCGCACCGTGCAGTGCCACTACTCGTTCATGCACGAAAACCTGCTCGACATGAACCATCAGTTCCTGCACCGGGGCCTCCTCGGCAGGATCCAGCCCAAGCTCCTCGGGTACGACACCGGCCCGCACTTCGTGGAGGCCCGGTACCTGTTCGTTCCTGTCGGCGGGAGGAAGGACCGCGGCGCCGGTCTGCTGTCCGCCGAAGGTATGAGCGGCGGCTCATCGCCCGACGTCATCACCGTCCGCACCCAGTACCCGTACCAGACCCTGCAAGCGGTTCCCGAGAAGGCCGAACTCCCGGCGTTCTCCCTCTGGGCCGCCTACGTACCCCAGGACGTCGAGCAGCGCACCAACCACACGTTCGGTCTGCTCATGATCGCGAAGCCGCCGATCCCTGGAGCGATTCATCTGGCCTGGCCGTTCATCCGGAGATTCGCCGAGCGGGTCTTCGCCGAGGACCGGATGGCTGTCGAGGCCGAGCAGCGGGCCTGGGACGAGCAGGGCGAGGACTGGAACCAAGAGGTGTTCCCACTGATCCTGCGTGTCCGTGACGTGCTGCGATCCAACGGTGTCCCTCTCCGCCTCGCCCCTGGGGGTACCGGGGGCCCCTGTGAGGGCAGTACGAAGCTCTCGGCAGAGCGGGGTTCCAGAGACTGAGGAGCGCGTGATCGCGGTGGTGGTGTCTGTCAGCAGCCGTCCTGCTGGGCCTTCGAGTGGGCCAGGCAGTAGGAGTCGGCGCCGGTGTCGATGATGTTCCCGCCGAAGGTGAGCCGGTCGTCGATGGCCGCGAACAGCGCCGCGCCGGGAGTCGGTCGGCGAGGTACGGCCGCTGTCGGCGCACCGGGGCCGCACCGTCGCGCCGGGCATCCGGCTGTGCACTCTCGTCGAGGCCGTCCAGCACCTGGGCGCCAGCGGTCGGACCGGGATGAGACCGCCCAGGGCAGCGGATGCACCCCGGCCCGGCCGTCGCGGCGAAGCCCTTGCCCGGCGTGGCTGCCCGGTGTGACGCCGACTTGGCGGCGTCCGGCAGCCGTTGAGGAGGAAGACTCGTGATCCGGACCGCACCGGGACGGTTGCCCGTCCGCATGACACAGCAGCGGCTCGCAAGGGCCATCCTCTGGTCAACATGCCGATTTCGACCGGGAATTGAGCAACAGGCCCCTCCTGCTACGGTGGGCCGATGGCATCGGTCAAGCAGTTCCAAGTCACCTTCGACTGCGCAGAACCTGAGCGCGTCGCTCGTTTTTGGTGCGAGGTGTTGGGGTACGTCGTACCGCCGCCACCGGAGGGGTTTGCCACTTGGGACGATTTCAATCGCTCGCTGCCGCCCGAGCGTCAGGGTTCATCGTTTGTCTGCATGGATCCCTCAGGTGTGGGCCCGCGAATGTACTTCCAGCGCGTTCCCGAAGGCAAGGTCGTCAAGAATCGGCTGCATCTTTGCGTGCGGGTCGGCACCGGACTCGTGGGTGAAGAGCGCCTGGCCACGCTCGAGGCCGAATGCGCACGACTGGTCCCGCTCGGCGCGGTACGCGTGCGACTACTGACTGCTGATGACGACAACGAGTCGTGCATCGTGATGCAGGACATCGAGGGCAACGAGTTCTGCCTCGACTGAGCATCCTCCGAGACGGCGAGGCAGCTTCCAACGCCTACAACTGGTCGCCGGACGCCCCGCCGGCACCAGTTGTGGGCAGATGAGGACAGATGCGGGATAGCCTTTAGGGCCGCGTCCGGCGTGTCAAGTCCGACGTGGCCGGCCGTACTTCCTCCGTTTTCTCGAACGTCGGCTTGAGCGGCATGGCTCGCGGCGGTCGCGGATCTCGGCTCCTGCTCTTGGCTGAGCTTGAACATGCCGTCGGCTCGGGACACCATGATGGGGAACGCCCCAACGCCGGGGAGGATCCTGCGGAAATAGTCGACCGGCTCCTCCATGAGCCAGTCGGCGCCGAATTCCGCCTCGAAGTCCGACGGCGAGGTCTTCTGGTACACCGTCGGGGATGCATGGGCATGCGGGCCGGTAAAGACGCACATCACCGGATCGCCGTTTGCGGAGGCCCCAAGTGGGTTCTGGGCATTCGTGTCAACGCCAACGGATTTCGTCTGATCAGGTCAACCATTCCTGTGGTGTTCGATTCCTGTGTATGGGTCAAGAACGAACATGGCAGCCTCTTTTCTTTCCAATTCACTTCTGCTCACGTGTCACTTTCCTTACTTGGCGCACGGTAGCGGGCGGCCGGTGTGCGGTTGAGGCCGCTTTCCGTCTGTGCCCCTCGGGCACCACTGAATGGAGAGAGTTGATCACCTTGGACCACTCTTCAATTGCCGCCCGCTCCGGCGACGCCATAACCGGAGATATACTTGCGGGTCTTGCCCTGATCTTCGCCGTGGCATTCGTCTTCGCCCGGCTCGCCAAGCGCATCCGGCAACCCGCGGTGATGGGGGAGATCATCGCCGGTCTCGCCCTGGGACCGAGCCTGTTGGGCCTGTTGCCGGGAGACCCCGGCGAAGCGTTGTTCCCGGCGGACGCGCGGCCGATTCTTCAGGCGCTCTCGCAGCTCGGACTGGTCCTGTTCATGTTCGGCATCGGCTATGAATTGGACTTCGCCCGTCTCCGGGGGACCGGCCGCCGGGTCACCTTGGTCTCGCTCAGTTCCATGGCGCTGCCGTTCGCGCTGGGGGCCGGGCTCGCCATTCTCCTGTTCCCCTGGTACGACAAGTCGCAGCTGAGTACCGATGGTGTGCTCGCCCCGGCGCTCTTCCTCGGGGCGGCGATGTCGATCACCGCGTTCCCGGTGCTGGCCCGGATCATCGCAGAAAGCGGTATGCAACGCAGCCGCATCGGTGCCATGGCGCTCGCCTGTGCCGCTGTCCAGGACTTCCTCGCCTGGTGCGTGCTGGCCGTGATCGTGGTCATCGCCACCGCGAGTGGTCTGTGGCCGCTGGCGCAGATGGTGCTGGAGTCAGGTCTGTTCCTGGTCGTCCTCCTGTACGCGGTGCGCCCGGGGCTGCGTTGGCTGCTGGCTCCGGAGCGGCCGTGGAGGGTCGGCGGCTCCCTCATCCACACCATGCTCGTCACCGGACTGCTGGTGTCCGCCTGGGCGACCAACGAGATCGGTCTGCACGCCGTCTTCGGTGCCTTCGCCTTCGGCGCCGTGATACCCCGCGGCCACATCGAGGCGCAGGCTCCTCAGGTCGCCGAGCGCATCGAGCAGACCAGTCTCTTTCTGCTGCCGGTCTTCTTCACCGTGACCGGGCTGTCGGTGGACCTCGGCGGGCTCGGTGGGCACGGCGTGATCATGACCGTCGCCGTTGTCCTGGTGGCTTGCGCGGGGAAGTTCGTCGGGGCCGCCACTTCGGCACGCCTTTCCGGTGCCTCGGGGGCCGAGTCGATGACACTCGGCGTCCTGCTCAACGCCCGAGGGCTCACGGAACTGGTCATCCTGAACGTGGGCCTCGGGCTCGGCGTGCTGGACAGCCGTCTGTTCAGCGCCATGGTCGTCATGGCGCTGGTCACCACGTTCATGACGGGACCGCTGCTTCAGTACCTCGGATTTCATGAGGAGCTCCGACCGGCTCCGGTTCCCAGGAAGAACGCGGATAACGGTGTCTGACGCGAGGCCCGCCCGTGGGCAGCTGTACCTTGCCGCGTCCCGTCCGGCGAAAGGTCTCCGGCGCCCTGTCAGCGGGACAACGTGTCGCAGTCAAGGGGCTCTTGAAGGGATTGCGGCAAGCGCCATGAGGTGAGAGCGGGGCCGTCCAGCCGGCCGCCGGCCGTGGCTCTCCGGGAGTACAACTCCCACATCGGGACAGGTCGCTCACGGCGGTGTTCCCCCCTCTCGCCGCCTTTCGCACTCCGGCGTCCCGCTGCAGCTTCGTCGCGAGGAGCCGCGCCTCGGTTGCTCCGCGATGTTGCGGACGAGCTCGATCCCGTCCGCCGTGCATAGTGACTCCAGCAGGCGTTGTAGGTCAGACTGGGACAAGGTCATCGGGCACTCCCGGGTTGAACTGGCCGTTCACCAGGGACAGTTGCACGGTGGCCTGCCCTATGCGCAGGGAGCGGAGACCGTCACCGGATGCACGCCCCGGGCACCCGCCCGCACACACCCGCACGGTGATCGCCTACATCATCACGCGGGACACCATCCGTGGCCATAAATTGGGCGTCAAGTGACTGTCTTCGGGGGGCCTGCCGCGACCGCCGTCATCCATAGTGGGTCCAGGTGCAGCCGACGCCGACAATATGGAAGCTGCGTCGCCTGTGTTGCATCATGACGATACGGGGGCAGATGTTGGACGGGGACAGTGACAAGAACCCTCATTTCGGGTCGTTGGTGCGTGCGTACCGTCGCGAAATGGGGTTGACCCAACGGGAACTAGCAGCAAGAGCAGGACTCAGTCTCGCCGCGCTGCGCGACTTCGAGCAGTCTCGGCGAAGGCGGCCGCGAGCACATTCGTTGGCCGCGCTGACCGACGGTCTGGGCCTTGACACAGACCAGGCGGCCAGCCTGGCCCGTGCGGCCGCGCTACCACGGCGACACCCCGATGCGATGCCATCGGCACATCGCCCGCAGGACGATTCCGATTCCATGCGGAGCACGCACTCGCCCGAGCATGACAAAGGACTGTGGCTGTCGGTCCTTGGCCCACTCGAAGCCTGGTCGGACGAGAAGCTGCTGCGCTTCGGTTCCCCCGCGCGGCGCGCGGTGCTCGGGCTGCTCCTTCTGGACCCCGGTGTCCTCGTGCACCGCGACGCGATCGTCGACCTGCTGTGGGGTGATTCGCCGCCTCGCACTGCGGTAACCCTGGTACAAGCACATGTCAGCAGGATCCGCAGGGCCCTGAAAGGCGGCCGCCGCTTCGGTGGCAATGACGAGGTGATCGATTCGTCCGGGGGCGCCTACCGGCTGAGCCTTTCGGCCATGGAAGTCGATCTGCTGGACTTCAGGGACATGGCCGCCCGTGCCGCCGCGGCGAGGGGCGCCGGAGAGGACGCGACCGCAGCCGAGTACTACGAGCGGGCGGTGAGCTTGTGGCGCGGTGAGCCATTCGCCGACGTTGCCGTACTCCGGGGACACCCAGGCGTCACTGCGCTCAGGCAGGAACTCGCCGGGGTGCTCTTGCAGTATGCGGAGGTCACCCGCGAGTTGGGCCAGCACAATCGGGTGCTGGTGCGGCTCCAGGCGCTGGCCGACGCCGAGCCGCTCAACGAACGAGTCCATGCCTCTCTCATGATCGCGCTGGCCGGTTCCGGACAGCAGGCGGACGCCATCCGGGTCTACGAGGGCGTGCGGTCGCGCCTCGACCGCGAGCTGGGACTGTATCCGGGCGAGGAGTTGGCCGATGCCTACATGCGAGTGCTACGGCAGGACCTTCGCGCGCCGGACCGGGAGCAGACCCACGCCCGGCTGCCCGCACTCGCCGCCGCTGGGCATCCGGTGCCGAGGCAGCTTCCCGCCGCGCCGCGATGCTTCACCGGGCGTGCCGGCGAACTCGCCTGGCTTTCCGCCCTGGCGGAACAGGACTTGACGCATGCGAAGGGCGTGGTCATCGCGACGCTGACGGGGATGGCCGGGATCGGCAAGACCGCGCTGGCCGTGCACTGGGCGCATCAGATGGCCGCCCGGTTCCCTGACGGGCAACTGTTCGTCAACCTGCGCGGCTCCGGGCCGTCGGGAACACCGGTCGCGCCGACTGACGCGGTGGGTGGCGTCCTGACCTCACTCGGCGTGCCGCCTGCGCGGATCCCTCCGGACATCGACGGGCGGGCTGCCCTGTACCGCAGCCTGCTGGCGGACTGTCGCATGCTCATCGTCCTGGACAACGCTCACGACGCGGAACAGGTCCGTCCCTTGCTGCCGGGATCACCGACCTGTCTGGTGGTGGTGACCAGCAGGAGCTGGCTCACCGGCCTGGCTGCGGAAGGTGCCCATCTGAAGACGCTGGGAGTCCTGCCGGAGGGCGAATCGCGCAAACTGCTGGCCCTGCACCTGCGTGCCAGATCGACGACGGCCGATCCTGTGGTGATCGATGAACTGGCTGCTGCGTGCGGCGGCCTGCCGCTGGCCGTGTGCGATGCCGCGGCTCGTGCCGTCGCGAGTCCCGGCCTGCCACTGGCCACGCTCGCGTCCGAGCTGCGGGACAGCCGGAGGCGGCTGGACGCGCTGGATACGGGGGAGCCGGTCACCAGCCTGAGGGCGGTGTTCTCCTGGTCGCGCGCCAGGCTCGGGAGCCTGGCGTCGCGCCTGTTCCGGCTGCTGGGCGTTTATCCCGGCCCGGACATCACCGTTCCGGTGGCAGCGAGTCTGGCAGCGCTGACACCAGGACAGACGTACCTGGCACTGGGGGAACTGTGCGCCGAGCACCTGCTGACGGAGCACCTACCTGGTCGCTACACCTGTCATGAGCTGCTGCGTTCCTACGCGGCCGAAGAGGCCGGCATCCGCGAGAACCAAGAGGACCGGCGGGCCGCGGTACAGCGCGTGCTCGATCACTACCTGCGTGCCTCCGCCGTGGCGTCGAGCTTCCTCTGCCATGGTCAGGCAGAGGTCCCGTCCATCCCGCCGCGCCCCGGGGTCGCACTCGAGGAGATCGAAAGCCCCGAACAGGCGGCCGACTGGTTCGAGAACGAACAGCACGTCCTGCTTGCCCTCATCAGGCAGGCCGCAGACGGCGGCTACGCCCCGTACGCCTGGGAGTTGCCCTGGACCGCCGGGTGGTTCTTCCGGGACGAGGCATGCTGGCAAAGGCTCGCTACCGCTCAGGAGGCCGCACTGGCGGTCGCCACCAGTCAGGATGATCTCGTCGGCCTGGCGATGGCTCGTCAGCAGCTTGGCTGGCTGAGGTTTCTGCTCGGTGACGTCACCAGCGCAAGTCACCACCTGGACGAGGCCGACGAGCTGACTCAGCAGCTTGGTGACGGTCGGCTCCGGGCACTGTCGGGTCTCAGTCGCGCCCACGTCCTGCCGGCGCAACATCGCATCCTGGAAACGACGGCCCAGGCACGGCAGGTGCTGCGGCTGTCCCGTGGTGTCGGGGACCTGCAGGATGAGATCCGAGCCCTCTACACGATCGACTGGTGCCTCATCCAGCTTGGCGAGCGCCGGCAGGCAGTGCATCTCAGCCGTCGTGCGCCCACGGCATACCGGGAATTGAGGTTGCGCTGCTGCCCCTATTACCGGGGAAGCTGACTTCCTCGTCCCGACCCCCGTGCACCTGCCGGTCCGCGCGATCAAGCCGACCCCCGGGGGTGAACGTACGGAACGCAGGCCGGGAGAAGCGGCCCTTCAGCCTGTCCAGCACGGCGGGCAGTGACACGGGTACGGACGGATCGACGGGAAGCATCGGCGGGGCCCCTCCCCGTGAGGCGGCTACAGGCAGCGCCGATGCTTCTCTCATCTCCCCGGCCCCACAGCAGAGTTGGCCAACCGTCCGGACGCGGCTCCCTCCCAGGTCTGCAAGAACGGCGAAAGTCGAATGCGGCTGCGCTTGGCCGCAGGTTCCCCGCATGTGAGCGGACCACGAGTGCGGACGTGGCCGCCGCCCCACATTGCTGCGGCGGCCACGTCCCGGGGGAAGGCGGCAACCCGTCCCGCGTAGCGGGTGCCCGTCCGGTTCGAGATCGGCTCGCGCGGACCGATCGAGCAGGTAGACCCAATGCCACAGCAGCGGCAGCCCAACGCCGTCCTAGAGGTCCGGTACGCGCGCACCCAGCAGCGAGTCCAGCGCACGGGCCGCTCTGGCAGCGGTGATTCCGTGCGTTCACTGGTGCTCTTCATTCGCGCAGCCCTTTCCTCGGGGTAGCCGCGGCGAGCGGGGACGTCCGGCCGACTGAGGCCACCTCAAGCCGCCCAGAACTCAGGCGGATCTGGTCGGCGGGCGACTCGCGAAGGGGTCGACGATGCGTGCTCGCCTGTCCAGTTCCCGAGCGCAGTCCTGCCACATGCTCGCGTACTGCTGGGCGAGCTGCACGATGATGGCGACACAGTGCGGCGGTACCGTTTCGGCCGCGTCCGGTAGCTGTTTCGCACCGACCGCGTTGATATGCAGGAGCCGGAGCATGCTCTTGCCCTGCTCGTTGTTCCGCAGAGACGGGTCACGCATGAGCTTCTCCACCGTGGCGGCAGGATCCGGCCCTGTCGTCCCAGAGGCCGACCGCGGTTCGATGCGGAGGGGCGGCACGGGGACGGCGGTGCCGTTGTCCTGGTCGGCATCGGCGCCATGGTCGGCTGTCTCGTTATCGGGGTTCGCGCCGGTACTGGCAGCGCTTGCCCGGTCTGTGCGCCCGGCTGCCTTCTCCGGAACAGGTGACTCGCCGCATTCCAGGCGCTTGCGGACGTCGAACGCTGTCGCTGGGGATATGCCCGCAGCGCGTGCCACATCGCGTAAGGACGCGTCCGGCTGTTCGGCCAGCAGCTCCGCGGCTCGTCTTCGACCCGCCCGGCCGTCCAGCGGGCGGACCCTGCCGTCCCTGCCGACCCGCACACTCGGCTGAGGTGCGCTTTCGCCGGAGAGCTTCCTGATGGCGGCGACGGTCTTCGCCGCCAGCCCGGCGGTCTGGCCGATGGCCCGGTCGGACAGGTGGGGATGCGATGCGATGATCCGCTCCGCCGCGGCGCGGCGGTCGGCCCGGGACAGCGGCAGGCCGTGCGTGACATTCTCCTGGACGGCACGCAGGAAGATGTCGGCCTCGTTGCCCTCGAAGAACATGACGTCGATGGTCTCTTGGCCCCGCAGGGACGCGGCCATCAGGCGGTGCATCCCGTCGATCACCTGCATGGAGCGCCGGTCCACCAGGATCGGCGGAAGAGGCGTCTCAGCCTCGGCGAGGCGCATGATGTGGGCCTTGTCTTCGCCGTTCAGCCGTGGGGAGTCGGCCGGTCTGAGCGAGAGCATGGGAACGGACACCACCGTGGTGTTGTCACCGCTGGTGTGCGCGGCCAGGTTGTCGACGGGTGGATGAGAGGGTGCTGCATTGCTCACCGGCTGGGACACACGAGCACCTGGATGAGCCACGGCTGAGCTCCTTCGCATGGTTCGGTTGAGCGTTACTGGTGTTGACGCTACGCGGCGGTGCTGGCGGTCTACTGGTGGTCGGCTGACACCGAATTGCCGTACCTGCTCTTCGGACCGGCAATGTCTTCCCTCTTCAGCAGTGGGCTGTCGTGCGACATGGGCAGCCTGGTTGCCGTAGTACGTAATTGGTCACGTGTGGTTCCACTTGGGGAACGGCTGACCTGGGAAGACGTTGATGAGTGTGTGTCGGGGACGGCTTGCTTTCACCGTGGCGTGTGGAGGAGAGGCACCACGGTGTCGTTGTCGGAGGAGCCGCGGGCACCAGAGGTCGCGGCTCGACGAAGGGTGGAGCAACTTCGGGCGGCGGCAGAGGAGTTGCCCGTCCGGTTGGAGAGTGCCCGGGGGATCTGTCGCGGCTGGTGATCACGCGGGAGACGGTCGCGGTGGTGCCGGCGGAGTTGTTGGCTGCGGAGCCGGAGCCGGAGCCGGAGCCGGAGCCGGAGCCGGAGCCGGAGCCGGAGTTCGGGCCGGAGCAGGATGGGCCGGCGAAGGACGCACCGGAGGCTCGTGCGCCACGGCTCCGGCGCCTGCGGCAGGCCCTGGCACAGCCTGACATCCGCCCCTCGCCCCACCGGTGGCCTTGCCGTAGCGGACCGGCCATCACGCGTGCTCGTCGAGGGTGTGGTCGTCGGTGGTGAACTGCACGGAGCGGCGGGGCTCGGCCGGTCGGGCCTGAAGACCGGGGTGTGTCCAGGAGCGGTGGGCAGCGCCGACGCCGACCACCGCCCCACGGTCCGCGCGCCGATCGGCTGCTGCCCGATCGCGTCGAGAATCTGGTTCGGACCAGCAGCTGCCGTGGAGGGTCGGGCTCAGCCTGCGTCCTCGTGCGTTCCCGGGACTTGCTCATCGGTGAGGGCTGTGAGCAGGCTGTTGAGCTGCTGAACGAACGTGGTGGGATCCTCGATCCGGGCGCTGAGGGTGAGCACCGCCTGGTTGAACAGGACCTGTGCCCACTCGCGGAGATGCTCGCCGCCCTGCGCGCGGTTGAGTCGCTGGATGAGCGGGTGGGTCGGATTGAGTTCCAGTACCGCCTGGCGCGGCAGGCCGGTTCCGCGCATCCGCTGCATGAGGTTGATGTCGATCTCGGGTTCGTTGCTGACGATGCAGGCCGGTGAAGTGGTGAGGCGGGTGGACAAGCGCACGTCCCAGGCCTGCCCGGCCAGATGGGCCTTGAGTTTGCCGAGCAGGTCGGCGTACTCGGCGTCAGCCTGCTCCTTGGTCTGTCTTTCCTCCTCGTCCGCCAGAGCGCCCAGATCCCCGGCGCCCTGGGCGACCGACTGCAGTTCCTTGCCGTCGTACTCGCGCAGGCTGGACACGACCCAGTTGTCGACGCCCTCGCTGAGAAGGAGCACTTCCACGCCCTTGGTGCGGAACGCCTCCAGGTGCGGGCTCGACTTGGCCGCGGTCGACGAGGGAGCCAGCAGGTAGTAGATGTGCTCCTGGCCCTCCTTCATCCGTGCCACGTACGCGTCCAGTGAGGTGTCCGGGTCATCGGTGGCGGACTTGGTGGAGGTGAACCGCAGGAGCTTGGCGATCTCGTTCCGGTTGGAGTAGTCGTCGGCGATGCCCTCCTTCAGGGCGGTGCCGAACTCCTTCCAGAACGCGGTGTACTTCTCCGGCTCGCTCTCGGCGAGCTCGGCGAGCCGTTTCAGCACCTTCTTCACCGCGGTGGTGCGGATGTTGCCCACCGCGCGGCTGCCCTGGAGGATCTCCCGGGAGACATTGAGCGGAAGGTCGGTGGAATCGATCACGCCGCGTACGAACCGCAGGTA
This sequence comes from Streptomyces phyllanthi, assembly GCF_009377205.1. Classification (GTDB taxonomy): domain Bacteria; phylum Actinomycetota; class Actinomycetes; order Streptomycetales; family Streptomycetaceae; genus Streptomyces; species Streptomyces phyllanthi. The sequence continues at coordinate 15,239 of NZ_VJZE01000026.1, forward strand.
GTTCGGCAGGATCTGCCCGGTGTCCTCCAGGATGAAGACCCGCTGCACATGGAGCCGCACCCCGCGGCGTGCCTGGGGCACCCACAGGTCGTGCGGCGCGCGGGACGGGATGAACAGGAGCAGCGTGTAGTCGTAGGTGCCCTCGATCTTGGCGTGCACCCAAGTCAGCGGGTCGGTGGGCTCGCCGGCGATGTGCCGGTAGAAGTCGTTGTACTCGGTGTCGGTGAGCTCGCTCTTCGGACGGGCCCACAGCGCCGACGCCCGGTTGACTGTGATGTCCGTTCCTGCCGTTCCCGCTGCCTCCTCCGCCTTGTCCTCGCGTTCGCCGGGCATCAGGATCGGTACGCGGATGTGATCGGAGTACTTCTCGATGATCGACCGCAGCCGCCACCCGTTCGCCAGGTCGTCCTCACCGTCCCGCAGATGCAGCACGATGGTGGTGCCCCGCTCGGGCCGCTCAATCGTTTCCAGCGTGTACTCGCCTTTTCCGTCCGATTCCCAGCGCACTCCCTCGCTCGGCTCGAGGCCGGCGCGCCGGGTGGTCAGCACCACCCGCTCGGAGACGATGAACGAGGAGTAGAAGCCCACCCCGAACTGGCCGATCATGGCGGCGTCCTTACGCTGGTCACCGGTCAGCGAGCGCAGGAACTCCCCGGTCCCGGACTTGGCGATCGTGCCAATGTTCTGGATCACCTCCTCCCGGCTCATACCGATGCCGTTGTCCGCGATGGTGATGGTCCCGGCGTCCTTGTCGTATCCGATCCGGATTCGCAGCCGCCCCTCCGCCTCGGGAAGCTCCGAACGCGCAAGCAGTTCCAGCCGCAATCGGTCAATCGCGTCCGAGGCATTCGAGATGAGCTCACGCAGGAAGATCTCCTTGTTGCTGTACAGGGAATGGACCATCAGGTCCAGAATCTGTACCGCCTCCGCCTGGAAGTTGAAGACTTCCTGCTCTACCTGCTCCGTTTGGACCGACATCCGACACCTCCATGATCCCCTTGGGAAAGCGCCGAGCGTAACCCGCGTCGCGCTGGGCGGCAAGCATGGGGACCTGCGGCCCGGGAGTATCGGAGCAGGTCGGCGAAAAGTCAATTCGTGCATTATTGATTACTGTGGCGGCGTGTGAGTCGAAGGCGAGTGTATTAAGGATGCCCGAGCGGTGTTCAACTGAGGATTTGCGGCAGTCGAACATTGCCGAGCCGGTCTTGACAGGATATTGCTGGAACGCGACGCTGATCCCAGCGTGACCGGCTGGATCGACCTGCGACCCACGGCCTGATCGAGGCCATGGAAGAAGATGCGGCGGTGAGGGCAGCAAATAGCTTACTTCGATTTGCCGAGGTGGTGGCGGTCCAATGTCGGCGCAGGACATCCCGTATGTTGAGCTGAGTATCGGTGATCTGCACGGCAGTCTGTCTGATCCGCTGCTGGACACGATGAATTTTCTGAACGAGGTCACCTTTCGGTATCCGGAGGCGATCTCGTTCGCGCCGGGCAGGCCTTATGACGGATTCTTCGACGTCGATCAGGTCTTCGCCTATCTCCACGAGTACATCGATCATCTGGCGGCGGGCGGGAGCTCCGCCGACCGGATCCGTGACGCGATCTTCCAGTACGGCCCGACAGCCGGGCGGATCCAGGAACTGATCGCGAACTCGCTGCGCGAGGACGAGGGCATCGACGTCGGGCCGGAGTCGATCGTGGTCACCGTGGGCTGCCAGGAGGCCATGTTCCTGGTGCTGCGGGCACTCATCGCCGGTCCCGGCGACGTTCTCCTGGTGTCCAGCCCGTGCTACGTGGGGATGACGGGCGCTGCCCGGCTGCTCGACATCGAGCCGACGGCGGTGGAGGAGCGCGAGGACGGGCTGTGCTGCGCGGACCTGGAGGAGGCCATCCGGAAGGAGCGCGCGCGGGGCCGGCGTCCCCGTGCCTTCTACGTAGTGCCCGACCACTCGAACCCGGCGGGGACCACGATGCCGGTGCACACGCGCCACGAACTTCTCGACCTCGCCCGCCGCGAGGACATCCTGATCCTGGAGGACAGCCCCTATCGCCTGGTCAGCCCCGCGCCGTACCTGCCGACGCTGAAGTCACTGGACCGCGATCGCAGGGTCGTCCATCTGGGCTCCTACTCCAAGACCGCTTTCCCCGGTGCCCGGGTGGGCTTCGCCGTGGCCGACCAGCTGGTCGCTGATCGGACGGGCGGCACCGGCCCGCTGGCGGCCGAGCTCGCCAAGATCAAGAGCATGGTGACGGTGAACACCTCACCGCTGAGCCAGGCCGTCGTGGCAGGGATGCTCCTCACCTGCCAGGGGCGAGTCTCGGAACTCAACGCCAAGGCGGCCGACTACTACGCCACCGCGATGCGGTCCACCCTGCGGCAACTCGAGCGATGTTTCCCGGCGGACCGGCGAGCGGCCCTCGGGGTGCGGTGGAACACCCCTGCCGGGGGCTTCTTCCTGACCATGCGTGTCCCGTTCCGGGCGGGCAATGCCGCCTTGGCGCGCTCGGCCGAGGAATTCGGGGTCATCTGGACGCCGATGTCGTACTTCTATCCGGGTGACGGCGGGGAGTACGGCATCCGGCTGTCCGTCAGCTACCTCTCCGAAGAGGAGATCACCGAAGGGATCCTCCGGCTCGCCCGCTTCATCGTGGCCGAGACCGAAAAGTGATGAGCAACCAGGTGCCGCCTACGGGAAGGGAAGGCCAATGATCAAGGCAGAGCCGCCTGTGCGGAGTCAGCGGCGCAGATGGGGGTGGACGTACCGATGACCATGTGCGTGGGCCCCGCGAGTTCCGGCGTCCGGAATCCAGCGGCGACTGGTACCGCGAAGATCGCCGGCATCGGGACCGCCGTGGCCGGGGAGGCGTATTCCCAGGAGGAGGTGCTGGAGGCATTCGGCATCGACGACACCAAGGTCCGGTCCGTCTTCCTGAACAGTGCCATTCAGCGGCGCTACCTGACGCTCCCCGCACCCGGGGACGATCGGGCCCGCGTCCAGGAGACCCAGGGAGAGCTGCTCGGCAAGCACAAGGCGCTGGCGGTCGACATGGGAGCGCGGGCCATAGACGCGTGCCTGAAGGACATGGGTGCCGCGCTGGCCGACGTCAGACACCTGTGCTGCGTCACCTCGACGGGATTCCTCACTCCAGGCCTGAGCGCCCTGCTGATCCGCGAGATGGGCATCGCGCCGTCGTGCAGCAGGGTCGATGTCGTGGGCATGGGGTGCAACGCCGGGCTGAACGCGCTCGGCGTGATGGCCTCATGGTCGGCGGCTCACCCCGGCGAGCCGGCCGTCATGCTGTGTGCCGAGGCATGCTCCGCTGCCTACGTCTTCGACTCGACGATGCGGACCGCGGTCGTGAACAGCCTGTTCGGGGATGGCGCGGCCGCCATCGCGATAGTCAGCGGAGACCAGGCGGACGGCCACGCCGACGACCCGCCGGCGCCCGCCGCCGGAAGGCCGCGGCTTCTTTCGTTCGCCAGCCACGTCATCACGGACGCCCTCGATGCCATGCGCTACGACTGGGACGGTGATCAAGGGAAGTTCAGCTTCTTCCTGGACCCGGGCATCCCCTACGTCGTCGGCGCCCATGCCGAGCTCGTCATCGACCGGCTCCTGTCGGGAACCGGTTTGCGCCGCAGCGATATCAGTCACTGGCTGGTCCATTCCGGCGGCAAGAAGGTCATCGACGCGGTCCGTGTCAACCTGGGCCTGACCCGCCATGACCTACGGCACACCACCGGCGTGCTGCGGGACTACGGAAACCTGTCGAGCGGCTCGTTCCTGTTCTCCTACCAGCGGCTGGTCCGCGAGGGCGTCACCAGGCCGGGCGATTACGGAGTGCTGATGACGATGGGGCCGGGATCGACGATCGAGACGGCGTTGGTCCAGTGGTGACACGGGAGAGGGACGACCTGGTCATCCGGGTCGACGGCAGGCGCCCCCTGTCGGCTGAGCTCGTGGCGGCCTTCGAGGTCCTGTGCGACCGCGTGGAGGACCGCGCTGACCGCAATACGGTCATCATGCATGTGTCAGGCGCCCCAGGAGAGCCCTCGAACGAGGCCCTCACCATAGCCCTGGTGAGCAAGTGGGAACGCGCACTGCGACGCTTCGAGCGCCTCCCGGCCGCCACGGTCGCGGTGGCCTCGGACGAGTGCGGCGGGGTAGCGCTGGAGGCGCTCCTGGCCACGGACTACCGCATCGGGACCGCCTCGCTGCGGCTGCTCATGGCCAGGCGGGCGCTGGTGACCTGGCCCGGTATGGCCTTGTACCGGATCGTGCGGCAGGCGGGCTCCGCGGCGGCCCGCCGGGCGGTACTCCTCGGCATCCCCATCACGGCCGCCGACGCGGTCGCGACAGGCCTGATCGACGAGCTGACCGTGGACACGCAGGCCGCGCTGACGGCCGCGATGGAGCTGGCCGAGGCCATTCCCGGCCCAGAACTGGCCATCAGGCGGCAGCTGATGCATGACGCGCCCGCGGTCAGCTTCGAGGAAGCACTGGGCGCGCACCTGGCGGCTTGCGAGCGCGCGCTGCGGCTTTCCTCTGCCGAGGCCGGCCGATGACCGGGCCAGGGAGCCCGCCGGCCGTGCGCGAGAATCCTCAGGCCGTACGCGCGGAGGACTTCTCCTCTGCCCGGCAGTCGTTGGCCGAGGCTGCTCGCCGCGGCGGCGACGTACTCGCGGCCCTGCCCGAGCCCGGCCAACGGTCACCGGAGCAGCGGGCCACCGCGGCCGCCGCCAAGGACGCCGCTCGTGCGCTGCGCTGTCGGTTCATGGACGCCCACGCCGAGGCGGTCTATGACGAGCTCACCGATGGCCGCACGCGTCACCTGCGCCTGGCAGCACTCGCAGAGGCCGCCGCGGGTGCCTTTCCCGGGCTGGTGCCCACCGCTGACCAGCTCGCTGCCGAACGACTCCGGCCGCAGGCCGGCAAGGAGGGGCACGAGATCGACCAGGGCATCTTCTTCAGCCGCGTGCTGCGTTCGCCGGTGGCAGGCCCTCACCTGCTCGACACCATGCTGCGGCCGACGCCTCGCGCACTGCGGCTGCTCCCGGAGTTCATCCGGACCGGCAGCGCCGACCTGGGGTCGGTGAGGCTGCAGCGCACCGGCGGGGTGGCACGGCTGACGATGTGCCGGGACGACTGCCTGAACGCGGAAGACGACCGCCAGGTCGACGACATGGAGACCGCGGTGGACCTCGCGCTGCTCGACCCGGCCGTGAGCGTCGGCTTGCTGCGCGGCGGAGAGATGACCCATCCGCGCTATCGGGGCAGGCGGGTGTTCAGCGCGGGCATCAACCTCAAGGCGCTGCACGCCGGCGGCATCTCGCTGGTGGACTTCCTGCTCCGGCGTGAGCTCGGCTATATCCACAAGCTGCTCCGCGGAGTTCTGGCCGTGGACGGCGGGCGCTGGCACTCGCCGACCATCGAGAAGCCATGGGTCGCCGTGGTGGACGGCTTCGCCATCGGCGGAGGCGCCCAGCTGCTGCTCGTCTTCGATCAGGTGCTCGCCGCGGCCGACGCCTACCTCAGCCTTCCCGCAGCCGACGAGGGCATCATCCCCGGTGCCGCCAACCTCCGGTTGACCCGGCGGGCCGGCCCGCGGCTGTCCCGCCAGGTCATCCTGACCGGGCGCAGGATCCAGGCGAGCGAGCCGGACGCCCGTCTGCTGGTCGACGAGATCGCGGAATCCGATGAACTGGACGCGGCCGCCGAAAGGTGCCTCGCCCGTCTGCAGAGCCCTGCGGTGGTGGCCAACCGGCGGATGCAGACCCTCGCCGAGGAAACTCGCGAGGAATTCCTCCGGTACATGGCGGAATTCTCGCTTCAGCAGGCGCTGAGGCTCTACAGCGACGACGTGATAGGCAAAGCAGGTCGCTTTAACGCGAAGAAGGTGGTCCTTGAGGCGGACGGCGGCTGACCGGCGGGCACCGACGTAGCCGGGCTGCCTCATGGGCGGAGGCGCGCCCGGTGAACGGGCGCGCCCTGGCCGTTCAACTGAACCATTGCGGCAGTTGAACGGTACGGCATTGAATAAATGTGCCGTGAATTGCGATAGTGGAGATGTCCTGACCCGGGAGCGGAAGGTTGCCATGCGAACCGTGAGTTTTGACTTCGATTCACCGGAAGCGCGCTTCAGGGTGCTCATCAACCACGAGGAGCAGTACTCGCTCTGGCCGGCTGATCTGGAGGTTCCGGGCGGCTGGACGGAAACCGGGGTTTGCGCCTCGAAGGAAGAGTGCGACAAATACCTGGAAGCGACCTGGACCGACATGCGACCCAAGAGCCTGCGCATCGCGCTCGACGGCGAATAGTCCCTACCGTCATGCCGTATGTCTTCACTAATGGCATCCGCATCGCCTACGAACGGTTCGGCCGGGGCGAGCGCGTCCTTATGATCATGGGGTCCGCGGCCGCCGGCCGGGTCTGGACCATGCATCAGACGCCCGCCCTGGGCGAGGCCGGGTACCAGGCGATCACGTTCGACAACCGGGGGATCCCGCCCTCGGACGTCCCCGCCGGGAAGTATTCACTGGCCGAAATGGTCGCCGACACCAGGGGAGTGATCGAGGCGCTGGCCCTCGCGCCGTGCCGGATCGTCGGAGCCTCGCTGGGCGCGCTGATCGCTCAGGAGCTGATGATCAGTTCCCCCGAACTGGTTCGGTGCGCCGTGCTCATCGCGACGAAGGCGCGCTCGGACGCCATGCGGAACGCCCAGGCCAAGGCGGAGCAGGCGCTGGAGGAAAGCGGCATCACGCTTCCGCCCGACTACCATGCCGCGACGGCGGCGATCCAGGCGCTGTCGCCCGCGACGCTGAACGACGACCGCACCATCCCGCTGTGGCTGGACACGTTCCGGCTCTCACCGAGCGGCGACGCGGGCGCCGGCCAGGTCTGGGTCGACACCAGCCAGGACCGCAGGAAGGCGCTCCGGGATGTGGCCGTACCCTGCCGGGTGATCGCCTTCGAGCATGACCTCATCACCCCGCCGCACCTGGCCGCGGAGGTCGCCGAGGCCATACCGGACTGTGACTTCATAGAGATCCCGGCCTGCGGTCACTTCGGGTACCTGGAGCGCCCGGACGAGGTCAATTCGGCGATCATCGAATTCCTGGACAAGGCCTGACGATGTCCAGCGCACCCGGTGAACCCTCCAGCCCGTCCACGGGGTCGTCGACCCGGTACGCTGCCGACCGCCCCTTCCGACGGGGATACACCACGCCGCCGCAGGAGCGCCGAGCGGTCGCCGACGCTCACACGACCAAGCTGTGGTTGTCCACCACGCTGGCCATGGTGGATCAGGCCGTCATCGTCACGATCGTCATAGCCTGCGCCTGGCCGGCCCTCTGGACCGGCTGGTCAATCGTGGCCGGGCTGGCCGCGGCCGGATTCGGCGCGGTGCTGCTGGGGCGGCAGTTCCGTGCGCTGGAGTGCATGGCCCACGAGGCGTCCCACTACAACTGGACTCGCGACAACCGCCGCCTCAATGATCTGCTGGCCACCCTGCTCGCCTGCGTTCCGACCGGGTCGCGGCTCGACGTGTATCGCGTGTCGCACCTTCGGCACCACAGGCGCTTCGGAACCCGGGACGATCCTGATCTGGCCAACTACCGGCGGTTCGGACTGGAGGAGCTGGACCGGGCGAGCATCCTGTCGTTCGCGCTGGATTCGCTCAGCCGGATGCCGGCCTACCGGCGCCGGTGGAAGGAGACCTCAGGGGGGCTGGGCAGGCTTCCCGTCATGCCGTTCGTCTGGGCTGTCGTACTGGCGATCGTTCCGGCGGGGATCGTCTGGGGGAGCTGGTCGGCCGCCTTGGCCGCGGCGGGCGTCTGGCTCCTCGGATACGGCGTCCTGCTGCCTGTCGTGCGTTTTCTCGGGGAGTGCAACGAGCACATTTATACCGGCTCGCATACCGTGTTCGATTCGACCATCTCCAACCTGGGGCTGATGCCGCGAATCTTTATCCACCCGCACGGCGACGGATATCACACGGTGCACCACCTGTGGCCGGGCGTTCCGCATCATCAGATCCGGAATCTGCACCGGAGGCTGGTGGTGAATGATCCGGAAGGGTATACGGCGCGGCTGCGCCACCGGACGAGATTCCTTTCTTCACCTGTCCGGGGACTCCAGTCGGAGGGACGCGCAGGCCGCTAGAATCACCGGCGGCAGTCGTGACACGTCTCGATCCCCGGAGGACGGTACAGCAGTGGCGAAAATGATCCTCGCGCCGGAAGTTTCCGAGGCGTTCCCCGAGACCGAGATCCGGCTCGTCTTCGCAGTGAATCTGGATAACTCGTCCCCCTGGCGCGAGGCCGTGGATATTCGGACAAAAGCAGGGGAAGCGGTCGCGAATGGGCGTGCTGCAGCCTTCGGTGAGGAAAGCGATCACATCGCGTCATGGCATGAGGCCTACCGCGCCTTCGGAACCAACCCCCGGCGATTTCGGCCCAGCGTGGACGCCTTGCTGCGGAGGGTCCGCAAGTCAGGTTCACTTCCCTCGATCAGCCCGGCCGTCGATGCCTACAACGCCGTGTCCGTGCTGTGGGGCCTGCCTGCCGGCGCCTTCGACCTCGATCGTGTGGTGGGCGACATCGTGATCCGCCATGCCCACGATGGCGACATGTTCGAGCCGCTCGGTGAACCGGGGGAGTGGGAGAGCGCGCGCGTCGGTGAGGTGGTGTACGCGGACGCGGAAGCAGTGCTGACGCGGCACTGGAATCACCGCGACTGCCACAGGACGATGCTGCGGCCCGACAGCCGGAACGCCCTGTTCATGCTGGAGCGCGTCAGCGGCAAGGTGCCGCTGGACGAGCTCGACCAGGCGGCGGAGCGCCTCGCCGGCATCGTCTCCGCTCATGCGCAGCACGTCGAGACCTACCTGCTCAATCGGACTTCCGCCCAGGTGGCGCTGCGGGTGGCATGACCGCGGGTCTCTGGCTCCCGCGAGCTGGACGCAGGTCGGCCGGGGACTGCCGTCACGTGCGTGGTTCACGGGCCTGCGGGACGATCAGCCCCGTCTCGTAGGCGGTGATGACGGCCTGCGTCCGGTCACGCAGCTCCAGTTTTGTCAGGATCCGGCTCACGTGTGTCTTCACGGTCTCCTCGGTGATCACGAGCCGACCGGCGATCTCCGCGTTGGACAAGCCGCGCGCCAACAGCCGCAGGACCTGGGTCTCGCGTGCCGTGAGCGCGCCGAGCTCAGGAGCGGGCGCGTCCTGAGCCTGTGGGCGGAGCCGGGTGAATTCCGCGATCAGGCGGCGGGTCACGTTCGGCGCGAGGAGCGCCTCGCCACTCGCGACGACCCGCACGGCTTCGAAGAGGGTCTCCGCGGTGACGTCCTTGAGCAGGAAGCCGCTGGCGCCGGCACAGAGCGCGTCGTAGACGTAATGGTCCAGGTCGAACGTCGTCAGGATGAGGACGCGCGTGCTGCCCGGGTGTGCGCCGGTGAGCTGCCGGGTGGCGGTGATGCCGTCCATGCCGGGCATGCGCACGTCCATCAGCACGACATCCGGGGACAGATCCGAGCACAGCTGGAGCGCCTGCGACCCGTCGGACGCGGTGCCGACCACCGTGAAGTCCGGCTGGGTGTCCAGCAGTGCGGCGAATCCGGTGCGGACCACAAGATGATCGTCAGCCACGACGATCCGAATGTCTGGCGGCGAACCGGTCACCGAACGCTCCCCGTCTCGACGTTCACCGTGTCCACCGTGCTGAGCGGGGACTGCTCCACCCTGGCCGGCAACGAAGCTTCGATCAGGAAACCGCCGCTCGGCGCGGACCCGGAGCTCAGCCGGCCGCCGACCGCGGCGGCGCGCTCGCGCATCCCGAGCAGCCCGTGTCCCGCGCCGGACGACGCCGCGGGCGGCCCTGGCCCGTTGTCGCGGATGCGCAGAAGTAACGCCTCTTTGGTGTAGACCAGCTCAACGTCGACCGCAGCGCCCGGGGCATGCCGCCGTGCGTTGGTCAGGGCCTCCTGGACGATGCGGAAGGCGGCCAGTTCGATGCCGGAATCAAGCGTCACCGGCCGGCCCCGCATGATCAGCCTCGTCCCGGCGCCATGGGCGTTCCGGACGTCGTCGAGCAGTTCGTTGAGCTGCCTCAGGCTTGGCTGCGGGTGGCGGTCCTCAGTGTCCTCGATCGCGGTGTCCTCGCGGAGTACGCCGAGCAGCCGCCGCATCTCGGTCAGCGCGGCCCGTGCGGCATCGCCGATCTCGGACAGGCGCTGCGCCCCGGCGGCCGGCATGCCGGGAGTGGTCAGCCGGGCCGTCTCCGCCTGCACCGCGATCACGGAGATATGGTGCGCGACCACGTCGTGCAGCTCGCGGGCGATGCGCGCACGCTCGCCGCGGGCTGTGTGCTCCATCAGACGGCCCATGATGGCCTGCCGGGCCGCCCCGTGCTGTTCGGCGTCGATGTGTGCTCGCTGGGCGGAACCAGCCCAGGCCGCGGCCGGCGAGAGCGAGGCCAGCACGACGGTGAGAATCTCGACCTCACGCTCCGGATGGCTGAACAGCGCCAGTGCGAGGAAAGAGACAGCCGCGACCGGAGTGAGCATCAGGGCGCCGCCGTGCCGTGGACCCCTCCGGCCGAGCCGGTGGAAGACGATCAGGGTGGCGCAGAGAACCGCCACGGTGAGGGTGTGGAAGCCCACCAGTGACAGGACGGTGACAGCGGAGATGCTCGCCGCGGCCGCGGCCGGGGGCAGGAAGGTCAGCGGCAGTGTGCCGGCGAGCCCGAGCAGGCAGAGCACCGGGACGTTCGACAGGCTGCCGTCAGAGATCACGGCTCGCCCGATGGACTCGGCAGTCGCCGCCCCTCCCAGCAGCACGCCCGTCAGGGTCGGGCGCTGCGGACCAGCCCCGGTCTGCAGCCCCTTTCCCGCCCAGCCCCCACTCGTTAAGCCCATGCCCTCATTGTGCCTGTTCCGGCCGTTGGGCGTGCCCTCTTGGCCGGCGAGGCCGCCGTCGCCGACCCGCCGCCGGGCCCGGACCGGACGCCCGAGGAAGGCGGAGGCGATGGACCAAGTGACGAGGTAGCTCCGTAATCGGTCCTGCCCTAGGTTTATTCGCAGGGTTGGGGCCGTTTTATTACGGGCGCTCGTCATTTTGCCGGGAGGTTGGACAGTGGACCGAACTTCGGAGCGTACTGTCGCCGCCTTTCTCCGGAACAGTCTCCGGCCTACCCCTACGGTGACCGCAGCCTTTGAATATCGCGGGAAGCACTGCAAGTTTCTGCTCAAGCTCGAAGGCGAAAATATCACCGGATCGATCAAGGATCGCACGGCAAGCGGCCTCATCCTCATGCTAGAGCGCGAAAGACCACTGACTCCGGGCACCGTTGTCATCGAATCGACATCGGGCAACCTCGGCATAGCGATGGCGTCATTGCTGCGGCAGATCGACTGCCGGTGCATCGCGGTCATCGATCCGAGGACACCGGCCGCGACACGCGAGCGGCTGAGCCTGTGGGGAGCCGAGACCGTGCTCATCGACGAGCCGGACCAGTACGGCGGGTACCTGGTCAGCCGCTTGCGCGAGGTCGCCCGCCTGCTCGACGGCAATCCCGGCTATCGGTGGCCCGACCAGTACCGGAATCACGCCAACCCCCGGATCCACGAGCTCACGACCGGCCGGGAGATCGCCGAGCAGGGCGGCCCCGCCTGTGACGGTGTCTACGTCGCCGTTTCGACCGGAGGCACGCTCGCCGGTGTCTCGTCGTACCTGCGCCGCCACCGCCCTGACATGCGCATCGTGGCGGTCGACGCGGTGGGGTCGCAGGCGATCACCGACAGCACGGGTCGGCGACTGGTGCCCGGCATCGGATCCAGCCTGCGCTCGAGCTTTCTCGACGAGACCTGCTACGACGATTTCGCGGCGATCGGCGCGGCGGAGTCCTTCGCCATGTGCAGGGTCCTGAGGGATGACCTCAAGATCACCGTAGGCGGTTCAAGCGGCAGCGTGATCTACGCGATGGTCACCGGGACCGGTCGGCGGGAAACCTCGCTTCCGATGTGCCTGTGCCCCGACGACGGCACCAAGTATCTGGACACCTTTTACTCCGACCGCTGGTTGGCGGATATCGGCCTGCTCGACCAAACGACTGCTGCGATTGACCGGCTCCGCTCCGACGGGCTGAGTTTCAGACCGGAGAGATCCTCGACCTGATGCGTCATCGATGAGATGCGCATGCGAAGGAGACGACGGAAAACCATGGCCCGATCCTCGGTCGTAGTGCCGAATCTCGTGGACCCGAAGAGTTACCTCGACCATGACATGCTCGAGGTGTGGCGAGTTCTGCGTGCGCAGGATCCCGTGCACTGGCACACGGAGACGTCCGAGGGGCCCGGATTCTGGGTGGTCAGCAGATATGACGACATCGTGCGAGTGCTACGGGACGACGTCAATTTCACGTCCGAGAAAGGCAATGTCCTGGCGACCATGCTCAAGGGCGGGGACATGGGCGCCGGCAGCATGCTGGCGGTCAGTGACGGAAATTATCACACGAGCATGCGCAAGCTCCTGCTCGAGGCGTTCTCGCCGCGCTCCGTCGCGGGGGTCGAACGCCATGTGCGCCGGATCGCGAAGCAGTTGATAGTCGAAGCCATCGAGAAGGGGGAATGTGACTTCGCCCGCGATATAGCCTCCGCCATACCGCTGGAGACCATATGTGACCTTCTCGATATTCCCCAAGGAGACCGGCAGGAAGTCGCCAAGCTCACCAAGTCCGCTTTGGCATCGGATTACGAGAATCCGGAAGCCCATGCCGACATGGCCGCTCGCAGCGCCATCGTGGTGTACTTCCAGAACCTCGTGGCGGAACGCCGCAAAGCCCCAGGGACCGATCCCATCAGCCTGATGGCGACCGCGGAGGTGGACGGCAGGCGCCTCAAGGACCTCGACATCGTCCTCAACTGCTACAGCCTGATCATGGGCGGGGACGAGACCAGCAGACTTGCCATGATCGGAGCCGTCCGGGCCTTCATCCAGAACCCCGATCAGTGGAGGGCGCTCAAGGACCGCGAGTCGTCCGTCGACGTGGCGGGAGAGGAGGTGCTGCGCTGGACCACACCGGCGATGCACTTCGGACGCACCGCCACTGCGGATATCAGCCTGCGGGACCGCACGATCAGGGCGGGCGACCTCGTCACCCTGTGGCTGGTCTCCGGCAATCGTGATGAGGCGGTGTTCCAGAATCCCGATCGATTCGACATCACCCGCTCACCGAACAGGCACCTGGCGCTGGGCTATGGGCGGCACTTCTGCTTGGGCGCCTACCTGGGGAGAATCGAGATCCGCGCGATGCTGGACGGCCTGCGCGCCTTCGTCGGCGCGATCCGGCAGGCCAGGCCTGAACGCTGGATCTATTCGAACTTCCTCACCGGCATGAGCAGCCTCCCGGTGGTGCTGGAGAGAGACCCGGCACCCGCCGTGGGCTGGGAGGAGTAGCCGCGGAGGCCGTGCCGTGCGGCTTCGGCGCCAGGGCCCTTCTGATGGATCTTGGCGACGTCGCGACGCCCAGCACGCTCCCCCAAGCTCTCGGCTTCGCTCGAGCAGGGCATTCCCATGACGCCGCGGCCTGTCCGACCCTGATCCGCCGGACAGGCCGCTAGTGCTGTGACCGGAAAGGTTCACCGGCTCGCGACGCCCGGCACGGCACCTCGCCGCGTTGTCGCATCACCCGAGTACATCCAGTACGCGGGCGATGCTCCGCCTTGCGATGCTCCCCCACTGCCTGAACGGCGTGGGAGGTGCCCCCAGCACCGGACGCCGCGAGCTTTTCGGCAAACCTTTCCGGCCACAGCACTAGGTCCTGTCGTCTGGGTCAGGCCGGCTGTGAGGTGCGGTGCGTTTTAGGCTGAGCCGGGCGGGGTCACGGGCCCCCCGCGAGCGAAGCCGAGAGCTTGGGGGAGCGCGTGCCAGACACCGCGACGCCGGGATGATCCAAACGACAGGGCCTGACTAGGGCCGGAACTTGGTTCTCAGGCGCAGGCTGACCACACCGGCTATCTCGTTCGAGGCGAGGTGCACGGGCTTGTCGGCGAGTTCGAAGGACTCGATGGCGGCGCACAACTCCTCGAAGGAGGTCCGCAGCATCAGCCGGGCCAGATGACTGCCCAAGCAGGTGTGCGGACCGGTCCCGAACACGATGTGCCGGTTCGGCGTGCGTTCGAGATCAAGGCTGTACGGCCGCTCGAACGTGCTCTCGTCACGATTGGCGGAGGCAATCCACGCGGTGACCGCCTCGCCGGCCGCGATCTTCTGGCCGGCGATTGTGGTGTCGTGGCGAGCACGCCGCATGAAGTGGGTCACCGGAGAGGCCCAGCGCAACGCCTCCTCGACGGCCGCCTGCGCCCGCATGGCGTCCGGCCAGAAGCCCTCCCCGCCGTGCTCCTCCGCCAGCACGATGATCGTCGCGCTGACGACGTGCGAGGTGGTGACCACGGCACCCAGGAGCAGGCTCAGGCAGTTGTACAGCAGTTCCTCGTCGGTCAGGCGCCGCCCGGCGATCTCGATCGACATCAGGTAGCTGGTCAGATCGTCGGTGGGATTCCTGCGCCGATCCCAGATGCATTTCGCGAAGTAGCCCATGATCTCGTAATGGGCCGAACCGGCGGTGGGCTTCGTGGAGCCATGAGTGCTGTACCGGGGATCATCCGGTGCGAGGGAGGCGTACGCCAGCCGGAGCAGCGGGTCGATGTCGTCTTCCGGCAGGCCCATCATCATGGCGCAGAGGGCCATCGGCAGCCGCACGAACGATGACGCCACGTCCCACACTTCGCCGTCACGCGCCGGTTCGATGGACTCCTTGACGAACGACCGTACGAAGTCGGTGTAGGCGGGCACGGCGCGTGCGGAGAACGGCCTGCCGACCTGCTCACGGTACTTCCGGTGCCGGGGCGGGTCGGTCGACTGCATCATGAGGCCGGCGGCCGGGTCCGGCGCGTCGAGCATGGAGATGGCGGTCCCGCCCTCGGAGCTGAACGTCTCGTGATCACTGAGCACGCGGTGGACGTCGGCCCGCCGGGTCACGGCCCAGAACCCGTCGCCGTTTCCCCGGTCCTGCCAGAACACCGGGCGCTCGGCCCGGAGCGTCTGCCACACGAGGTGGGCGTCTCCGTTGACGTAGAGGCCGGTGTCCGTCAGATCGATCTGATCGAGCGGAACACGCGCATGTGCGGCTGGCCTGGTTATCCTCATGGGAATCCTTCTGCTGCCGGTCGCGTCCGTGGGTCAGGCGGGCGGTGACCAGCTCAAGCCGTCGGGCGAGGCGATCAGGCCGCCGTCGAAGAGCGGGGTCTCGGGGCCGATGTCCGACCCGAGGTGTGCGCGGATCTGTTCGTTGGCTCCCTCTTGCATGGCGTTCTTGACCACCGAGGCCCGCATCAGCGGCAGGATGCTCGGTTCCGCACTGCGGGCGAGCTCGTCCACCGCCGCCGCGAACTCGCTGGACTGGCTCTTGTAGCGCTGTACCAGCCCTTGCTTCGTCGCCAGGGCGGCCTCGCCCGAGGACACCCCGCCGACCAGGCTGACGAACGATTCCAGCTCGGAACCGGTGCTGTCGGTGACCTTCTTGGCGGACCAGAAGTAGGAGGCCTCGTCGACGTGCAGGTTGTAGAAGGACACGAGGAAGTCATGGAACGCGCTGTACTCGCGGCGGTACCGCTCCTCGAACTCGCGGAAGGCCGTGTCCTCGTCGACCGCCTGGGCGAGCACGCTGTTGATGGAGCGCGCGGCGAGCAGCGCGCCGTAAGTGGCCAGGTGCACGCCGGAGGAGAAGATGGGGTCGATGAAGCACGCCGCGTCGCCGATGAGTGCCATGCCGGGGCGCCAGAATCTCGTGTTCGCATAGGAGTAGTCCTTGCGGACCCGCAACTGCCCGTACTGGCCTTCGGTGACCCGCGTGGCGCCCTGGAGGTACTCGGTGATCAACGGGCATTCGGCGATGAGTGACGTGAGCGCTTCTTCGGGATCGCCCTGGATCCTGTCGGCGAGTTCCCGCCGCACGACCGCGCCGACGCTGGTGAGAGTGGGGCTCAACGGGATGTACCAGAACCAGCCGCTGTCGAAGGCGGCACAGAGGATGTTGCCCGAGTTGGGCTCGGGCAGGCGCTTGCCGCCTTCGAAGTAGCCGAAGAGCGCGAGGCTGCGGAAGAACTCCGAGTACTCCCGGGCCGCCCCGACCCGCTGGTGGATGCGGCTCTTGTTGCCCGAGGCGTCCACGACGTACTTCGCGCGGATCGTTCCCCTGGTGCCTTCGGCGTCGGTGTAGGTCACCCCGCGCACCCGGCCGTCGCTGTCCATCACGTCGACGACGGTGTGCTGTTCGCGGACGTCCACACCCATGTGCCGCGCGTGGTCGAGCAGGATCTGGTCGAATCTGCTCCGCTCGACCTGGTAAGCATGGGAAGTCTCATTGGCTATTCTTGGCGACACCGAGAAGGAGAACGTCCACGGCTCGGGGTTCGAACCCCAGCGCATTGTGCCGCCGTGTTTCTTGGTGAACCCGGCTTTGGCGAGTTCGTCGGCGACTCCGGTGAGGCGGCAGATCCCGTGGACGGTGGACGGGAGCAGCGACTCGCCGATCTGCCACCGGGGGAACTTCTCTTTCTCGAGCAGGACGACACGGTGTCCGCGCATCGCGATCAGCGTCGCCAGCGTGGATCCCCCTGGTCCACCGCCGACAACCACGACGTGGGCTTCTTCGTCAAGGCCCTCGGTGCTGCTCATCGGCTACATCTCGCTTCCGGAAAGAGCGCGGTCTCGGGGCCGGCCGTGAAATGGTCGCAGGCCCCGCGGCATGAGATCACTGAACCATGACACCCAAGAACGCCACCAACAAGACATGGTGACCTCGCGTTCAACCGACGAATCGCGCCAGTTGAACAGGTGCGCTTCCGGGATCCGCGGCTGACGCTCTCGATAGGGAAGCGCCGTTGTCGTAAAGTCCGTCTGGCGCCGAATGGTCCCTGAAGGCGGGAACTTCTGGAGGGTTACTGGTGAAGAAGTACTGCAAAGCCTATTCACTGGGTGAGCTGCGCAAGTTCCCCGGCTGGGCCGCCGGCGCGGCGGCGGAGGAGCACGACATCGCGGATGAGCAGCCGGTCTTTCTGTGTGACGAACTCACCGTGCTGATCAGCCCGGTCGGCAAGGACAAGGACAAGCGGCTCTTCTCCGACGTCACTCCCGAATGGCGGGAGTTCTGTACGGAGGTCCTGAAGTTCGAGATTCCGGAAGACCTGGCCTTCGCCTACGCCGAGTCGGAACAGAGCTGAGCGGACAGCCGGTGAAGACATCGCCCTCGGGAGGGTAATCCATGGATGAACTGACCCAGCGCTTGTCCACCGATCAGCCGGTGGTGGTGGGCGGACCGAACCCCTCGCTGGAGGAGTTCAGGACCCGGCTGGACGAGATTGGGACGGTGTTCATCAAGTTCACGGAGACACGTGGCGGCACCGATCTCGGAATTCAACTGGACCGCTCGGCCTCCGACACCAGCGGAGCCGATTTCGACCAGGGCAGCGGTAGCGTGCACGTCGAGGGAACACTCATTCTCAACGATGACCCCGTGCGCTGCATCGCCGATATCGACCTGACCACCCTCAAGGGAACCGGGCGCCTGAAGGTCGTAGAAGAAGCCGAAGTACTCGTCGACTGAGTAGCACCGGACTGCTGAAGGAGAACCTAAATGGACGAGCCAAGATTTCTTCGTCCGAACGCGATCATAGAACCGCTCGTTGACCGGTTCTATGCCTGGATGCACAATGTGGCCCCGGTCCAGTCGGCGATGAACCTGGCCTTCCTTCAGGTGCCGCTGCTCGAGTCGTACCTGCAGTCTCCACAGGTACACATAAACGCGAGTGTCAACCCCGAGCTGCGGGGCGGCTTCTTCGTCAACATCCCTGAGGAGCGCAGCGGAGAAGTACGTGCGCTGCTGGCCTCGATCAAGCGCGATCGGGCCGAGCAGCTTCGCTTCGCGGAGGCGATCGCCGAGGCCGACGAGCTCATCGGGCGGGAAGCGACCGGGTTCGACCTGACACCGCTCTACCCGAAGCTGCCACCCGAGCTCTCCGGGCTGGTGGAGCTCGCCTACGACGTCAGCAACCAGGCGTCGATCCGGTTCCACGAGCCGGTGGTGTACGAGAGCAGCGTCTATTCCGAGGACCGGCAGTCGGTGCAGCTGTCGCTCGAGTCGGGTGTCGAACGGCCCTTCATCCTCAGTACGCCGCGGCTGCCGTCCCCCGGCGTGCTCGACCTGCCGATCCCGTTCCGCCACCCTGGCCTCGTGGACCTGTTCCGCGCCCGGATCGAACCGACGACGCAGGCCCGTCTGCGCGAGGCGCTGGAACTCGGCGACTCCGAGGCCGAACAGCTCAACGGGCTCCTGACGGACGCGCCCGACCTGGCGAGCGACCGGCACATCGACGCCGGCGGCCGGATCCGCTACTTCGGGCACGCCTGCCTGGTCATGCAGACACCGGAAGCCGCGATCATCACCGACCCCTGGGTCAGCGCCGACAGCACGGCGTCCGGCCGGTACACCTACCGGGACCTGCCCGACTACATCGATCTGGTGCTGCTCACCCACGGCCACCAGGACCACATCGTGCTGGAGACGCTGCTGCAGCTGCGCGGCCGGGTCGGCGCCGTCGTCGTGCCGCGTTCGTCGCGCGGCAACATCTGCGATCCGTCGCTGGCGCTCTACCTGGAGCGCGTCGGCCTGCCCGTGATCGAGGTGGACGACTTCTCCGAGGTGGAGTTCCCGGGCGGAAAGGTGACCGCGGCGCCGTTCCTCGGAGAGCACGCCGACCTGGACATCCGGGCCAAGTCGACGTACTTCCTCGAGCTCGGTGGGCGGAAGATCTTCGTGGGAGCGGACTCCTCCGGCATCGACCCCGGGCTCTACCGCCACATGCGTCGCCATGTCGGGAAGATCGACGTGGCGTTCCTGGGCATGGAATGCGCCGGGGCTCCGCTCACCTGGTTGTACCAGGCGCTGCTGGTCCGGCCGGTGAGCAAGAAGATGAGCGACTCGCGGACGCTCTCGGGTTCCAACGCGGCTCAGGCCAGCACGATCGTGTCCGAGCTGGGCGCCGGCGAGGCCTACATCTACGCCATGGGCGAGGAGCAGTGGCTCGTCGGCCATGTCATGGCGACCTCGTACAACGAGGACTCCGTCCAGCTCAAGCAGGTCGAGGAGTTCATGAGCTGGTGCGCCGCCCAGGGCGTCAAGGCCGACCACCTCTACGGCCAGAACGAATGGCGCTGGTGACCGTGGACAACCGGATCAAGAGCGTCGTCATCCTGGGCGGCGGCTCCGCGGGCTGGATGAGCGCCTGTTACCTCGGCAGCCACCTTCAGGGCAGCGTGCGCCTCACGGTCCTGGAGGCGCCGTCCATCCCCAAGATCGGTGTCGGTGAGGCCACCATCCCGAACCTCCAGCGCGCCTTCTTCGATCAGCTCGGCATCGAAGAGGACGAGTGGATGCCCGAGGTGAACGCCAGTTTCAAGATGGGCATCAAGTACATCAACTGGCGGACACCCGGCCAGGCCGCACCGGTGCCCCGCAAGATGGGCCGGGGCACCGACTACTTCTACCACCTCTTCGGCCTGCTCCCCGAGCTGGACCAGTTCCCGCTCTCCCACTACTGGGCGAACAAGAAGCAGGCCGGCGGCACCGACCAGGATTTCGCCTACGCCTGCTTCAAGGAGCCGCCCCTCCTGGACGCCAACAAGTCGCCGCGGTGGCTGGACGGCCGGCGGGCCACGAACTACGCGTGGCACTTCGACGCCCACCGGCTCGCGGCGTTCCTGAGCCGGGTCGCTACGGAACGGTTCGGCGTCGAGCACGTCCAGGGCGAGATGCAGGACGCCGTGCTCGACGAGCGCGGCCACATCACGGCTCTCAGGACCAAGGACGGCCGGACGCTGAGCGCGGACTTCTTCGTGGACTGCTCCGGAACGCGGGGACTGCTCATCAACAAGGCCATGGCCGAGCCCTTCGTCGACATGAGCGACTATCTGCTGTGCGACAGCGCGGTGGCGGCCTCGGTTCCGCACGACGACGAGCGGTACGGGGTGGAGCCCTTCACCTCGTCGATCGCGATGCGCGCGGGCTGGACCTGGAGAATCCCGATGCTCGGCCGCTTCGGCAGCGGTTACGTCTTCTCCAGCCGGTTCACCGAGCGCGACGAGGCCACCAAGGACTTCTGTGATCTGTGGAGCCTGGACCCGGCGCAGGCCGAGCTCAACCAGATCCGCTTCCGGGTCGGCCGCAACCGCCGCGCCTGGGTGAAGAACTGCGTCGGCATCGGACTGTCGTCCTGCTTCCTGGAACCCCTGGAGTCGACCGGCCTCTACTTCATCTACGGCGCGCTCTACCAGCTCGTCAAACACTTCCCGGACAAGACCTTCAATCCGGTGCTCAGCGACCGCTTCAATCGCGAGATCGAGACCATGTTCGACGACTCCCGCGACTTCCTGCAGATCCACTACTACTTCTCGCCGAGAAACGACACGCCTTTCTGGGCGGCGAACAAGGAACTGCGGCTGTCGGACAGCATCTCGGCCAAGATCGAGGCGTTCAAGGCCGGGATCCCGGTCGACCAGCCGGTGACCGACGTGAGCACGTACTACGGCAACTTCGAGGCGGAGTTCCGCAATTTCTGGAACAACGGGAACTACTACTGCATCCTGGCGGGACTGGGCCTGATCCCGGACGGCCCGCCGACGCTGACCTACCGGGAACGGTCGGTGGCGCGGGCCGAGACCGTGTTCCAGGAGGTCCGCGAGCAGCAGGGTTCGCTCGCGGCGTCGCTGCCCGCCAACCACGAGTTCCTCCGCCGACTGCACGGTAACAACTGATCATGGACCTGGCCGACGGCTTCGTCCGGGGGATGCGGCGGCTGGCGAGCGGCGTGTGCGTCGTGACCACCACCGCTGCCGACGGCAAACGGTGCGGGCTGACCGCCACGGCGGTCTCGTCGCTGTCGCTGCATCCCCCCTCCCTCGTCGTCGGTGTGAACCGGCGGAGCCGGCTGGGGGAGGCGATCAAGGATGTGCCCGCCTTCGCGGTCAACATCCTCGGCACGCAGCACCGCAAAGTCGCCGAGGTGTTCGCCGGGAACGTGGCCGGGATCCGCGGAACCGCACGGTTCGACCACGGTGACTGGCGGCCGAGTGCGGAAGGCGTCCCGATCCTGGGTGACGCCCCCGCGAATTTCATCTGCAAGGTCGACGACATCATCGAGCGAACGACCCATCTTCTGCTGATCGGCGCCGTCACCGGCGTGCACACATCAGACGAAGAATGCAATCTGCTGGTCTATTTTTCCCAGAGTTTCTCTGCCATCAGCACATAGCGATTGTGGAGGACGGGTAGGAGACGGAGTCGGTCGAATGACAGGCAGGACGGTTCCAGCTCCCCCGGGACTGGACGGCAGGGAAGCGGAAGATCGGCCGGGGCCCCGCCAGCGGCTCAGGCCGGGGACGATCCGGCGCATCGTCCCCTACGTCCGCCCGTACCGCTGGCTGTTGCTGTTACTGATGACCGTCACGCTGCTGGGCGCCGGCCTCGCGGCCTTCACCCCGGTGCTGTTCGGGAAGGTCATCGACGAGGGCATCGTGCCGCGCCGGATGGGGGTCGTCGTCGGGTTCGCCCTGACCCTCGCCGGGCTGGCCCTGCTGAAGGCCGGAACCGACTACGTCCGGGCCCGGATGTCGGCCGGGATCGGACAGGGCCTGATCTTCGATCTCCGGGTCCAGGCCTACGCGCACGTGCAGGAGCAGTCGCTGGCCTTCTTCACCCGTACCCAGACCGGTGCGCTGGTGAGCAGGCTGAACACCGATGTCGTAGGGGCGCAGCAGGCGGTGACTGTGCTGCTGTCGCAGACCGCGGAGACCCTGCTGACCCTGGTCCTCGTGCTGGTCGCCATGTTCTACCTGTCCTGGCAGCTGGCCGTAGCCGCCCTGCTGACCATCCCGTTCCTCATCTTCCCCGCGAAGATCATCGGGGGCCGGCTGGAACGGCTCACCCGGGAGACCATGCAGCTCAACGCCGAGATGGGCTCGCTCATGAACGAGCGGTTCAACGTGGCCGGAGCGATGCTGGTCAAGCTGTACGGGCGGCGCGACCAGGAGTCCACCCTGTTCACCCGGCGTGCGCGCCGGGTCCGCGACGTCGGCGTGAGGACCGACGTGACCGGCGAGACGCTCGCCCTCGTCATCGGCCTGGCGAGCACGCTCGCCCTCGCGCTGATGCTCGGTGTCGGCGGCGCCCTCGTCGTCAACGGCGAGTTCCAGGTCGGCACGCTGGTCGCCATGATCACCCTGCTGACCATGCTGTACGGCCCGGTCAACCAGCTGTCCAGCCTGCCGGTCGGCGTCCTGGTCGCGCTGGTGAGCTTCGACCGGGTCTTCGAGGTGCTGGACCTCAAGCCGCTGGTCGCGGAGCGGCCCGAAGCCAAGAGGCTGCGCGTCGGCGCGAGCGCCGGCGCCGCCGCCAACGGCCACGGCGCGGTACCGGAGATCGAGTTCCATGAGGTCTCGTTCCGCTACCCGAACGCAGCGGAGGTCTCGCTGGCCTCACTGGAGTCGATCTCACTCCCCGTACCCGAGCGGAGCGACAAGGCCCTGATCCTCAACGAGGTGAGCTTCCTCGCTCCGGCCGGGCGGCTCACGGCGCTGGTCGGTCCGTCGGGCGCGGGGAAGACCACCATCACCCACCTGGTACCCAGGTTCTACGACCCGGTCTCGGGAACCGTGCGGATCGGCGGGCACGACATCCGCGACCTCACGCTGACGTCGCTGCGCGACTCGATAGGCGTGGTGACACAGGACGCCCACCTGTTCCACGACACGATCCGGGCCAACCTGCTGTACGCGCGGCCGGACGCCTCCGAACCCGAGCTGGTCGAGGCCTGCGACGCGGCCCGGATCTGGGATCTCATCGCATCGCTCCCCGACGGCCTGGACACGATGGTCGGCGACCAGGGCTACCGGATGTCCGGAGGCGAGAAGCAGCGGATCGCCCTGGCAAGGCTGCTCCTGAAGGCCCCACCGATCGTCGTCCTGGACGAGGCGACGGCGCATCTGGACTCGGCGTCCGAAGCGGCGATCCAGAGTGCGCTCAAGACCGCGCTGACCGACCGTACTTCGCTGGTCATCGCGCACCGGCTGTCCACCATCCGCGACGCCGACCAGATCCTGGTCGTCGACGGGGGCCGGATCGTCGAACGCGGCACCCATGAGGTGCTGCTCGAGGCGGGCGGCCTCTACGCGGATCTGTACGACAAGCAGTTCGTCCGGCAGGCCGGCGGCGGTTCCGGTCCCACGATTTCCTGAACGCCGCGTTCAGGCGGAGGTGTTGGCAGTGGCTTCCGATCACCCGTCCGACGGGGAAAAGGCCGATTTCGTCGCAGTGCACGAGCTCATCGCCGCCCGGGCGGCGGCCCACCCGGACGCGGTGGCGGTGGTGTGCGGGGAGCGGTCGCTCACCTACGCCGGGCTGGTGGGGCGGTCGGCCCGGCTGGCCCGGTATCTGCGTGCCCTGGGTGTCGGGCCGGAATCCGCGGTGGGGTTGTACCTGCCCCGCGGTGTGGAGATGGTGGCAGCCGTACTGGCGGTGTGGCAGGCCGGTGGCGCGTACCTGCCGCTGGATCCGGACTACCCGCCCGAGCGGCTCGCGTTCATGCTCACCGACGGCGGCGCCGCCGTCCTGGTCGGGGACCGGACCGCGGTGGGCGTCCCGGACGGCGCCGTCGCGAAAGCGGTGGACGACGGCAGGGTGGTGTGGCTGGACGACCCGGCCGTACGCGCGGATCTGGCCGCGCTGCCCACCGCGCCTCCTGAACCGGTGCCGGTGGACCCGGCAGGGCTGGCCTACACGATCTACACATCGGGATCGACCGGGACGCCGAAGGGCGTCCAGGTGCCCCATGCCGGGCTGGCCAATCTGGTGGCCGGGCTGGGACCCGTGCTCGGGGTGGCTCCCGGAGTGCGCATGCTGCAGTTCGCCTCGTTCAGCTTCGACGCCGCCGTGCTCGACATCGCGGCCACGCTGGCGTGCGGCGGGACACTGGTGGTGGCCACCGGGCAGGAGCGGGCCGAGCCGTCCCGGCTGACCGCGATGCTCCAGGCCGGCGCGGTGCAGGCCGCCAGCGTGGTGCCGTCACTGCTGGGCGTGTTGTCACCGGAGGACCTGCCCGGCCTGGGCACCGTCCTGGTGGGCGCCGAGCGGCTCACCGAGCGGGTGGCGCGGGCGTGGGCGCGGAACCGCCGGCTGGTCAACACCTATGGGCCGACCGAGGCCTCGGTGATGGTCACCACCGGGCAGGTCGATCCCGAGACCCGGGAGGCGCCACCGATCGGCTCCGCCCTGTCCAACACGACCCTGCACGTCCTGGACGAGGAGCTGAGGCCGGTGCCCGCCGGGGGCACCGGGGAACTGTTCATCGGCGGACCGCAGGTGGCGCGCGGCTACGGCCGCCGCCCGGCCCTCACCGCGGAGCGGTTCGTCGCCGACCCGTTCGCGGGGGACGGGACGCGGCTCTACCGGACGGGCGACCGGGTGCGGTGGACCGCGGCCGGTGACCTGGAGTTCGTGGGCCGGACCGATGACCAGGTCAAGGTGCGCGGATTCCGGGTCGAGCTGGGTGAGGTGGAGGCCGCACTGGCCGGCCACCCCGGCGTCCGGACCGCAGTCGTGGCGCTGGCCGGGCACGGGACGCGGTCCCGGCTGGCGGCCTACCTGGTCCCGGCCGATCCCGGCGCGAGCGTCCCCGGCCCCGCCGACCTGCGGAAGTATCTGCGGGGCAGGCTGCCGGGTTTCATGATTCCGGCCTCGTTCACCGAGTTGGCCGCGCCGCCGCTCACTCCGGCCGGCAAGATCGACCGGGCCGCCCTCCCCGACCCAGGCTCGGACCGCCCCGACCTGGACGGCCCGTACGTCGCGCCCGCGACACCCGCCGAGGACCTGCTGGCCGGGATCCTGGCCGAGGTCCTGGGAGTGGACCCGATCGGGGCATTGGACGACTTCTTCGAACTCGGCGGCCACTCCCTGCTCGCCATGCAGGTGATCTCCAGGGTGCGCGGGGCGTTCGAAGTCGAGCTGCCGCTCGCCGCCCTGTTCGACCAGCCCACGGTGCGGGGCCTGGCCGCGGTCGTCGAAGGGCCGTCGGTGCGGACCCCGGTCCCGCCGGTGACGCCTGCGCCCCGTGACCAGGCGCTGCCGCTGTCCTTCGCCCAGCAGCGGCTGTGGTTCCTCGACCAGCTCGAACCCGGGTCCGCCGAGTACAACGTGCCGATGCGCGTGCCGCTGGCGGCGGACACCGACGTACGCGCCCTGGGCGCCGCGCTGGACGCCGTGGTGGCCCGGCACGAGGCGCTGCGGACCCGGCTGGTCGCCGGCCCCGACGGGACGGCCCGTCAGGTGATCGACCCGCCCGGCCCGGTACCGCTGCCGATAGCCGACGTGTCGGCGGCGGCGGAGCCGGTGCGGGCGGCCGACCGGCTGGTCGCCCTCGACGCGGTCGCCCCGTTCGACCTGGCCGCCGGCCCGTTGATCCGGACCTGCCTGATCCGGCTCGGCCAGGCCGGATACGTGCTGTCGCTCACCCTGCACCACGCGGCCTTCGACGAATGGTCGGGCGGGATCCTCCGGCGCGAACTCTCGGCCCTCACCGCGGCGTTCCGTGCGGGGAAGCCGGATCCGCTGCCGCCGCTCGCGGTGCAGTACGCCGACTTCGCGCTCTGGCAGCGGGCCTGGCTGACCGGCGACGTGCTGGACCGGCAACTGGCCTACTGGCGGGACCGGCTGGACGGGCTGCCCGTGCTCGAACTGCCCACCGACCACCCGCGTCCGCCGGTCCGGTCGTCGTCGGGGACGGTCACCCGGTTCGCCGTCCCCCCGGGGACAGCGCGAGGGCTGCGGAGGGTCGCCCGCGAGAGCGGCGCGTCGATGTTCATGGTGCTCTTCGCCGCGTATGCCGCGTTGCTGGGACGGTACTGCGGAACCGACGACGTCGTGGCGGGAACCCCGGTGGCGAACCGGAACCGCGCCGAGACCGAGGATCTGATCGGGTTCTTCGTCAACACCCTGGTGCTGCGCGCCGACCTGTCGGGCGACCCGTCCTTCGCCGACCTGGTGGGCCGGGTGCGAGAGGCGGCGCTGGGGGCCTTCGCCCATCAGGACCTGCCGTTCGAGCAGCTGGTCGAGGCGCTGGTGACCGAGCGGGACAGGTCCCGCACCCCGCTGTTCCAGGCGTTCTTCAACTACGACGTCGAGGACCCGGGCGACGTCGGAACCGATGTGGTCGCGAAGTTCGATCTGCGGCTGATCGTGGTGGACGACGGCGCGGACCTGGTCGGGGTGGTGGAGTACAGCACCGCGTTGTTCGAGGCGGCGACGATCTCCAGGCTGACCGGTCACCTGATCACGTTGCTGGGCGCGGTCGCCGGTGACGCGGAGGTGCGCCTGTCGGGTCTGCCGATGCTCACGGCCGACGAGCGTGCGGAGTTGGTGGAGGGCTGGAG
>NZ_VJZE01000270.1 GCF_009377205.1 Streptomyces phyllanthi
CCCACCGCCCCCGCTTCACCTCCATCGCGGCCCGCCCTTCGGCGCCCCGCCTCTTCCACTCCTTCCGGATCTCCGCCCGCAACCTCGCATCGGTCTTGGCCACGATCCTCTGGTTCTCGCGGAGCAACTTCCGGTAGCTGTCGAGGCGCCGCTCCGGCAGCGTGCCGGACTCGACGGCGGCGAGGACCGCGCACCCCGGCTCCGCGGCATGCCCGCAGTCGTGGAAGCGGCACTCGGCGGCCAGCTCCTCGATCTCGGAGAACACCTGGCCGACCCCGGTCCCCGCGTCCCAGAGGCCCACTCCGCGCAGCCCGGGCGTGTCGATGAGCACGCCACCGCCGGGCAGCGCGAGCAGGTTGCGCGTGGTCGTGGTGTGGCGGCCCTTGCCGTCCACGTCACGCGTGGCCTGGACATCCATGACGTCCTCGCCGAGCAGCACGTTGGCGAGCGTCGACTTGCCCGCGCCGGACTGGCCGAGCAGTACGGACGTCCCCCCGGAGACCACCGCCGCGAGGACGTCCAGGCCCTCCCCGAGCGTGGCGCTGACGGGCAGCACGGATACGCCCGGTGCGCTGGTCTCCACGTCCTGCACGAGATGCGCGAGCGTCACTGCGTCCGGGACGAGATCGGCCTTGGTCAGCACCACGACCGGCTGCGCACCGGACTCCCAGGAGAGTGCCGACTCGTGCAGCAGGGCCTCACCACTCGAACAGGACATGGCCAGCGCCAGGAACCGCTCGATGCGCCCGAGGTCCAGTTCGGCCGCGAGCGACACACAGATGACGACGTGATCGATGTTGGTGGCCAGGACTTGGCCCTCGGAACGCTTGGACGACGTGGACCGCACGAAGGCGGTGCGGCGCGGCAGCAGCGTCCGCACATACAGCGGGTCGCTGCCTTCGGGGTCGACGGCGACCCAGTCCCCCGTGCACACCACCTTCATCGGGTCACGGGGAACGACGAACTCGGTGTCGGCACGGACGGTACCGCCGGGAGTGACGACGTCGCACTGGCCGCGGTCGACACGTACGACACGACCAGGCAGGAGACCCTGCCCGGCGTACGGAGCGAACTCCGCTTCCCACCCCTCGTCCCAGCCGTAAGGGGCCAGAGGGTGCGACGAAGCGGAAGAAGCCGAAAGAGAAGAGAGATTCAAGGGGAACCCTTCACAGGGCGGCCCCGGCCGCGCGCACTCACAGGCGCGAAGAAGAAGGAAAGATCAGCCGGAGACCACGGAGGTGGAGTGGATGAACTTCTGGTTGCGGGCAGCGCCCATCACAGAGACAGCCATCGGTCACACCTCCCGTTTCTCACTCGGCAGACGGCAGCGGCCAACAGCCACTGCGTGAAGCGATCTCACCCTAGAGGCGGTCGCATTCCGGCGCCACCGTTTTTCCGGCAGGGTCACAAACCGTGCTGGTCCAGAAGCCGCATCAGGTTGCGCTTGCGCCTCTGGCCGGCGCGCAGAGCGGCGCGTCCCCGGGTGCGATGCGGCTGCTGGGCGAGCGCGAGCACCGGCGTCATGGCCGGCTCGGAGAAGCCTGTGGCCTTGGTCGTCATCCTGGAACCGGAGCCTTCTCGCGCGGTGTTCACCAGCTGATTCCGGCCGCCACCGGCAGGTGGTCGCTGCCGGTGGCCGGCAGTACCCACGAACTGTCCGGCTCCACGCCACGGACCAGGATCTGGTCGATCCGTGCCACCGGGAACTTCGCCGGCCAGCTGAAGCCGAAGCCGTCCCCGGCCGCGTCCTGGGCCGAGCGCGTCTGCGAGGTTAGGGCGGCGAACGCGCGGTCGTCCGTGGTGCCGTTCAGGTCGCCGAGCAGCACCACCCGCTCGTTCTGCTCGGCGGCGAGGGCCTTGCCGAGCGCCTGCGCGCCCCTGTCCCGATGGGCCGTCGAAAAGCCCGCCCCGGGATTCACCCGTACGGACCCCAGGTGGGCCACATACACCGCCAGCGGCCCCTGGGCCGTGGCCACCGTGGTGCGCAGCGCCCGGTTGTAGGCCATCTTGACGTCGACCGGCTTGGTGTCCGCCAGCGGCCCGACGTCCTGCTTGATGTCGACCGGCCGGGTGTCCGACAGCGGCAGCTTGCTCCACAGCCCGACCGTGCCCAGCACCGTGTGGTGCGGGTACGCCTTCGCCAGCTCCTTCTCGTACGTGCCCCGGGCCTGCGGGGTCAGCTCCTGAAGTGCCAGCACGTCCGCACCGGAGGCGACCAGGTCGCGGGCGGTGCCGACCGGGTCGGGGTTGTCGGCGCCGACGTTGTGGCCGGCCACGATGAGGCCGCTGCCCGGGTGGGACTTGTCGCTGAGCAGCCCGCCGAAGAGGTTCAGCCACACCATGGCCGGCAGCAGCAGCGCGGCCACCGCGGAGGCGGAGCGGCGCCACAGCGCCCCGGCCAGCAGCACCGGGATGAACAGGCCGAACCACGGCAGGAAGGTCTCCACCAGGCTGCCGATGCCCCCGATCCTGTTCGGGATCCTCGCGTGCAGCAGCATGAGCAGGCCCAGCAGCAGCGCCACCGTCGCGAGCACCAGGCCGCGCTTCCAGGGCTCCGGCCGGGAGGCTCCGCGGATCGCCCGGCGGATGCGGGCCCGCCGGGTGCCGGAGCCGGTACCCCGGAGGCCGACGTCGCCCTGTGCGGTCTCCGCCGTGTCCACCCGCGTCGTCGTCTGTCCTCGCTCACTGCCGGTCACTGCTGCGTCCTCGGGTCCTGGGTGGGGTCGGCATACATGCGCGGGCAACCTCGATCGATCGCGTCGGTGCGCAGCTCGTAGTGGTGGTTCGTTCCTGTAGAGCCGGCACAGCCCGTACTCGGCGCCGTGCTGGGACACCCACGCCGTCGCATCGGAGCGCCCGATGCCGACCGCGTCCCCCGACACCCGCTGTCGGGGACGGCACCGTCGGCCTCGCCGAGCGCGCCACGGTGCTCACTGTGGTGAGTCTGCGAGAGTGACGCGGTCGAGGGGGGCCAAGGCGTCGAGGAGGACGAGGACTTGGGTAACCGGTAGCCGAGGGCTGCGGTGATCGCCGTTGTGACGGCTGTCAGGCCGACGGCAAGGAGCCGGCGATTTCGGCGGGTCGTGGTTCGTGCTGGTGACGGGGTTCGAGTCATACCGCCAGTCAAGGCAGCACGGTGTTGCCGGCATGTATGCGGATTTCGATATGCCGACGATACGCGTCGGCTCATAGCCTTGATTACATGCGTGTGTTGATCGTCGAGGACGAACCCTATCTGGCAGAAGCCATCCGCGACGGCCTACGCCTGGAAGCGATCGCGGCCGACATCGCGGGTGACGGCGACACCGCTCTGGAGCTGCTGAGCGTCAACGCCTACGACATCGCCGTCCTCGACCGCGACATCCCCGGACCTTCCGGTGACGAGATCGCCAAACGCGTCGTCGCCTCCGGCAGCGGCATGCCGATCCTCATGCTCACCGCGGCGGACCGAATCGACGACAAGGCCTCCGGGTTCGAACTCGGCGCCGACGACTACCTCACGAAACCCTTCGAACTCCAGGAACTCACGCTCAGGCTCAGAGCACTCGACCGCAGACGTGCCCACCACAGGCCTCCCGTGCGGGAGATCGCGGGCCTGCGGCTGGACCCGTTCCGCAGAGAGGTCCACCGGGACGGCCGCTACGTCGCGCTGACCAGGAAGCAGTTCGCGGTGCTCGAAGTCCTCGTCGCCGCCGAAGGCGGTGTCGTCAGCGCCGAGGAACTCCTGGAACGCGCGTGGGACGAGAATGCCGACCCCTTCACCAACGCCGTACGCATCACCGTCTCGGCCCTGCGCAAGCGTCTCGGCGAACCCTGGATCATCGCCACCGTGCCGGGCGTCGGCTACCGCATCACCACACGACCGGAGGCCGGAGACGAGGGAGGAGACCGTGGATAGGGCGTCCGGGCTGAGCGTTCGCCTCAAGCTCACCCTCAGCTATGCCGGGTTCCTCATGCTCGCCGGTGTCCTGATGGTCGCGGCGGTGTGGGTTTTCCTGCTGAGGGACCTGCCCGAAGTGAAAGGCGGCATCGGCGGATTGCAGGTCCGCCGCCAGCTCGCGCTCAACTACGCGTCGGGGGCCGGCGTAGTCATGGCGTTCCTGCTGGTGTTCGGTCTCCTGGGAGGGTGGATCCTCGCCGGCCGCATGCTCTCCCCCCTGACCCGCATCACCCACGCCACCCGCCTGGCCACGGCCGGATCCCTCTCCCACCGAATCCGGCTACCGGGCCGCAAGGACGAGTTCCGCGAACTCGCCGACGCCTTCGACACGATGCTCGCAGGGCTCGAAGCACACGTCGCCGAGCAGCAGCGGTTCGCAGCCAACGCCTCTCACGAGTTGCGCACCCCGCTGGCGATCTCGAAGGCGCTTCTCGACGTGGCCCGCACCGATCCGAACCACGACACCGGCGAACTCATCAACCGCCTCCACGCCGTCAACACCCGGGCGATCGACCTTACTGAGGCACTGCTCCTGGTCAGCCGCGCTGAGCGGCGGTCCTTCACCCGAGAACGGGTCGACCTGTCCCTCATGGCGGAAGAAGCCACCGAAACGCTCCTCCCCCTCGCGGAAAAGCACGGCGTCACCGTCGAGACCCGCGGCGACATCACCCCCACGATCGGATCGCAAGCGCTCCTGATGCAGCTGGCCATGAACCTCGTGCACAACGCGATCGTCCACAACCTGCCTGAACAGGGCACCGTGTGGGTGAGTACCGGCGTCCGCCCCAGGACTGTGGTGCTCACTGTCGAAAACACCGGTGAGAAGCTCACCCCTCAGCGGACCTCGACACTCACCGAACCATTCCGGCGCGGCACCGAGCGCATCCACACCGACCACGCAGGCGTCGGCCTCGGCCTGGCAATCGTCAACACCATCGCCCACGCACACGACGGAACACTCACTCTCACCCCGCGTTCTGAAGGGGGGATCCGCGTCACTGTGGAACTACCCGCGACAGCCCCGCACACCGACAGATGAAGCGTGCTGGTTGTCGGCGGGGGCCTCAGCGACACGCAGGCGTGCCTCACCCCAGCGGGCCCTCAGGGAACGCCGTCGATCGGTTCTCCTCTCCCCGCCGCGCAACACCCCGCCGGTGCTCCGTGGCGTGCCGGTCCAGTTCGTACGCGACCCGGATGAGGGGCACGTGGGTGAACGCCTGGGGGAAGTTGCCGAGTTGGCGGCGGGCCACGGGGTCGTACTCCTCGGCGAGCAGGCCGACGTCGTTGCGGAGCGCGAGCAGCCGTTCGAACAGGGCGCGGGCCTCGTCCTCGCGGCCGGTCAGCAGCAGGGCGTCCGCGAGCCAGAACGAGCAGGCCAGAAAGGTGCCCTCGGGGCCGGCGAGGCCGTCCGGGGAGGTGCCGCCGCCCGCCGAGTAGCGCGACACCAGCCCCCCGGAGTCGAGTTCGTGCCGTACCGCCTCGACGGTGCCGACGACCCTGGGGTCGTCCGGGGGCAGGAAGCCGGTCTGCGGGATGAGCAGCAGCGCGGCGTCCAGGTGGTCCGACCCGTAGGACCGGGTGAAGGTGGAGCGGACCGGGTCGAAGCCCTTCTCGCACACCTCGCGGTGGATACGGTCGCGGACCCCGCGCCAGCGCTCGACCGGGCCGGGGCGCGCGTGGCCCTCCGCCAGGCGTACCGCGCGGTCGAAGGCGACCCAGCACATCACCTTGGAGTGGACGTGGTGGCGCGGGGCGCCGCGCGTCTCCCACAGGCCCTGGTCGGGGTCGGACCACACCCGCTCCAGGTGGTCGAGCAGGACCCGCTGGAGGGCGAGCAGATGGTGCCGGGGGCGCAGTCCGGAGCGGATGGTGAGGTGGAGGGTGTCCATCACCTCGCCGGGTACGTCGAGCTGTTGCTGTCCGGCGGCCGCGTTCCCGATCCGTACGGGCCGTGAGCCCTCGTACCCGGGCAGCCAGTCGGCCTCCCACTCGGTGAGCCGCCGTTCGCCCGCGATGCCGTACATGATCTGGATGTCCTGGGCCCGCCCGGCGACCGCCCGCTCCAGCCAGGCCCGCCAGGCGTCGGCCTCGGCGGTGAACCCGCTGCGCAGGAAGGCCTCCAGGGTGAGCCCGGCGTCGCGGAGCCAGCAGTAGCGGTAGTCCCAGTTGCGCGTGGAGCCGATGTCCTCGGGGAGGGAGGTGGTGGGGGCGGCGACGATACCGCCGGTGGGCTCGTAGGTGAGGGCCTTGAGCGTGATCAGGGAGCGCGCCACGGCGTCGCGGTACGGCCCGTCGTACGTCAGCGGGCGCAGCCATTCGGTCCAGTACGTCTCCGTGGCGCGCAGTGCCTCGAAGGCGTCCACGGGGGCCGGTGCGGGCAGGTGGGAGGGGTGCCAGGCGAGCACGAAGGGAATCCGTTCACCGGCGGTGACCCGGAAGCGGGCGGTGTGGGTGTGGCCGTGCGCGGTGAGCCGTACGGGGGTGCGCAGCCATACCGACTCCGGTCCGGCGATCGCGGTCAGGGCGCCGTCCAGGCGCCGCATCCAGGGCAGGACGCGCCCGTAGTCGAAGCGCAGCCGCAGGTCCACGCGCATGTCGACGCCACCCGAGAGGCCCTCGACGACCCGGATGACGCGGGGGGCGTCCCCGCGGGGCGGCATGAGGTCGGTGACGCGGACCCGGCCGGTCGGTGTGGCCCACTCCGTGTCGAGGACCAGGGTGTCGCCGCGGTAGCGACGGCGGGCGGACGGGCCGTCGTGACCGTCCTGGTTCGCGGGCGCGATCAGCCAGCGGCCGTTGTCCGGGCCGCCGAGCAGGGCGGCGAAGCACGCGGGTGAGTCGAAGCGGGGCAGGCACAGCCAGTCCAGGCTGCCGTCCCGGCCCACGAGACCGGCGGTGAGCAGATCTCCGACCAGGGCGTAGTCCTCGATGCGACCCGGCATGGGGACATTGTCGGCGGGCCCACCGGGACGGGCACGCCGGACGGGGCGTCCGGGTCGCCCGCGCACCGCCGCCAAGCACGCGCCCGGCGGCGCTCCCGCCCCCTGCCCTTGCCCTTGCCCTCAGCCGGCCGTCGTGCAGCCGTCCCCGTTCAGTGTGAAGTTCCGCGGGGTGGAGTTGTCGCCCTCCCAGGAGCCGAGGAAGCCCACGCCGAAGGTGCCGTCGGCGGCCACGGACCGGTTGTAGTCGGCGGCGGACGCCGTGACGCGGGAGCCGTCCTGGTCGTAGGAGCCGTCCCACATCTGGGTCACCTGCTGGCCGTCCTGGAAGGTCCAGCCGATGCGCCAGTCGTCGAGGGCCTGGGTGGAGGTGACCGTGACGGTGGCCTGGAAGCCGTCCGGCCATTCGTTGACGATCTCGTAGCGGACGCGGCAGGAGGAGGAGTCCTCGGACTTTCCGGGCTCGACCGGGCGGTGCGTCACGCGGGCGGGGGACGAACCCTCGCCCTGCGGCTCGGGATCGGAATCGTCGCCCGGTGTGCGGCTCGCGTCGGCGCGCGGCAGCTCCGAGGGGTCGCCCGACGTGTCGGTCGGCTGCGGTGCGACGGTCGGCAGCGAGATGTCGGGATCCGACACCGGCTGCCGCACCGGTTCGCCCTGTGCCAGCTCGCCGCCCTCGGAGCCGAAGGGCATGAGGGAGGCCGCCAGGGCCAGCACGGAGACGAGGCCGGCGCCCACCAGCATGCCGGTGCGGCCGACGCGCGGCTTGGGCTCCCTGCTCGGTGACAGGCCCCGGTCGGTGCCCGAGGCGTCGGCGCGGCCGGGGGCGAGCCCGGCCTCGGAGGCCCGGCGGCGCCGCTCCAGGTACGCGAGACCGCCCCAGCCGATGACACCGCCCGCCAGCGCGGAGGGCAGGCCGCCGCCGTGCAGTCGCAGGCAGGCGGCGGCCTCGGCACAGTCGACGCAGGTGGCGAGGTGCCGCGAGAGGTCCTCGGGGGTCTCCGCGCCGGGTGAGCGGGTCACCGCGTCGAGCAGCCGCGCGTAGCTGCGGCAGCCCGCGTCCATGGGCGTGTCGAGGTGGTTGCGGTGGCAGCGGTCCCGGAACAGCGCCCGTACCTCGGAGAGCTCCTCGGCCGCGGAGGCCGGGTCGAGGCCGAGCCGTCGCGCCACCATGGGCAGCGGCAGCGCCTCCACCTCGGCCAGCCACAGCAGCGCGGCGTCCGGCTCCTGCATGTCGCTCAGACCGCGCAGCGCGAGCGGGCGGTGCAGGGGCGGCCCGGTGTAGCGGGCGGCCTTGTCGGAGTTGAGCCACAGCCGCAGATCGGGGTCGAGCCGGTGGCCCTGCCCGTGGGCCTCCCAGGAGGCGGCCGTGGAGCGGACCGCGGTCAGCAGGAAGGGGGTCCGGGGCAGCCGCAGGACCCGTCGGCCCGCGCCCCGGCCGGCTCTGGCCTCGTCGGCGCGGGCCTCCTGTATGCCGTGCGTGAACGCCTCGGTCGCCAGCTGTGTGGCCGATGCCGACCCGGAGGTGCACAGGTCGGCGTACGAGAGGACCGCGTCCCAGCACTCGGAGAGCATCGCTGCTTCGGTGGCGTCCTGGGGCTTCGGCAGGTCGGGCATGTGTCTCCTGCATCCACAGAGCGGGGTGCGTCCACCCGAAACGGGGCGCATCCACAATGCAAAGGACAACTCGCCTTATGACTAAGGGAGTTGAAGGTGTCTCACGACGGAGCCCGAGCTTTTCACGGCTCCCACACAACTGACAAGCCGCATGTTCAAATGGGTTACCGGCCGGTCGCCACTTGTACCGCCGAGTGCCGCTGTTGAGTTGTACGTACGGCGGTCCCGATCCACTCAACCGCCTCACGGATCACGTGCCGACGGGCTCCTCGGCCGACAGGCTGTCCATGAACGAGCTCACCGAGAAGACCGCGCGGCCCGGTCCGGGCGGACCGTATCCGGGCGGGGACGACAGTCCGAAGTCGTCCATCGTGGCGCGGTACGCCTCCAGCAGCCGGATGTGGTACTCCAGCGGCGCACCCTGCGGGTTCGCCTTGCCGAGCGGGGTCGTGGGCTCGGGGCACCAGGTGGTGAACCGGGGCGTGATGCCGTGCGACATGAAGAACCGCAGGCCCTCGGTGGTGGACGCGATGGCCTCGTCGACGGTCGTGAAACCGAAGGGCTCGGCCATCTCGACGCCCGCCACGAAGTTCGGGATCACGTTCCTCGCGCCGAAGACCTCCGCGGAGTCCAGGATCCGCCGGTGCCACTCGTCACGGCCGACGTAGCGCTCCTTGCCGGGGCAGTACAGCTCGAACAGACGGCGGTCCCACACCTCGTAGTTGGGGTGGTAGATCTGCACGCCGTAGTCCTTGAACCGCTGGACGTCGTCCTTCGGCAGCGCCTGCGCCACGACCTTCCCGATCCACCGGCCCGGGAAGCGCTCCTCGATGGCCTTGGCGTAGTGCCCGTAGAAGTCGGCCTCGTCGCGTCCGGCGACCTTCGAGGTGACGGCACCACCGGTGAGCGTGTAGGCGGTGGACGCCTTCGCGGTGTCGTACCGGTCGATGATCTCCAGCGCCTCCAGGACCTCCTCGACGTCCTTCACACCGGTGTACGGGCGTCCGGCCGCCTTGTGCTGGCGCCAGTTGTGGTTGATGTCGCAGTACTGGCACTCCTCCTTGGCGCCGAAGTACTGGCAGACCCGGAAGACGGTGAGGTAGATCAGATACCCCCACTGGATGGTGGGGGCGACCTCCATCACGGACTTCCCGTTGGCGAGGGTGTGCCGGTAGTACTCGGGCATGGGCGGCACGCCGACGTCGGCGATCCGCGTCCCGTCGAGGTACAGCCCGAGCAGCCCCTCCTCGTCGGCCGCGACCCGGTAGGGCGAGGACGGGTTCACGCGCACGGACACGACGGTGCGCCGCAGGTCGTACGGTCCTCCGGTGAGGATGATCTCCTCGGGCGGGCGCCGGAGCGCGGCCTCGCCCAGCTCGGGCAGGGTGCCGTGGTCGAAGGAGAAGATGAAGTACGACTTCGGCTTCACCTCTCCCTTCTCGTTGTCGCTCAGCGCCGACGCGTCGAAGGCCACCCCGCCCCTGAGCAGATCCTCCTTGAAGACGGCCTCCCGCGGTACGTGCGGGAACCTCTCCATCAGGTCCTCGACCAGCGCGGTGCGGCTGCCCATCCCGTTTCTCCTCGCTCCCGGCTCACAGCGGCGGCTGTGCTCGACTCCTCACGGTATGCCCCCGCCCGGGCGCACAGGGTGCCGGGTCCCCTCAGGAGTGTCCTGAGCGACCGGCCACGGCTGGAGTCGCCTCGCACTCCAGGACGGACGAGGAGCGTCATGGAACTGTCGCCCTCACTGTGGAACCGCGTCGCCAACAGCGGCCTGGGAGTCGTCCCGGGGGTCGTGAGCGTTCTCTACTGGGCGCAGGCCGGTGACGGGCTCCGGCGCCTCGCGGCGGGTGTCGCCGTGGTCGGATGCGCGGTCCTCGCCGTCCGCGGCTGCCGGTTGGGGGCCTCGTGCGCCGGCGGGAAACTGACCGTCCGGGGCTACCTGCGCACCCGAGTGATCCCCCGGGCGTCCATCACGGAGATCACGGACTTCCCCGCGGTCAGGTGGACGACCGGCACGGGGTGCACCCGGTGGACGCCGATCACGGCGTTCGCCACGGCCGCGGGGGAAACAGCGGGATCCCGGGGATCGAAGGAGCGCTCCATCGCGAGCATCCGGCGGTGGGCACGGAGCCGGGGAGCCTAGTGCACACGGGAGACGGTGGACGCGGAGACCCCGGCCCGTCGATGGTCAAGCCGTGTGCTCCAGTGCCGTGAGCTCGATGCCGTGGCACAACGGCTGCCCGGAGCGCAGTCGTTCGGCCTCCTCCGTGACCGCCAGACCGAGGCGGGCCACCTCGTTGCCCTGGGAGCCGGCGAGGTGCGGGGTGATGAAGGCGTTGGGCAGGTCGAAGAGCGGGGAGTCGGCGGGCAGCGGCTCGGGGTCGGTGACGTCGAGGATCGCGCTGATCCGCTCGGTGCGTAGTTCGTCGATGAGCGCGTCGTGATCGAGGAGCGCTCCGCGCGCGGTGTTGATGAGGACCGCTCCGTCCGGCATCAGGGCGAGTTCGCGGCGGCCGATCAGATGACGGGTCTCGGGGGTCTGCGGGGCGTGGATCGTGACGATGTCGGAGGTGCGCAGCAGGTCGTCGAGCGGCAGGAGGGGAACTCCGAGCGCGGCGGCCCCGGCCTCGTCGACGTACGGATCGGTGAGGCTGGGCCGCAGGTCGAAGGGGCGCAGCAGCTCGATGACCCGGCGCCCGATACGGGAGGCGCCGATGATGCCGACGCGGCGGCCGTGGTTGCCGATGCCGGGGACGACCTCCCAGCCGGGATGGACCCGTTCGGCTCTCAGGCGCTCCCTGCTCACCAGGAGGTCCTTTCCCGCGAGCAGGATCATGGCGAGCGTGTACTCGGCGACGGGCAGCGCGTTGGCGCCGGCCGCCGAGGAGACCGTGATCCCTCGCTTCCACACGGCCGGTGTGGTGAAGCTCTTCACCGAGCCCGCCGAGTGCAGGATGGCGCGCAGCCTGGGTGCCGCGTCGAGTACCGCCTCGTCGACACGGGGGCAGCCCCAGCCGGTGACGAGGATCTCCGTCTCGGCGAGCACGTCCCGCAGGCGCGGATCGGTGAAACCGTCCTCGGCCACCAGAGTGGGATCGATGTCCACGGCCTCGCGCAGTCGGGTCAGCACGTCGGGCGGGAAGATCTGGGGGAGGTTCCGGGCGGTCATGGCGAAAAGGGCCAGGGGACGCTCGCTCAAGGAAGGGGCCTTCCGGCTCGGTGAGTCATGGACGGCAACCGGTCTCCACACGCTAGGTGCCCGCGCGCGAGGTGGTCAACGAACCGCATACGGGGGAAAGTTACGTAGACGGGTGCGTAATTCTGCTGATGACCGTGCACGTGACATCTGCGAGGGTCGATGTGTTCCAGCACAGCCATGACTTGCGAGATGGACGATTGACGGCACAACGAAGGACTCCGACCCGCACGGGGACGAGGCTGCCGGTGCGTGGTGAGGCACAGCCCGCGCGGGGTACGGGGCAGGCCCTGCCGACCCGCCGCACGTCGCCGGCCGGGTCCGGGAGTCCGTCGGAGCAACGCCGACCCGCTGCAGGAGCTCGTCGTCTCCCGCCCGGCCCGCTCTCAGGGCCCTGAGTCCTGAGACTTGTCGGTCCCTTCGCGTGTGCTGTGCCCGGAGCCCTCTGGGCTCGCTCCTCCCCGGCTCTCCCTCCGGCTCCCGGTCGGTCCGGCGTCGGCGGGTCGCCGTACGTCGCCGCACACGGTTCCGCCTCCGCCACTGCCGCCCGTACGACCACGGAAAAGGAGAAGACGATGCAGGAAAGCCCCGACGGAGCCCAGGCACAGCCCCAGCCGCAGGCACAGCCCCAGCCGCAGGCACAGCCCCAGGCACAGCCCGAGGCTCAGCCTCAGCCGTCCCCGGCACCCGCACCCGCGCCCGCCGCGACTCCGGCACCGGCGCCCGACCCGGCAC
>NZ_VJZE01000271.1 GCF_009377205.1 Streptomyces phyllanthi
CAAGGGCGATGGCGTCCACCACGCCATGCTCGGCATCGCCCGCCTGCACAACCTCACCCTCGCCGGATGACGAAGAAACAGGCAGGTCAATGAGCATGTCGTAGATCAATTACGGGACAGCGCTTAGAACGCGCTCGGCCACGGGATACCGATCACCCGATGTGGCGGAATGGATGGGGCACAAGTCCATCGAGGAGACGTATCGCACCTACCGGCATCTGATGCCTGGGAGCATCACCAAGGCGGCCCGCATTCTGGATGCCAGCCTTTGGGAGGCGGCTTGATCCCAGCTTGGTCTCCGCGGCAGGACGCTGCCCACGTCCAGACCACGGAGCTGGAGCTACCCCGCGCGGCCTGCTCGCTGTGACTGAGCAGGCCAGTTGGCTGTGACCGCCCTTCCATGATGGTTACGCCCATCAGTGGACTGGCCTGAATCACCTGGCTGAGGCGTCACGGAGGCACCCTCAGAACCCTCGAGTTGACCGTGGCCGTTGCCAAGCAGCCGAGCGGTCTTGCGGGACAGAAGCCACATGCTGGAGAAGTGGCACCTGTGTCCGGCGCAGCACCCTGCTCGCTCCGGCCGCGACAGCCGTTGCCTGGGCGAAGCGGTGGCATTCCTGGGCCGTGTGTTCAGTGGCTTCCCCATGGGGAAGCCAAGCGGTGGCGACGGGCGGCATCCAGTTCTGTGATCAGTGGAACCCGGACCACGAGTCGCACCCATGCAGCTGGGCCGGCGTCCGCATCACGTCCCACACTGGCGCTCAGTTTGTTTCTGCCCCGGCAACAGCGCTGCGGCTGAGCGTGCCGGGCCGATCGGTCTCGTCCCAGTTGGCGGCTTCCAGCTCGGCCCAGTTGATCCACGTCGTTCCGAGCGCGCCCTGTGGCCCGCCCCACGCGTTGAACTCGGGTGGTAACCGGCACGCTCGCCGGTCTCGCTGTCCAGGTGGGCGATGCTGTTGAACGGCGGACCCACCGCGCTCAGGATGGCCGCGGTCCCAGGGTGGGATTGAACGAGCTGAACCAGCTGTGGCGCTTCTTGTCCATGGCCGCCCGGGGGTCGATGCGCGGGAAGTCGCCCCGCTGTCGACCGTGCTTGTCCACTCTTACGGGCTACCGTCGCTCCATCGCTGTCTTAACTCCCGCACCATCACATGCGTCGGCAGCACACCCTGCGGACGGTCATACCGTCTCCTTGCTTGGGTCGAAGGGTTTTTTGCGGTTGGGCCAGGCCGTGCGTACGGCGGGTGCCAGCGCCACGGCGAGGAAGAGCACGAGAAGGGTTCCGGAGATCGGGCGTGTGACGAAACCGCCCGGGTCTCCGTCGAACATCAGCAGTGAGCGGCGAAGCGCGGTCTCCAGCAGCGATCCCAGGACGAAGGCCAGCACGAGCGGGCCGGGGTCGAATCCGAGCTTCTTCATCAGGTATCCGATGACGCCGAAGAAGACCACCAAACCGATGTCGAAGACGCTGTTGTTGACGGTGTACGCGCCTATGAGCGTGATGAGCACCGTGATGGGGGCGAGGATGGACGGGCGTATGCGCAGGATGCGCACGAACAGCCCGACCAGCGGGATGCTCATGATCAGCAGGAGGATGTTCCCGAGATACATCGAGTTGACAACGCCCCAGAACAGCTCGGGATGCTCGGTGACAAGCTGTGGGCCCGGGGTGATGCCCTGGATCAGCAGGGCGCCGAAGATGACTGCCATGGTGGCGTTGGCGGGTATGCCCAGGGACAGAAGAGGGATGAACGACGATGTGGCGGCGGCGTTGTTGGCGGTCTCGGGGGCGGCCACCCCTTCGACGGCACCGTGGCCGAACCGCTCGGGATGACGCGACCGGCGTTTCTCCAGGGCGTAGGCGGCGAGCGAGGCAAGTACGGCTCCGCCTCCGGGGAGGATGCCGAGAAGGAAGCCGAGGACGCCGCCGCGGCCGATGGCGCCGGAGGACTGCCGTAGGTCGGTCCGGCTCGGCCAGACGTTGGCGACGGTGGTCGGTGCGTGCACGACGCGGTGGCGCTCCTCCAGGGTGTAGAGGATCTCGCCGAGGCCGAAGAGGCCCATGGCGATGGGCACGAAGTCCAGACCGTCGGCCAGCGACAGGCTGCCGAACGTGAAGCGTTCGGTGCTGGTGAATCCGTCGCGGCCCACGGTGGCCAGGAGCAGGCCGATGGCCGCGGCGATGAGGGCCTTGAGCTTGCCGCCGCTGGAGACCGTGGCTACGAGCAGGATGCCGAGCAGGGCCAGCAGTGTGTATTCGGGCGGGCCGAAGTCCAGTGCGAACTCGGCGACCACGGGTGCGACGAGGGTCAGGGCGATGACCGAAAGGGTTCCTCCGATGAAGGAGCCGATCGCGGCGATGCCCAGGGCCGTGCCTGCCCGGCCTTGACGGGCGAGCGCGTGTCCGTCGAAGACGGTCACCACCGAGGACGCCTCGCCTGGCAGGCGCAGGAGTACGGAGGTGACGGTGCCACCGTACTGCGCGCCGTAGAAGATGCCCGCCACCATGATGATCGCGGTCACTGGTTCGATGCCCAGGGTGATCGGGAGAAGAATGGCTATGGTCGCGGCCGGTCCCAGACCGGGCAGGACACCCACCAGCATGCCGATGAGCACACCGACGAGGCAGTACAAGAGGTTGACCGGCTCAAGAACGACGGCGAAGCCGTCGAGTACGGGGGACACGTCCAACGGCCCTCCCAGACCTGTGGCGGTATCGGGTCAGAACAGGTGGGGGATGGTGACCTCGAGCGCGCCGACGAACAGCGCGTAGAGGAGGATCGTGAGGACGAGGCTGACGACGATGGAGGTCCGCCGGCTCTCCCGTCCGAGCACGCGGAGCCAGAAAAACGTCAGGAGCGCCGCAGGGATCTCGAAGCCGATGACGCCGACGACCGCCACGAACGCGACCATGCTGCCGACGGCTACGGATACGAGAAGTCCGGTACGGGTGAACTGCTCGGCGTCGTCCATGCGCCGGGCATTGGCGGCCAGGAGGACACCGAGGACGGTCAGTGCCGCGCTCACGAGGGCAGGCCAGGTGCCAGGGCCGGGTTTGGCGGGGCTCCCAACGCCCAGGTTCAGCGCCCCTGTGAGCGCGGTGGCACCGAGAGCCACGACGACGACGGCCGTGACGAGCTGGGTCGCCGGGCCTGCCGCCGGTGGTCGATTCTCGTCGGCGGGCTCACCCGCATCCGACGGGATCTCCGTGGGCGAGCTCATCAGTCTTCGCTCAGGTCGATCTTGTACTGGCCCGTGAGGTCGCGGTACTTCTTCAGCGCGGCCGTCCACTGGTCGATCACGGTGGGACCGTCCACCTCGTTGGGAGTGAGCAGTCGCTGCGTGTTGAAGTCCTTGTACTCCGCGTTGGCGAACGCCTTCTGGAACGCCGTTCGCAGTCGCACGACGACGTCCTTGGGGGTGCCCTTGGGGGCGACGATCGCGCGTGACTGCTGGACCGGGACGTCGTAGCCCGCCTCGACGGCTGTCGGGGTGTCCGGCATGTATGACGGCCGCTTCTCCGCGAACGTCACCAGCGGGGCTATCTTGCCCGCCTTGATCTGGGGTTGGGCCTCGCCGAGTTGGATGGAGGCGACGTCGACCTGGCCGCCCATGACTGCGGTGAGCGTGGGGGCGCCGCCGTCGAACGGCACCGCGGTCGCGTCGACCTTCGCCTGGGAGAACAGCAGTGCCTGACTGAGGTGGCTGCCCGTGCCGACGCCGGTGGTGCCGTACTTGATGGCCTTCTTGGCGTCGACGATGTCCTTGACCGTCTTGAAGCCGGACTTGGCGCTGGCGACGAGGACGTAGTCGTCCTGGGAGAGGCCGGTGACGACCTCGTAGTCGTTGACGTCGACGGCTTCGTCGGCCGGGACAGCCAGCGGGGTTATGTACGACAGAGAGCCCACGAAGACCATCAGCGTGTAGCCGTCTGCCTTGGCACCGGCGAGCTCTTTCGCGGCGAGGGCGCCGTTGGCGCCGGGCTTGTTGAGCACGGTGATGGTCTGCTTGAGGTCGGAGTCCGCGGGATCGGCGACGGCCCGCGCGGTGAGGTCGGTGCTGCCGCCGGCGTCCTGGCCGACGAGGAGGGTGATCCCGCGGTCCGGGAAGGAGGCGTCGTCCTCGGACTTCTGATCCCCGACGTTTCCGCCGCAGCCGGCCAAAGCGAGCGTAGCGGCGACCGTGGTTGCAGCCACGATGCGGCGGCGCACCCGAAGCCTGTTCTGCATGAGTTCTCCCCAAGCGCGATGAGGGTGGTGGGGGGGTGCCGCGGTCCACACTGTCGCGCAGCCTATGATCACCCTTCATGCCTGTCCAACTCCGTTAGTGCATGGGCTGATACCTTCTTTGCATGGGTTACACCCTGGAGCAACTCCGCGGATTGGTGGCCGTTGCCGAGGAGTTGCACTTCGGCCGAGCGGCCGCGCGACTGCGTATGACCCAGCCACCGCTGAGCCGCCAGATACAGAAGCTCGAGGCCGCCATCGGCGTCCAACTACTCGAACGCGACAACCGTCATGTGGAGCTGACTCCGGCCGGCGAGGCCTTCCTCGTCGAGGCGCGACGCATCCTGGCCATCGCCGAGGCGGCGCCGAACCTGGCGCAGCGCATCCACTCGGGATCGCGTGGTGTGGTCCGTCTC
The DNA here is from genome assembly GCF_009377205.1 of Streptomyces phyllanthi. Classification (GTDB taxonomy): domain Bacteria; phylum Actinomycetota; class Actinomycetes; order Streptomycetales; family Streptomycetaceae; genus Streptomyces; species Streptomyces phyllanthi. Next base: position 4,643 of record NZ_VJZE01000271.1, read on the forward strand.
GGCTTCACCGCGGCTTCGACGTTCGGCACGCTCGGCCACCTCCTCAACCGGCTGGAACAGCAGTTGCCGGAAGTGCGCATCGAACTCTACGAGATGGTCACCCGCGAGCAGATCGCGGCGCTGGCCAGCGAGGACCTCCATCTGGGCCTCGCCCGCCCGCCGTTCGACTCCGAGCTCTTCGACTCCCGGCTGCTCCACCGGGAGGCCCTGCTGCTCGCCGTGCCCGCGGAGCACAGGCTGATCGACCTGGACCGACCCGTGGGCGCCGAGGACCTCACCGGGGAGCCGCTGATCTTCCACTCGCAGCAAAAGGCCCGCTACTTCTACGACCTGATGGTGAGCATGGTCCCGCTGGCACAGGAACGCGTGGTGCACAGCGTCAGCCAGGTGCTCACGATGCTGTGGCTGGTGTCTGCCAACCGCGGCGTCGCCTTCGTCCCCGCCTCCGCAACGTTGCTCCGCATCCCCAACGTTGCGTTCGTACCACTGGCTACGCATGTCCCCGAACCCGTGGAGCTGCATCTGCTGTGGCCCCGACACTCGCGCAATCCCGCACTCGCCCGCGCACTGATCGCCCTGGAGGACATCAGCCCCTAGCCTCGCCGTTTCGCGCGCCCAGCAGACTCGGAGGTCTTCGTGATGTAGCTGATCTTGAGTCGTAAGCTCGTTGTCGCCTGCCGGTGGAAGTCCGGTCCGGGTAGCTGCCAGGAGGCCCGGTAGCAGACTGGCGGCGTCGGGGGGAAACGCCCGGCGTTGAAGCCCAGTGTCGAAAGCCCTGTGAAGGGGGAGCAAAGCAGCGGTCCGTAGCATCACGCGAAGCCTGCGGCGTCGTTAGAGGCCCGCCCTTTTGGGGCGGGGACAGGGAGTGCCGAGCCCCCGAAATCAGGGCGAAGGCCATGGAAGCGGCGAAGATCCTGGAGATGCAGCCGTGAAGGACTCCCCGGCGTATGGGGCATGGAACGTTGCGACGGTGACAGCGGGAACTGGGGAGGCCCTCCCCGGCCCGGCGGCCTGCGGACAGCTGCCGCCGGAAGCTGCGCGTCCTATAACCGGGTGCACCCCGGGAAGTGGGCGCGAGCCGGGTGGGCGTCGGAGGCGGCCGTAGTACCGCTATGAGCCGGCGGACAACACAACCCCCGGCCAGGGAAGGGCCGCTGCTTCGTCGATGCGCAGTCTGTCTGGAGGGACTTGGTGAGTGCCGTTACGGCTAGCTCCGCCACGTCGGGATCCCTGAAGCTGGATCCGGTCCGAGCTTTGCAGCATGCGCTCTACCGGGCGGCCAAGGCCGATCCCGGACGACGGTTCCACGCGCTGAGGGACAAGGTCCACCGCAGGGACGTCCTGCGGCGCGCGTGGGTGCTGGTGCGTCGGAACAACGGCGCTCCGGGCATTGACGCCACCACTCTCACGCAGGTCGAGGAGTACGGCATCGACCGGCTCCTTGACGAACTGGCCGTGGAACTCAAGGAAGGACGCTGGCGGCCGCTGCCCGCGCGCCGGGTATTCATCCCGAAACCCGGCACGACCGCGGAACAGAGACCCCTGTCGATTCCTTCAGTCCGTGACCGGATCGTGCAGGCCGCACTGAAGATCGTGCTCGAGCCGGTCTTCGAGGCCGACATGCTCCCGTGCTCGTTCGGGTTCAGACCCAGGCGCGGGGCGCACGATGCCCTCCAGGTCTTGATCGACGAGGCATGGCGGGGCAGGCGCTGGGTGGTGGAGACGGACATCGCCAACTGTTTCGAGGCGATTCCGCATGAGAAGTTGATGCAGGCGGTCGAGGAACGCGTCTGCGACCGGTCGGTCCTCAAACTCCTGCGCGCGATGCTGCGTGCCGGAGTGATGGAGGACGGGCAGGTCCGTCGGCCGGTGACTGGGACCCCACAAGGCGGTGTGGTTTCACCGTTGATGGCGAACGTCTATCTGCACCGGCTGGACCGGGCATGGGACGTGCGTCGTCATGGGGTCCTGGTCCGTTATGCCGACGATGCCGTGGTGATGTGCACTACCCGCGAGCAGGCCGAAGCCGCCCTTGGGCAGCTGAAGGCCCTGCTGGCCGAACTCGGTCTGGAGCCGAAGGCGGCCAAGACCAGGATCGTGCACCTGCAGGTCGGAGGCGGGGGAGTGGACTTCCTCGGGTTCCATCACCGGTGGGTCACGTCCCGGCCTCGTGGCGGGCGGCGTCCGATCGCCTTCCTTGCCCGCTGGCCCTCGGACAGGGCGGTGAAGCATGCTCGTGACCGGATCCGTGAACTCACGGAGCGGCGCAGGATGTTGCGGCCGGTCAAAGTGATCGTGGAGGACGTGAACGCGTTCCTACGCGGGTGGGCCGCGTATTTCCGGTTCGGAAACTCGGCTCATCGCTTTGACCAGATCAGCTCGTACGCGCGGATGCGGATCGGCGGGTTCATCGCCAAGAAGCACCGGCGCAGCCGGAAGTTCGGCTGGTCGGTGGTCGCTTACGCGGCCTCCGACTCGTTGGGGCTGGTCGCCCTGCACGGGACCGTCGTCGCCCCCAGACCCTTCCGGGACTGGCGGGGCAGGCCGAATGCCGGCGGTGAACGGCGTCGGTGAGCCGTGTGCGGGAGAACCGCACGCACGGTTCGATGCGGCGGGGGCTGGAAACGGAGCGGACGTACTCCGCCACCGCGCCAGCCCCCGACCCTACGGTTGGGCTGAGGCGGCTGCGTTGATCTTCAACTGTTGGGTGGCCGAGGCGATTATGTTGCCTGGGCATGGTGGAGTCCCGGCCAGGTTCGGCGGCGGCGAGGTCGCCATCCAGCAGGAGGACGCGGGCAAGACGATGAGATCGATCGCCGTGCGGCTGAGTTCAAGCCGGATGGTGTTGACGTCGAAATGGCGGGAGGGGAAGCGGCCGAAGCCAGTGTTCTTGCCGCACCGGATGTGGTCCTCGACGGTGGCGTGTCCGCGGTGGCGGACCTCGAGGAACTGTGCGGAGCCGCCGCCGGAGTAAGGGATATCGGTAAGGAAGACCTGGTGCCCCAGGCCCTTGTCGTGGTCGAACAGGGACAGTTGGGCGCCGGGGTGCGGTCGTTCGCGCCGCACGGTGATGCGGGTGCCGACCGGGTAACCGGCGAGGTCGACCATGCCGGTCAGTTCGGCGACCTCGCCGCCGTCTCGCAGTGTCCCGTTCTGGTCCAAGGCGGGATGCCGGAGAGCTTCGGGCAGTGAGCGGATTGCACGACGGACTGGCTCCGTGACCGCGTATCCGACCGAGAACCGCAGGTTCAACCGTGCTCGGGAAAGGTCCGGATGTGAGTGAGGAAAGCTTTCGCGGGTCCGGCGCTGTCGGCGCGGCACCACAAGCGACGACGTGTGTCCTGTGCTCGGTCGTGCCTGGCACAGGACACACGTGTTCACCTGCTGGGCGGCGCCGTGCGTGGAACGCGGTCCCCTGCCCGGTGCGCCGACACCTCGGCCATCACCCGTTCAGCGCATCGAGCGGTCGGTATGGGACCGCCACCGCGGGTCGGCACGGCTCCGCATACGTGGATCTCAGCCCTGAGCGTCCAGGACGCGGAACTTGTAGGTGCCGGAGCCGACCTCGTAGACGACGCGGTCCCCTTGCTGACCGACGAGCCGGACGCCGGGAGCCCTTTCGGCGGCCAGGTTTGCCCCGGTGCCGTGCTCGCGTACCAGGCGCGAGCTGGACGCGGGTACGTAGACCACACCGTCCGATCCCGCGGGCACGGTGACCTCCGGTTCCAGGCCGTTGCCGCTCTTGCGCCAGTCGGTGGCCACCTCGCCCCGCACGGTGTCGGTCGACGCCTTGACCCAGTCGAGGCCGGAACTGGGGATCTCCGGCCGGAACTCGATCTCGGAGAAGCCGGCCCCGGTGGGGCGGTTGCCTGCGAGGTCCTCGAAGAACCACTGCACGATCGTTCCGAACATCATGTGGTTGCGGGAACGCGTGTCCGCTGGCCAGTTCTCGCCGAGCGCGTTCCAGCCGAGTACGTCGATCCAGTAGCCGTATGACGGGAAGGTGGTCTGGGTCGCGGCGGCGAACGCCTCGTCCAGATGCCCGGTGGAGGTGAGTGCGTCCCACAGGAACCGTGTGCCCATGATGCCGGTCGACAGGTGGTTGTCCCGAGCCCGGACGTCGGCCGCGAGGGAATCTCCCACCGTCTGGCGTCGATCGGACGGCGCCAGACCCAGTCCCAGGGCGATGGCCTGCTGGTGCTGGGAGAACTCCTTTTCCTCGGGGTCGTTGCGGTAGCCGTTGATTCGGCGAGTCTGGGACATGTGCGGCGCTGATCGGCCCGCGGTCTCTGGAAACGCCGGCAGACGGTTGGCCGCGGTCCGCGCCCGACATCAACCTGATCGCGATCCCCGCGGCGGTCTCTTACGACTCGCTTTTGAACTGCGGCGTGCGTACGGCAGGCGGCAGCGAACGGCCTGGGAGGCCGAGGCGAAGGAACGCCTCGGCCTCCCGGGCCGGATGCGGCTGGAAACGCGTGCCGTGCGTTCAGCGCTTGGGGTGCGCCGAGTACTTCAGGGTGCGGTGGTTGAAGGAGTCGGTCACCCACAGGTCACCGTTGCGGTCGAACGCCATACCCGCCGGGACGCTCAGCGAAGTGCTGGTGACGCTTTCGGCGCCGCCGGACGGGGGCATGCCGTCGCTGCTGCCGATGTCCTTGCACTTGCCTCCGGACGTGTAGTCCGACTGCCCGAGGACTCGGGATGCCGCCATCCCGGTGTGAAGCTTGCCCTGGTAGCCCAGCACACGGTCGTTGAGCCCGTCCGCGAGCCACAGGTTTCCGTCACGGTCGAAGGTGGAGCAATGCTCAGGACTTGTGGATCAGCCCCGGGATGGGACGCGGAGGGCGTACCTTCCCGAATGATCCTGTGATGGTCACTGAGTAGGCCCGCGTTCGCAGCGCGGGTCGGGAAGGCACGCCCGTGCTCAGCGTAGTGAATGCCGACGGATCGACCGAGTCCGGCTCCCTGATCGATGAGATCGTCCGTGAGGGTGCCCGGCGGATGCTCGCCGCCGCGCTGGAGGCCGAAGTCAACCAGTACATAGCCGAGTTGGCGACCGAGACGGACGCGGCCGGGCGACGCCTGGTGGTCCGCAACGGCCACCACCGGCCCCGCACCGTGACCACCGCCGCAGGACCCGTCGAGGTCACGGCCCCGCGCGTGAACGACAAGCGGGTCGACGCGGCCACCGGCGAGCGGATGCGGTTCTCCTCGAAGATCCTGCCGCCGTGGTGCCGCAAGTCGCCCGAGGTCAGCGAGGTGGCCACTGCTCTACCTGCACGGCCTGTCCTCGGGGGACTTCGTGCCCGCGCTGGAGCAGTTCCTCGGCAGCTCGGCCGGGCTGTCGCCGGCCACGGTGACCCGGCTGACGAAGCAGTGGAGCGACGGCCACGCCGCCTTCCAGCAGCGCGACCTCACCGAGGCCGACTACGTGTACGTGTGGGCCGACGGGGTGCACCCCAAGGTCCGGCTCGGGCAGGCGCACTCGTGCGTCCTGGTGCTGATGGGTGTGCGCCTGGACGGCACCAAGGAGCTGATCGCGCTGGCCGAGGGGCTGCGGGAGTCCACCGAGTCGTGGGCCGACCTGCTGCGCGACTGCCGCCGCCGGGGCATGCGCGATCCCGAGCTGGTCGTCGGCGACGGCGCGATGGGCCTGTGGAAGGCACTGGCGGAGGTGTTCCCGGCCTCCCGTCATCAGCGGTGCTGGGTCCACAAGGCTCGGAATGTGACGAACGCCCTGCCGAAGTCCGCACAGCCGGGCGCGACGAAGGCGATGCAGGAGATCTACAACGCCGAGGACCGCGCGCACGCCGAGAAGGCGATCGAGGCGTTCGCGAAGACCTACGGTGCCAAGTTCCCCAAGGCCGTCGCGAAGATCACCGAGGATTGCGACGAGCTGCTGACGTTCTACGACTTCCCGGCCGAGCACTGGATCCACCTGCGGACCACGAACCCGATCGAGTCGACGTTCTCCACCGTCAAGCTCCGCACCAAGGTCACCCGCGGTGCCGGCAGCCCGGCCGCAGCCCTCGCGATGGTGTTCAAGCTCGTCGAGTCCGCCCGGGCCCGCTGGCGCGCGGTCACCGGAGCCCACCTCGTCGCCCTGGTCCGCGCGGGCGCCACGTTCGAGAACGGCATCCTGGTCGAACGACAGGAGCAGGCCGCGTGAACACGACGAAGGACTACGGAGACTGCCAGATCTTTGTGCGAGACGGCCATCGCGAGTCCGTGACCGCGCTCGTCGGGACAACCCTCGGAGCCCCTGCCGACGATCACTACACGGTCCGATCAGGCCGTATGGTCTTCGAGATCCGAGACAATCCGGACGACGGGCTGGCCGAAGACTTCATCGGGTGGCCGTTCACGATCGAAGCGGAAGCCGATGACCCCGCCCCGGTCCTCGTCGAAGCAGTGTCACGTGTCCTCAAGCAATCTGGAACCGCGGCCTCGACGCCGTTGCCGCCTGCGACTTCGAGGACGAGCTCCCGGACCTCGGCGGACTGCCGCGCTACCGCTGAACCACGCCGAATCCACAGGTCTTGACTATTCCTCGTGTAGTCGGGGTCTGTCGGTTTTCGGGGTTGCTGAGACGGATTTCGGGGTTGGCTGCATTCCTGTTCGGGTGCGACGAGACGTGCGTCGGGGAACGAGCTATGCGTCTTTGTTGTCACGGTGCAGGGAATGGATCATGCTCTGCAGGATCCGGGACGCGTCTGACTGTTCGGTCTCGGTCAGGCGGGTCAGCATTTTGGCCTCGATGGACCGGACGGCTGTGCTTGCCTTCTCGAGGCTTCGTCGGCCGCGGGGCGTGAGCCGTGTGGGAAGCGCCTTTCCGACGGGTGCCTTTGCGGGTCTGGTCACGTAGCCGTCTCGTTCGAGGGTCTGGAGCAGCACGTTCATCGTCTGCCGTGTCACGAACGCGCCCCGTGCAAGTTCGGAGTTCGACAAGCCCGGTCGTTGCGCCAGCAGCTCGAGGCAGGAGTAGTGCGTCACGCTCATCCCGAGCGGCCGCAGCACTTCCTCCATGGCCGCGCGGAGGGCGCTCGACGCTTCTTTGAGCAGGTAGCCCAGTGACGTCTCCAGGTCGACGCCGACACCTTCTTGACTCATGTCAGCATTCTGACATAGGTTCCCGCATGTCAGAAAACTGACATGAAAACAAGGAGTGTCATCATGCCCGCCACCGGCCCCGACTTCATCTCGCTCCAAGTGCACGACCTCGACGCTTCACAGGCGTTCTACGAGCAGTACCTGGGCCTCGTCCGCTCGTCGGCCGGACCTCCGCACGCCGTCGTCTTCGAGACGAAGCCGATCGCGTTCGCACTCCGCGACGTCATTCCCGGCACCGACCTCGCATCCGTCGCTCAGCCCGGCATCGGTGCCGCGATCTGGCTCCACGCCACCGACGTCCAGGCCATCCACGACGCGCTCGTCGCCGACGGTCACACCATCGTCTCCGCACCGATCGACGGCCCCTTCGGCCGGACCTTCACCTTCGCCGACCCCGACGGCTACCAGGTCACGCTCCACGACCGCGCTTGATCGGCCAAACGCCACCGGACGATCATCAGCGGTGAGTGCGCTGCGGGTGTGCGATGTGGCGGTGTGGATGAGCCACCGGGCGGAGGGGCACGCCTGTCCTCGCTGACTTCGGCAGCGAAGCTGCTCCTGCGGCGTTCTGGCGTGTGAGAGTGACGGATTTCACCAACCGTCACCTGGGTATGTGGGACGTTCGCGTGGAGTGATCCGCTGGGGCGGGGGAGGGGCTGCCTCTTAT
>NZ_VJZE01000272.1 GCF_009377205.1 Streptomyces phyllanthi
GCCTTGACCAGCCGGGCCCGTACTCCCCCGCCCCGCTGCCCCGGCATCGGCAGATGCCCGACGAGCAGCACGATCGCGCAGGCCAGCAGGGTCTCCGCGATCCGGCTCCAGGAGGCCTGGGGGTCCCCGCCCACCATCACCAGGGCGAGTACCAGCACGGTGACGACGCCGGTCTGTGCGGCGAAGTGCCGTGTGGAGACGGGAATCAGCGCACCGCAGACGGCGACGAGCGCCACGAGCCCCTCCGGCCGCGGCAGCACGGCGGCGAACCCCGCGAAGAGAACCGCCCCCAGCACGGTCCCCGCCGCCCGGCACAGCACACGCGAGGCGAGCGGCCCGAGGTCGGGCTTGACCAGGAACACGGCCGTGGCCGGGAGCCAGTACCAGTGCTCGTGGTGCAGGGCCTGCGCCACGGCCGAACTGGCCCCGAAGCACAGGGCGACCCGGATCCCGTACTCGCGCCCACCGGAACCGAGCGCCCCGCGCACGAGCGACCTGACGGTACGGCGGCGCCGCCGGTGGAGGCGCTTGTCGGGCGCTTCCTCCTCGTGGTCGAACGCCTCGGCGGCCTGCAACAGGGCGTCGTCGAGGGCACGCAGCGCGGGCGCGGACCGGGCGGGCGCGGGCAGCGGGCCCGTGTGCCGGTTGGCCCGTACGGCGGCGGCGAGGCGCCGTGGCCCCTCCGCGGCCCGCCCGGGCACGGCGTCTCCCGCCCAGGCGAGCGCGGTGGCCGCCTCGGCGAGCGGCAGCGCGGCGGCGTACTGGGCGTGCAGCCGCCGTTCGGTCGAGGAACTCGCGTACCGCCGCAGCCGGGGCCCGGCGAGCGCGTCCTGCGCGTGGTCGAGGGCGGCGGTGAGGGCGGCCCTCCGGGCGGTGGCGTTCGCCGTACCCGTGGCGTCGAGCAGGGCGGCGATCGCGTCGTACACCTTGGCGACGGCGTCCCGCTCCCCGTCGAACCGGAAGTCCAGCCAGAACGCCGGCCGCGCGTCCCCGGCGACCACCGCGGGTGTGGGCAGCAGCAGCCGCAGCGCGAGCAGCCAGGCGGCCCCGCCGGCGAAGGCGAGCGCCCGTTCCCCTCCGCTCTCGGGCAGCGGCATCCCGGCCCCGATGGCCGCGGCGACCAGCAACTGCGTCCCGGCCCCGGACGCCACGGGCCCGATGGCGCTGACGCTCCCGGCGAGGAGCCCGAGCAGGGTGAGCACGAGAACGAGCGCCGGGGCGGGTACCCGCTCCCCGGCATACGTCCCGACGAGCAGCCCCGCGGCTCCGGCGAGCGCCGGCACCCCGAGCCGCTTGACCGAGGCTCTGCGGCTCCCCGGCCGGTCGTTGATCCCGGCGAGCATGGCACCGAGTGCTGCCAGGACTCCCACGGAGGCCCGGTCGAGGAGGACGGCCACGAGCAGCAGCGGCCCGGCGGCCAGCGCGCCCCTGGTCACCGCGGACCAGGGCACGGGCGCCCTTTGCGCACGCAGAGCATGGGCAAGCCAGGGCGGCACGGCAAGCACGGGGCGGGACACGGTTCAGGCTCCTGTCAGGACGAGGGCGGGGGTGTGCCTTCGGGCGACGTCGGCCGGGCGGTGTTCGGTGTTCTCCACGGTATGTCCCGTACCCGTGGAGACCGGAGGGTTCGTGTTACCGCGATGTGACGATGCCTGCAAACGGCATGTTCTTTATGAACGCAAGGCGGAACCACACCACTTCCAGTGAGCTGCACCACTGCACGGCCTCGGGAGGCCGGAGCCGGTGCTGTGTCAGGCCCTGGTCCCTCGGTCAGTGGTCGCGGCTGCCGTCGCCCTCTCGAGCGCCCTCTCGAAGAGCGCTTCGGCTCCGGTGACGGCGGCTTCCAGTGAGGCGGGTGAGGCGGGGTCACCGCTCGTCGCCGTGAGGATGCCCGTGACGATGTTGTCGGTCTCGCGCAGCCCCGCCCGCTCCAGCAGCCGCTTCTCGTTCGTCACCCACTCCCCGCGTGCCGCGAGGACCGCGTGGCTCGTCTGTGCGGCGGCCGTGGCGAGGGCGCCGGCCACCTCCGTGAGGCGGCCCTTCGGGGCGTGGTTGGCCTTGGCGTACGCGAGGGTCGCGCGGGCGGTGCCGTACCAGCGCTCGGCGGCGGAGGTGCGGAGCTTCTCCGGGTACGCGGCCGGGCGGGGCAGCTCGCCGCGCAGTACGCGGTTGACCGCCAGCTCGGCGACCAGCAGGTAGCTGGGGATCCCGGCGAGGTGGAACAGGAGGGGCTCCACGCGGAAGCGGCCGTCCTCGGCCTCGGAGAGTTCGTGTTCGACCACGTCGAGGTCGCGGTAGTGGACGTCGACGCGTCGGCCCTCGATGGACAGCCAGGCACCGCCGTTGAAGAGTCCGCCGCCCCAGCCGCCGATCTCGGAGACCTCACCCTCCCAGCCGACGGCCCGGAGATCGGCCGGGGCGAAGGGGCCTCGGTAGTAGATCGCCAGGTCCCAGTCGCTGTCCGGACCGTGGGTGCCCTGCGCCCGCGAGCCACCGAGGGCGACGGCCCGGACGGTGGGGAGGGCGGCGAGACGGTCGGCGACGCCGTCGAGGAAGCCCTCGTCGCCGCCGTCCTCGCGCGGGGGTCGGTCACTTCTGCTCATCGCCGGGCCTCCCCGATGGTCGGGTCACACACCGTGGGGGCGTGGATGACCGTGCCGTGCTGTACGCCTGGTGGTGGTGCGGACCGTGCGGCTGCCCGGTCCCGCGCCTGGGTCCACCCGCCGGTCACCGTCTGGCGCACGAGGGCCGCCGCCCCCGCCGCCGGAGCGGTCGACTCCGCGTCCACCCAGCCCCCTTCACGCCGGGTGACCGATGGGCCACCGTCCCGGATCCCCACCGTATCCCTGGGTTCGTCGCGCACAAGTGGATAAAGGCGCGCCCTCGGCCGCTGGCCCCGCTGAGACACACGAAGGGCCCTCGGCAAGCACTCGCCTGCCGAGGGCTCTTCCGTTGTCACGCCTCCGCGAACTCGACGAACGCGGTCCAGGCGGAGCACTCCACGGTCAGCCCGGGACGGCTCGTGTCCTTGGAGTCACGGACGTGAACCCAGCCGGGGCGGACGGCGACCTCGACGCACTGGCCTCCGTCGCCAGCGCTGTAACTGCTCTTGAACCATGCCAGGTCGCCGGTGTCCGGCCTGGCCTTTTCCCCGCTCATCTCTCTCCCAGCAACTTTTCGATCAACGCGAGCGATTCCGTCGGAGTGAGGGCCTGCGCGCGAAGCATCCCGTATGTGCGCTCAAGCTCTCGTACCTTGCGAAGCTCTGTGTGGACGCGGCTGTCGCCCTGCACCTCCGTGTACGCGATCCTGCGCCCATCCTTGGTTTCCATCAAGGTGAACGGGCCAGCCAGTCCCGCATGTTCCTGGCGGGACAGCGGCATCACCTGAATCACCACGTTGCGCTTCTCCGCGATCAGCATGAGGTGCTCCAACTGTCCTCGCCAGACAGCCTCCCCACCAAGCGGTCGGAGCAGGACAGCCTCCTCGATGACGAAGCTCAGGTGCGGTGCGGGGACCCGGTTGAAGATCTCCTGCCGTGCCAGCCGCGCGGCCACGCGCTGCTCGATGACCGCCTCGTCCAGCAGTGGCTGCCACATGGCGAACACCGCTCGTGCGTAGTCCTCTGTCTGCAACAGGCCGTTGACCAGCTGAGCGTCGTACAAGTGAATCTCAACCGCCTCGGCCTCCAACTTCGCCGCATCCCGAAAGAACGCCGGATACTGAGCCTTCGCCACCTCCTCCTTGCTCGCGCACAACACCCCACCCGCACCCAGCACTTCATCGGCTCTGTCGATGAACTTCGGCGGCGGAATACGTCTCGCCTGCTCGAACGACGCGATCGTCGACGCCGAGTACCCGGCCGACGCCCCGAACTCCGCCCGGTCCAGCCCCGCCCGCTCCCGGAACAGCTTCAACTGCCGCCCGAACACATGCAGGATGCCCGCCCCGAACTCGTACTCCGGCCGCTGAACCTCATCGTCCATCCCGCCGCTCCTCCCGTACCACCACAGCCCCAGTCCACAACAACCAGCCCACTGGCCCACGCCTCAACGCACGGCACCGACCCAGGGCACGCCCCGCACCGCGTACAAGCGCACCGCCACCGCGTACAGCCCGCGCCCGTCAGCACGTCGCACCTGTTCAACGCTACGCACAGCCACGACCGTTGACCGTATGAAGTCAGCAACTCCCCCACACGGGCATATGCCAGAGCGCTCCGAGCCCGTACACGAGTTCGCCATGCAGTTCACGTCCACCCCACGGGGCGCTCGACTCGCCCGGCGTCTCGTCTCCCACCGTCTGAACGACTGGGGCCACCCGTACGCGAGCCCCGTCAACGAGGCCCTCAGCCTCATCGCGGCCGAGCTCACCTCGAACGCCGTACGCCACGGTCACGTGCCCGGCCGGGACTTCCACGTCCAGCTCACCGTGGCCGGAGACGCCTGCCGCATCGAGGTGACCGACACCCGCGCGGAGAAGCAGCTCCCGACCGAACACCGGACCCTCTCCCCCGACTCCGCATCCGACTGCGACTCCGAGTTCGAGTCCGAGTCCGAGTCCGGCCGCGGCCTGCTCCTCGTCGAGGCGCTCGCCGACAAGTGGGGGGTCGCCCCCCGGCCGTCCGCCCCCGGCAAGACCGTATGGGCCGAGTTGCTGGCCAGACCGACGGACACCGACGCGACCGCCACCTCGGACCTGCTCGGATCTCGGACGGGTTGACGGTCTCCACCCCATCGCCGGGTCCTCGAAGTCGGTGGAACCGTTACGGGGTCGGCAGATCCGGCCCACTCCGGCCCGCTATACGGCGTGGTCACGGCCGTCCGAGCCGGCCCAAATACGCCAATCGCCCTCCTTGGCGACAGCGAGTCTCCACCTGGAGCCCACGCTCCTCGCCCTCGGCGTCCTCGCCGTCCGCGGACGCGTCAAACGCTGACCGCCCCGCCCGGCATCCGGAAACAGTTGAGCATGTGACCAAATGCGGCCTTGCTCACACCACTGGTCTCGGCAACTCTCGTGGGGCACCGCCTCCCCCACCCGATGACCGACCACCATCGGAGTCCCTCCATGCTGCGGGTGCACTTCACCGCCGATGACATCGCACGTGTCCGCGTCGCCTCCGCTCCCGACCCCCTCTGGGAGATCGCCAACAGCTTCCAGGCCCTGACCACCGAGGACTGGGGCCCGATGTTCGGTGAGTGGCGGCGTCTCGTCCGGCCCCGCCTGGGGCCGGACGACCGACTGCTCGCCGCGCTGCTGCCGCCCCGCGGCTACACGCCCGACTTCCTCACCCCCGACCTCGGCGGCACGACCGACCTGGAGTCCGCGGTCGACGTCGTACTCCGTACCCCGCGCACCGCGCTCCGCCGTGACCTCACCCTGCTCGCCGCCTCACCGCAGCGGCCCCGGCTGCCGCTGCCGACCCAGGCCCGTGCCCTGGCCGACGGGGCGCCCGAGGAGCTGCGCCGCCTCGGCGCGGCCCTGCACGGCTACCACCGGCGTGTGCTCGCCCCCTTCTGGGAGCACGTACGGGCCCAGGTCGACGCCGACCACGCGCTCCGCGCCCGCGGGGTGCTGGCGGCCGGCACCGACGGGCTGCTGGCCGGCTTCAGTCCCCTGCTGCGCTGGCGGCCGCCCGTGCTGGAGGCCGACTATCCCGTTGACCGCGAACTTCGGCTGGAGGGGCGGGGGTTGGTGCTGCAGCCGTCGTTCTTCTGTCACCGCAGACCCGTCATGCTCGCCCACCCCGCCTCCGACCGGCCCCCGGTCCTCGTCTACCCGGTCCAGCAGACAGTCGGCTGGGCGGGCGCGCCCCGCCTCCACACTCGCGACGCGGAACTCGGCGCGCTGCTCGGCCGGACCCGTGCCGCCATCCTGGCCGACGTCGTCACCGGCCGCACGACCGGTGAACTCGCCCAGCGCCTGGGCATCTCCGGAGCGGCGGCCAGCCAGCACACCGCCGTGCTGCGCCGGGCGGGGCTGCTGCTGAGCGTGCGCCGCAACAAGTACGTGCTGCACACCATCACGCCCGTCGGCTTCGCCCTCCTCAACGGCACCCCGGCTTCCGTTTAAGCCCTGACTTCAACCTGTGGTGCCGGGACCGGCTCCGGCAACAGCCTGGGGAACACGAACCACGTGTTCCTACAGGGGGTTTGAACAGCATGCGCGACAAACGACGTTCCCTTCTCGGTGCCCTCGGCGCCCTGGTGCTGGCACTGGTGGCCGTGTTCGCGGCCGGTCCGGCGCAGGCGGCCCAGACGCAGGACCGCGACCTGAACGGGATCAGCGGGGTCTTCACGCTGCCGGCGGCGCCGGAGGGCGTGTCGGCACGGTCGGCGGCCGCGGTCTCGCCCGGTATCTCTCCGGCAGCCCGCGAAGTCCGCTACCTGAACTCGAACGACACGCTCTACTGCACCAGCGGGAACCTCTGCAACGCTGTGTGGGACCCGACGAGGTCGCAGTGGAAGGTCTTCTTCCTCTACAACTGCGCCACGTACACGGTGTACAACTGGCTCGGCACCGGCGCGTACTACAACAACCAGACGGGCAACCCCACCTCGTACTACTACGGGCAGAACTGGGGAACCCTGTGGACCAGCACGCCTGACGGCGGAGCTCGCCACATCGTGAACTTCGACCCCGTCTACTACATCAAGAACTGCTGATCCCCATCACCACCCGCACACCGGCGGCTCGCACGCTCCACCTGTGCGAGCCGCCGTCGGCGTTCACGACGCGGATCCGCAGGAGCGTGCGGGTCGGCAGGAGTGCCGTGAGGCGGCTCGACGGGCGTCGAATACGGGTGGTCACCGCAGGCGGTGCGGAATTCGGATGCGGTGCGGTTCAAGGAGCCCGCATGATCGACAGGTTGCCCTTGCCCCTCCTCCGACCCCGGAGCCTCCATGATCCAGCGTGTCACCGTCCCCGGTCTCTTCCCGCCGCCCGTCTACTCGCACGCGTCCGTCGTCGAGGCGGAGACGAAGCTGGCGTTCCTGGCCGGTTCCGTCCCGCTCGACGCCGACGGGAAGCTCGTCGGTGAGGGGGATCCCGTACGGCAGGCCGCGCAGGTGCTCGCGAACCTCGGTGAGCAACTGCGCGCCGTCGGCAGCGACTTCGCACACGTCGTGTCGACCGACGTATACGTCGTGAGCGGCGAGACCGCTGTCCTCTCCGCCGTCTGGGACGTCGTGGAGGCCTCCGGCCTCAGCACCGGCCCGCACTCCTCGACCCTGCTCGGTGTCACCTGCCTCGGCTACACCGGCCAGCTCGTGGAGATCACGGCGACCGCGGTCGTCCCCGAGCCCTCACCCTGACGGAGGCCGACCCTGGCCCGATGGCCGGCCCTGGCCCGGCGGTCGGTCCTGGCCCGATGGCCGGCCCTGGCCCGGTGGTCGGCCCTGGCCCGGTGGTCGGCCCTGGCCCGGTGGTCGGCCCCAAGTCCTGCGCTTCGGCAAAGGCTCGGCGTAGCTCCCCACCCGGCTGGTCGTCAGCCCGAGCGTCACCAGTGACTCGGCGAGCTTGACGGCCGCGCCCACCCCGTCGACGACGGGCATCCCCAGCTTCTCCCCCACCGCCCGCTGCAGTCCGGTCATCCCCGCGCATCCGAGTACGAGGACCTCGGCGCCCGCGTCGCGTGCCCGTTCGGCGGCGGCCACGAAGGCCTCCTCCGTGCGCGCCACGTCTCCCAGGTCGAGCACGCCCAGTCCGGTGCCGACGACGGCGGAGCAGTTCCGCCCCACGCCGGCCGCCTCCAGGCTGTCCTCGATCTGCCCGCACGTCCGTTCCAGAGTGGTGACGACGCCGTACCGCCGCCCGAGCAGACACGCGAGATGGGCCGCGGCCTCGGTGATGTCGACGACGGGTACGTCCACGAGTTCCCGCGCGCCCTCGCGTCCGTGCTCGCCGAACCCGGCCATGACCACGGCGTCGTACGGCTCGTCGTACGTGCGCAGCGTGTCGAGGACGGCGGCGGCCGAGAGGTAGCTGTCCAGCCAGCCCTCCGCGGACTCGGGTCCCCACGCCGGGGTCAGTCCGGTCACGGTGGTGCCCGGGCCTGCGGCGGCCCGGGCACCTCGTACGATCTCCTCGGTCATCTCCTGCGTGGTGTTGCAGTTGGTGACGACGATCCGCACCCTCAGCCCTCCGCGGCCGCGGGCCCGGCAGCCGCCGGTTCGGCTGCCACCGGTTCGGCGGCGGCCCGCTCCGGGCGGCAGAGCAGGGCGTACAGTCCGGCGGCCAGGGCCGTACCGATGAACCAGGAGTACGGGGCGACGGGGCTGAAGTCCTTCACCAGCGCGAGCACGGCCGACACCGCCGCGGCGGGCAGGAACGCCCACAGGGCCTTGGGGTTGACGCCCTTGCGGTAGTAGTAGCGGGAGCCTGGCGTGGCGTTGAAGAGTTCGTCGACGTCGATACGGCCGCGCTTGACCCAGAAGTAGTCGAGCATGATCACGCCGAAAAGCGGGCCCAGGAAGGCGCCGAGGCCACCGAGGAAGTACTGGACGACCGTGGGGTTGGAGAAGAGGTTCCACGGGGTCACGACCAGCGCCGCGACCGTGCTGATCATGCCGCCCACCTTGAAGGTGATCTTCTGCGGCCAGACGTTGGCGAGGTCATACGCCGGTGAGACGAAGTTGGCGACGATGTTGACGCCCATGGTGGCGATGGCGAAGGTGAGGGCGGCCAGCACGAGCACCCAGGTGTTGCCGACCTTGGCGACGAGTTCCGCCGGGTCGGTGATGGCCTCGCCGAACACCTCCAGCGAGCCGGCCGTGACGATGACCGACACGACCACGAAGGCCGTGGAGTTGATGGGCAGGCCCCAGAAGTTGCCGCGCTTGACGGTCCGGTAGTCGGGCGCGAAGCGCGAGAAGTCGCAGAAGTTGAGCAT
This sequence comes from Streptomyces phyllanthi, assembly GCF_009377205.1. GTDB lineage: Bacteria > Actinomycetota > Actinomycetes > Streptomycetales > Streptomycetaceae > Streptomyces > Streptomyces phyllanthi. The sequence goes on from NZ_VJZE01000272.1 coordinate 8,891, forward strand.
CAGGGTGCCGTACGTGGCGAGGATGAGCCCGATCGCGCCGAACCACTGCCGCCACTGCTCGCCGGCGGAGACCGGGTGCGGGGTCGAGGTCAGCGAGATGGTCCAGCCGGCCTTGGCGAGGATCCACACGGCGAGCGCGATCATCACGACCCAGATGGCCGGACCGCAGAAGTCCTGGAACTTGCGCACCGACTCCATGCCCTGGCTGATGATCAGCGCCTGGATGAGCCAGAGCGAGACGAAGGAGACCCAGCCGAGCGCGTCCAGCCCCAGGAAGGAGCTGTGCGTCCAGGACTCCAGGCCCGGCCAGGCGGCCAGCAGCATCACGTTGACGGCGACGGACGCGAGGTAGGTCTGGATGCCGTACCACATGATGGCGATGACGGCCCTGATCAGGGCGGGGATGTTGGCACCCCAGACACCGAAGCTGATACGGCTGACGACGGGGAAGGGCACGCCGTGGCGCTGCCCGATCCTCCCCATCCAGTTCATCCCGATGTAGATGAGCACGAAGCCGACGAGCAGGGAGGTGAAGACCTGCCACACGTTCATACCGAGGACCAGCAGGCCCGCGGCGAACGTGTAGTTGCCCAGGTTGTGGACGTCGGACATCCACATGGCGAAGAGGTCGAAGACCTTCCAGTTGCGCTTGCCCGCGGGCGCGAGGTCTTCGTTGGTGAGCCGGGGATCGGGGACGAACGCGGCTGTGCCGGTGGCTTCGGCATGGTCGGCGAGGGACACGGGGCCTCCATGGAAGGGGGACGGTGGAGGACTATGGCAGAGCGGTTTGGTATACCAAACTGCCGTCATGGTCCCCCCGTCAACAGTTCCGACAGATGTCGCTGCCGTTAACCCTGCGTAAAACACCCCCGGAGTCGACGAGGATGGGCCCATGACGAAGATCGAACCCCTGGGCGCGGTACGTGAACGTGTCCTGGCGAACCTGCGGCAGGAGATCATCGCGGGCCGCCTCCGCCCCGGCGACCGGCTCGTCGAACGCGAGCTGGCCGACCGCTACGGGGTCTCCCGGGTCCCGGTCCGCGAGGCGATCCGCGCGCTGGTCGCCGAGGGGTTCGTCCAGTTCGAGACACCGCGCCGCACGGTCGTACGCCGGCTCACCCGCAACGACGTCAAGGAACTCTTCGAGTTGCGCGAGGCGCTGGAGGTCTACGCCGCCGGGCTCGCCGCGGCGCGCGCCACACCCGGGGACCTGGCCGAGGTCGAGGAACTCATCGAGCGCGCGGCCGCCGCGACCGAGGCCGGGGACGCGGAGTCGATCACCGACATCAACAGCCGTCTCCATGACCGCATCGTGGCGATGGCGGGCAACAGCCTGCTGATCGCCTCCCTGGAACCGGTCGCGGGCCGCCTGCGCTGGATGACCCGCCGAAACGAGGAATGGCCTCAGCTCCTCGTGGAACACCGCGAGTTGTACGAGGCGATCGCCTCCGGCGACCCGGACCGGGCCCGGGCACACGCGCTGGCCCATGTGCGGACGAACTACCGGTCGACGGTACGGCACCTCTTCGGCACGGAGCTCGACGACGACGGGGACGAGAGGGGCGGCAGGGCTGTGCTCACCGGTCCGGAACCGGAAGGAGAGCGGTGACCTCCCGCTTCGTGATCGGCGCCGCCCGGAACCGCCCGTGCACCCTCGTCGTCTGCCGCGGCTGCTGCTGCGGTGATCCCCGCAAGTACCCCGACCAGGACCACGAAGCACAGCTGGTCCGGCTGCGCGCGGCGGCCGCGGCCTCCGGCGGGCGCCTCGCGGTCCGTACGACGGACTGCCTCGGCCCGTGCGACCAGGCGAACATCGTCGTCGTCCAGCCCTCGGGCGAGGGACGCAGGCGCGGCGCCAAGGCGGTGTGGATCGGCTGGTCGATGGGCGACGACTGCACGGACGAGATACTGCGGTGGGCGGAGGCGGGCGGCCCGGGCATCGCCGCGCCCCCACCGACGCTGGAACTGCAGTTCGTGCCGTCGGCGGGCGAACGGCGCCGCTAGGGCCTGCGGAGTCGCTGGCGCCTGCCTTCAGGAGTCGCCAGGGCCTGCCTTCAGGAATCGGCCAGCGCCTGCCTTCAGGAATCGCCGGCGCCTGTCGTCAGGAGCGGCGCTTCGCGCAGGACCACTCCGGCCTCCGTGCTGCGGCTACCGCTCCCTGGTGGTCAGCCCCGCGGCCCCCGCCGCCGTCCGCAGGACATCCCGCAGCATCGCGGGGGTGAGCCGTCCCGTGAAGGTGTTGCGCTGGCTGACATGGAAGCAGCCGAAGAGGTCGAGCGGGCGCGGGCGTCCGTCCAGCGTGACCCGTCCGCCGTGCGCGAAGGCGGGTCGTGGCCGGGGCACGTCCCACCCGGCCCCGGCGAGCGCGGGCAGCACGGCCTGCCAGCCGAAGGCACCGAGCACGACGACGGCCCGCAGCGTCGGCCGCATCAACTCGAGCTCGCTGACCAGCCAGGGACGGCACGTGTCCCGCTCGCCGGGCGTCGGCTTGTTCTCGGGCGGGGCGCAGTGCACGGGCGAGGTGATCCGCACGCCGTACAGCTCCAGCCCGTCGTCGGCCCTCACCGCCGTCGCACGCGACGCCAGCCCCACGTCGTGCAGCGCCGCGTACAGCACGTCCCCCGAACGGTCCCCGGTGAACATCCGCCCGGTCCGGTTCGCCCCGTGCGCGGCGGGCGCGAGTCCCACGATCAGCAGGGACGCGTCGGCCGGGCCGAACCCGGGCACCGGCCGCCCCCAGTACGTCCACTCGGCGAAGGCGGCACGCTTCGTACGGGCCACCTCCTCCCGCCACTCCACCAGCCGCGGGCACGCCCGGCACCCGATGATCCGTGTGTCGAGCTCGGCGAGACCACTGTCCATGCCCCCACGGTACGGCCGCCGAACAGCGGACCGAGCGGGCGGACAGCCTGGACCGCGCGGCCAGAGCCCCGGCCGGACGGAAATCCCGCCGAGCGCCGCACCCGGTGGCGTTAAGGTCGGACACATGGCTTCTGAGGGTGCGGGCAAGAAGACCACCGGACCGGTCGGCACGGGCGCGGGACCGGGCCGCAAGGCCGACACGGACGACGGGTCCGGCGGCTCGGGCGGTCCCGGGTCCGGCGGCTCGGGTCCCGGGTCCGGCGGCTCGGGTCCCGGGTCCGGCGGTTCCGGGTCCGGTAGGCCCGGCGGGCAGGGTGCGCGCGGCTCGGCCGAGTCCGTGGCCGCCGCCGAGGCCGCTGGTCCGGCGAGCGGCGAGAGCGTGCGGATCGACAGCTGGATCTGGTCCGTCCGTCTGGTCAAGACCCGTTCGATGGGTGCCACCGCCTGCCGCGGCGGGCACGTCCACGTGAACGGCGAACGCGTCAAGCCCGCCTACTCGGTGCGCGTCGGCGACGAGGTGCGGCTGCGCCACGCCGGCCGCGAGCGAATCGTCATCGTGAAGCGGCTCATCCGCAAGCGGGTCGGCGCCCCCGTCGCGGTCGAGTGCTACGTGGACAACAGCCCCCCGCCCC
>NZ_VJZE01000273.1 GCF_009377205.1 Streptomyces phyllanthi
CCCCGGCGATTCCCCGCCCGCGGAAGGCGGGGGGATCGGCCGATCCGCGCATCGTCCTGCGCAGATGCAGTACGTTCGGGTCATGTCCCAGCCCGCCAGGTCCTCACGTACAGCAGCTACGCCCGACACTCCGGAAAGTGCCGCGGGCGGTCGCGCGGCCGCCCAACGGCTCAAGATGCGCCGGGAACTGGCGGCCGCGGCCATGGAACTGTTCGCCACGAAGGGGTACGAGGCGACCACCGTCGACGAGATCGCCGCGGCGGCCGGAGTCGCCCGGCGGACCTTCTTCCGCCACTTCCGCTCCAAGGAAGAGGCGATCTTCCCGGACCACGACGACACACTGATCCGGGCCGAGGCCGTACTGAACGCGGCGCCCGCGCACGAGCACCCGCTCGACACGGTGTGCCGCGGCATCAAGGAAGTCATGCGGATGTACGCGGCCCGGCCGGAGATCTCCGTGCAGCGCTACAAGCTCACCCGGGAGGTCCCCACCCTGCGTGAGGCGGAGATCGCGTCGGTCGCCCGCTACGAACGGCTGTTCACCCGCTATCTGCTGGGCCACTTCGACGAGCACGCGCACGACGACGACGCCAACGACGACCCGCTGCTCGCGGAGGTCGCCGCGTCGGCGGTCGTCACCGCGCACAACCACGTGCTGCGGCGCTGGCTGCGGGCCGGGGCACAGGGAGACGTGGAGTCACAGCTCGACCACGCCTTCGCGATCGTCCGCAAGACGTTCGGCACGGGCATCGGGGCCGGCCGGTACGAGCCCTCGTCCCACACCTCCCCGGCCCCGGCGTCCGTCTCCTCCCAGGGAGAGGTGCTGGTGACCGTGGCCCGGACGGACGCCCCTCTGGACGAGGTCATGAAGACGATCGAGCAGGCGCTGCGCGAGCGCTCATAGCCACCTAGGCGTTCGCCCCCTTCCCACCCCTTCACCCGAACGGCCCAAGGGCCGGCCACTCACGGCCGACCTTGGGTCGTTTGTCTGTTTCGAACACACATCTCCCGATTTTCGGGCTACTCAGCGGTAACTTTGATCGATCATCGCTCATTTGTTACGTAAAGATTTCATCTGAGAGCAACTTCTGGCACCGAGTGCCTTGCCGTGTGACACGGCGTGCCATACCTTGAAGTTGTCCGGGCGGCCGGCGTGCAGAGATCCTTCGTACGTCGGCTGTCCCCGCAAGCCCCTCACGGGCGAGCGCGCCCGGACGCCTGCGTCACAGGCACCCTCCGCGCCACAAAGCGCTGCCGAGCACCACCCTCCCGCCGAACCGACGGCACCCCTCACACCCTCAGCAGCACCCGACGTAACCCTCAGCAAGCGTCTTCCCTCAGGACGCTCGTCGCCGGAGGCAACACCGTGAAGGAAATCCTGGACGCGATCCAGTCGCCGGACTCCACGTCCGCCGACTTCGCCGCTCTGCCGCTCCCCGAGTCGTACCGCGCGATCACCGTGCACAAGGACGAGACGGAGATGTTCGCGGGCCTCGCGACCCGCGACAAGGACCCACGCAAGTCGATCCACCTCGACGAGGTGCCGCTCCCGGAGCTCGGCCCGGGTGAGGCCCTGGTGGCCGTCATGGCCTCCTCGGTCAACTACAACTCGGTGTGGACCTCGATCTTCGAGCCGCTGTCGACCTTCGGCTTCCTGGAGCGCTACGGACGGCTCAGCGAGCTGACCAAGCGCCACGACCTGCCGTACCACATCATCGGCTCCGACCTCGCGGGCGTCGTCCTGCGCACCGGCCCCGGCGTCAACGCCTGGCAGCCCGGTGACGAGGTCGTCGCACACTGCCTCTCGGTCGAGCTGGAGTCGAGCGACGGCCACAACGACACGATGCTCGACCCCGAGCAGCGCATCTGGGGCTTCGAGACCAACTTCGGCGGGCTCGCCGAGATCGCGCTGGTCAAGTCCAACCAGCTGATGCCCAAGCCGGACCACCTCAGCTGGGAGGAGGCCGCCGCTCCGGGCCTGGTCAACTCGACCGCGTACCGGCAGCTGGTCTCCCGCAACGGCGCCGGTATGAAGCAGGGCGACAACGTCCTCATCTGGGGAGCGAGCGGCGGCCTCGGCTCGTACGCGACGCAGTTCGCGCTCGCGGGCGGCGCCAACCCCATCTGTGTCGTGTCCTCGCCCCAGAAGGCGGAGATCTGCCGCTCCATGGGCGCCGAGGCGATCATCGACCGCACCGCCGAGGACTACAAGTTCTGGAAGGACGAGCACACCCAGGACCCGAAGGAGTGGAAGCGCTTCGGCAAGCGCATCCGCGAGCTCACCGGCGGCGAGGACGTCGACATCGTCTTCGAGCACCCCGGCCGTGAGACCTTCGGCGCCTCCGTGTACGTCACCCGCAAGGGCGGCACGATCGTCACGTGCGCCTCGACCTCGGGCTACAACCACGAGTACGACAACCGCTACCTGTGGATGTCCCTGAAGCGGATCATCGGCTCCCACTTCGCCAACTACCGCGAGGCCTGGGAAGCGAACCGGCTCATCGCCAAGGGCAAGATCCACCCGACGCTCTCGAAGGTGTACCCGCTGGGGGAGACCGGCCAGGCCGCGTACGACGTGCACCGCAACCTCCACCAGGGCAAGGTCGGCGTGCTGTGCCTGGCCCCCGAGGAGGGCCTGGGCGTCCGCGACCACGAGAAGCGGGCCAAGCACGTCGACGCCATCAACCGCTTCCGGAACATCTGAGGTAGGTCCATGAGTGAGCGTCAGAAGGACCGGCCGTGGCTGATGCGCACGTATGCCGGTCACTCCACGGCCGAGGCGTCCAACGAGTTGTACCGGCGCAACCTCGCCAAGGGGCAGACGGGTCTGTCGGTGGCGTTCGACCTGCCGACGCAGACCGGCTACGACCCCGACCACGTCCTCGCCCGCGGCGAGGTCGGCCGGGTCGGGGTGCCCGTCTCGCACCTCGGTGACATGCGCCGGCTGTTCCAGGACATCCCCCTGGAGCAGATGAACACCTCGATGACCATCAACGCCACGGCCATGTGGCTGCTGGCGCTCTACCAGGTCGTCGCCGAGGAGCAGGGCGCGGACATCACCAGGCTCCAGGGGACGACGCAGAACGACATCGTCAAGGAGTACCTGTCACGGGGGACCCATGTCTTCCCGCCGGGTCCGTCCCTGCGTCTGACGACGGACATGATCGCGTACACGGTCTCCCACATCCCGAAGTGGAACCCGATCAACATCTGCAGCTACCACCTGCAGGAGGCGGGCGCCACGCCGGTGCAGGAGATCGCGTACGCGATGTCGACGGCCGTCGCCGTGCTGGACGCCGTCCGTGACTCCGGCCAGGTGCCGCAGGAGCGCATGGGCGATGTGGTCGCCCGTATCTCGTTCTTCGTGAACGCGGGCGTCCGATTCGTCGAGGAGATGTGCAAGATGCGGGCGTTCGGCCGCATCTGGGACCGCATCACGCGCGAGCGGTACGGCATCGAGGACCCCAAGCAGCGGCGCTTCCGGTACGGAGTGCAGGTCAACTCCCTCGGCCTGACGGAGGCCCAGCCCGAGAACAACGTCCAGCGGATCGTGCTGGAGATGCTGGCCGTGACGCTCTCGAAGGACGCCCGCGCGCGTGCCGTCCAGCTCCCCGCCTGGAACGAGGCGCTGGGCCTGCCCCGGCCCTGGGACCAGCAGTGGTCGCTGCGCATCCAGCAGGTGCTCGCGCACGAGAGCGACCTGCTGGAGTACGAGGACATCTTCGAGGGCTCGCACGTCATCGAGGCGAAGGTCTCCGAGCTGGTCGAGGAGTCGTTCGCGGAGATCGAGCGGATCCAGGAGATGGGCGGTGCGATGGCCGCCGTCGAGTCGGGCTATCTGAAGTCGCAGCTCGTGGCCTCGCACGCGGAGCGCCGGGCCCGGATCGAGTCCGGCCGGGAGAAGATCGTCGGCGTCAACATCTTCGAGACGACCGAGCCGAACCCGCTGACGGCCGACCTGGACACCGCGATCCAGACGGTCGACCCGGCGGTCGAGGCGCGGGTCGTCAAGGCCCTGCGGAACTGGCGCGACACCCGCTACCAGCCCCCCTTCAACCACCCGCGCCCCTGCAAGGCGCTGGAGCGGCTGAAGGAGGCCGCCAAGGGCAGCGACAACCTGATGGAGGCCACCCTGGAGTGCGCCCGCGCCGGGGTCACGACCGGTGAGTGGGCCGGGGCGCTGCGGGAGGTGTTCGGGGAGTTCCGGGCGCCGACCGGTGTCTCGTCCGCGCCCGTCGCGGTGGCCGCCGAGGAGGGCACCGGGCTGGCCGAGGTCCGCCGCAGGGTGGACGCGACCGCCCGTGACCTGGGCGTCGGCAAGCTCCGCTTCCTGGTCGGCAAGCCCGGTCTGGACGGTCACTCCAACGGCGCCGAGCAGATCGCCGTGCGGGCCCGTGACGCCGGATTCGAGGTGGTCTACCAGGGCATCCGGCTCACCCCCGAGCAGATCGTGGACGCGGCCCTCGCCGAGGACGTGCACGCGGTCGGCCTGTCGATCCTCTCCGGCTCGCACGCGCAACTGGTGCCTGATGTGCTGGAGCGGCTGCGTGTGGCCGGTGCCACAGATATTCCGGTGATCGCCGGTGGCATCATCCCAGGCGGTGACGCGGAACAGCTCAGGGCCACCGGAGTGGCCGCCGTCTTCACCCCGAAGGACTTCGACATCACCGGAATCATCGGCCGCATCGTCGACGAGATCCGGAAAGCGAACAAGCTCGACCCCCTGGAGGTCCCCGCATGACCGTCAACCGTCTCCGTCCGCGGCGCTCCTGCCTGGCCGTACCGGGCTCGAACCCCCGCTTCCTGGAGAAGGCGCAGGGCCTCCCGGCGGACCAGGTCTTCCTCGACCTGGAGGACGCCTGCGCCCCGCTCGCCAAGCCCGAGGCGCGGCACACGATCGTGAAGTTCCTCAACGAGGGCGACTGGACCGGCAAGACCCGGGTCGTGCGCGTCAACGACTGGACGACGGAGTGGACGTACCGCGACGTCGTCACGGTCGTCGAGGGCGCGGGCCAGAACCTGGACTGCATCATGCTCCCGAAGGTGCAGGACGCCCAGCAGGTCGTCGCCCTGGACCTGCTCCTCACCCAGATCGAGAAGACGATGGGCTTCGAGGTCGGGCGGATCGGTATCGAGGCCCAGATCGAGAACGCGCAGGGCCTGAACAACGTCAACGAGATCGCGCAGGCCTCCCCGCGCGTCGAGACCATCATCTTCGGCCCGGCCGACTTCATGGCGTCCATCAACATGAAGTCACTGGTCGTGGGCGAGCAGCCGCCCGGCTACCCGGCGGACGCCTACCACTACATCCTGATGAAGATCCTGATGGCCGCCCGCGCCAACAACCTCCAGGCGATCGACGGCCCCTACCTGCAGATCCGCAACGTCGACGGCTACCGCGAGGTCGCGCGGCGTGCCGCCGCGCTCGGCTTCGACGGCAAGTGGGTGCTCCACCCGGGTCAGGTCGAGGCGTCCAACGAGATCTTCTCCCCCTCGCAGGAGGACTACGACCACGCCGAGCTGATCCTGGACGCGTACGAGTACTGCACGTCCGAGGCGGGCGGCAAGAAGGGCTCCGCGATGCTCGGCGACGAGATGATCGACGAGGCCAGCCGCAAGATGGCGCTGGTCATCGCGGGCAAGGGCCGCGCCGCCGGTATGCAGCGCACCAGCAAGTTCGAGATTCCCGCCAACTAGAGGGGCCGTGACGGCGATGCAGTTCGGACGTACGTACGAGGAGTTCGAGGTCGGGGTGACGTACAAGCACTGGCCGGGCAAGACGGTCACGGAGTACGACGACCACCTCTTCTGTCTCCTCACCATGAACCACCACCCGCTCCACATGGACGCCAACTACGCGGAGAACACGACGGACTTCGGCAAGAACGTCGTGGTCGGGAACTACGTCTACTCCCTGCTGCTCGGCATGTCCGTCCCGGACATCTCCGGCAAGGCGATCGCCAACCTGGAGATCGAGTCGCTCAGGCACGTGGCGCCGACCTTCCACGGCGACACGGTCTACGGCGAGACGACGGTGCTCGACAAGTGGCCGTCCAAGTCGAAGAACGACCGCGGCATCGTGCATGTGGAGACCAAGGGCTACAAGCAGGACGGCACGCTGGTGTGCGTGTTCCGCCGCAAGGTGATGGTGCCCACCGAGACCTACATCAAGGAGCGCGGCGGCGAACAGCCCGGCCGCCCTGAATTGAAGCAGCAGGAGAAGTAGTCATGAGCCGACTCGCCGAGACCCACGGCCTCACCGACATCCAGCAGGAGATCCTGTCCACGGTCCGGGACTTCGTGGACAAGGAGATCATTCCGGTCGCGACCGAGCTGGAGCACCGCGACGAGTACCCGCAGCAGATCGTCGACGGGCTCAAGGAGTTGGGCCTGTTCGGGCTGATGATCCCCGAGGAGTACGGGGGGCTGGGCGAGTCGCTGCTGACCTACGCGCTGTGCGTGGAGGAGATCGCCCGCGGCTGGATGTCCGTGTCCGGCATCATCAACACGCACTTCATCGTGGCGTACATGCTCAAGCAGCACGGCACCGAGGAGCAGAAGGAGCACTTCCTGCCGAAGATGGCACTCGGTGAGATCCGGGGGGCCTTCTCGATGTCGGAGCCGGGGCTGGGCTCGGATGTGTCGGCCATCACATCGAAGGCGGTCAAGGACGGCGACGAGTACGTCCTGAACGGCCAGAAGATGTGGCTGACGAACGGCGGGACGTCAACCCTGGTTGCCGTTCTGGTGCGGAGTGACGAAGGACACCCCGAGGGGACGGCACCCCACAAGTCGATGACGACCTTCCTCGTCGAGAAGGAGGCCGGCTTCGGTGAGGTCCGGCCCGGGCTGACCATCCCCGGGAAGATCGACAAGATGGGTTACAAGGGCGTCGACACGACCGAACTCATCATGGACGACCTGCGCATTCCGGCCAATCGGGTACTCGGCGGAGCCACCGGCCGAGGGTTTTACCAAATGATGGACGGCGTCGAGGTGGGCCGCGTGAATGTGGCCGCACGTGGCTGCGGCGTCGCTCAGCGTGCGTTCGAACTGGGTGTCCAGTACGCCCAGCAGCGCCACACCTTCGGCAAGCCGATCGCCCAGCATCAGGCCATTCAGTTCAAGCTGGCGGAGATGGCTACCAAGGTCGAGGCCGCCCATGCGATGATGGTGAACGCAGCTCGCAAAAAGGACTCGGGCCAACGAAACGACCTCGAAGCAGGAATGGCGAAGTACCTCGCCTCCGAATACTGCAAGGAAGTCGTGGAGGACGCTTTCCGGATCCACGGCGGCTACGGCTTCTCCAAGGAGTACGAGATCGAGCGCCTCTACCGTGAGGCACCGATGCTGCTGATCGGCGAAGGTACCGCCGAAATCCAGAAAATGATCATCGGACGCAGGCTGCTCGAAGAGTATCGATTCCAGGGCTAGTCCAGGGCCGGATGCCCGTTTCGGGGTGTTTTCTTCGAGAAGAAGATCACACCCCGTCAGCGGTCTCCGGCTGCCGACTCGGCTGCTTGGCTTGCCCAGTTGCGGCCCGCGACCGGTACGATCCCGGGAAAGCCGCCGTCCCCGTTCCCGCGCGGCATCATCCGCTACGAAGGTCATCCATGCCCCACAGCCAAACCTCTGCACCTCGCGACAGCCGGGCCGGCGTACGCCTCGCGCGCGGAGCATCGCCGTGGCTTCTCCCGACCGTCGCCACCGCAGCCCTCAGCCTGGCCCGCAGCCGCCGCTCCGGCGTCGCCAAGGCCGTGGCCGTGCCCGCCACCGCGCTGGCGGCGGGCATGCTGTGGTTCTTCCGCGACCCAGAGCGCGAGATCACCCAGGGCCGGGTCATCTCGCCCGCCGACGGTGTGGTGCAGAGCATCATGCCGTGGAAGGACGGGCGCACCCGCGTCGCGATCTTCATGAGCCCGCTCAACGTCCATGTGAACCGCGCGCCGCTCTCCGGCACGGTCACGTCGGTCGAGCACATCCCCGGCGGGTTCGTTCCGGCGTTCAACAAGGAGAGCGAGAACAACGAGCGCGTCGTCTGGCACTTCGACACCGAACTCGGTGACATCGAGATGGTCCAGATCGCCGGCGCCGTCGCTCGCCGTATCGTCCCTTACGTCCCGCAGGGCACCAAGGTGGAGCAGGGTGACCGGATCGGGCTGATCCGCTTCGGTTCGCGTGTCGACATCTACCTCCCCGAGGGCGTCGAGGTCGCGGTCGAGGTCGGGCAGAAGACCGTGGCTGGGGTGACTCGCATTGACCGTGATTGATCCTGAGACACAGGCCGGCTGGGTGCCGGACGCGGAGGACGACGACGAGGAGGAGATGCCGCTGTCGTTGCGCCTGTCGATAGCGGACACTCTGACGCTCGGCAACGCCACGTGCGGCTTCATGGCGGTGTACTTCACCACCACCGGCATCCTGATCCCGCACCTCACGGGCAGCCAGGAGACGGGCATGGCCCGGCACAGCGCGGCCACGGCGGTCATCCTCATGCTGTGCGCGGCGGTCTTCGACCTGTTCGACGGCCTGGTGGCGAGGAAGCTCCGCTCCTCCCCCATGGGTGCGGAGCTGGACAACCTCTCCGACCTGATCAGCTTCGGGCTGGCCCCGGCGTACTTCGTGCTGGTCTACGGCATGGTGGCCGACGACGCACACCAGCGGGTCGCGGCGCTGGGCGCGATCGTGGTGTTGCTGGCGGTGGTGCTGAGGCTGGCCCGCTTCTCGTGTGTGACGGTGAAGGACGGCACCTTCCAGGGCATGCCGTCACCGTTCGGCGCGCTCACCGTCGTCTCGATCGTGCTGCTCGAGCTGCCGTTCGTGGCGACGCTGCTGGCCATTCTGGGTACGGCGTGGCTGATGGTCAGCCGGGTGGAGTACCCGAAGCCGCGGGGCCGTCTCGCGGTGGCGATGCTGTCGTGGATCGTCCTGTCGATGGGGCTGCTGGCGGCGTGGGCCTTCGACGCGCCCAGCGGGCAGCTGCTGCTCCAGACGGGGTGCGCGCTGCAGCTGGTGATGGGTGCGGTGATTCCGCTGTTCGCCACGGCTCGCCGGGTGAACAACTTCCGTGACAACCGGCGGGAGGCCCGGGCGGCGCAGCTGCCGTAGCCGTCCGGCGCACGCCCGGCTTGTGTCCGGCTTGTGTTGGTGAAGAGGGGGCCCGAACCTTTGGTTCGGGCCCTCTTCGTTGGTCCTCGGGGGCGGCGGGGGCGGGAAACAAACCGTCCGGTGGGGTCCGCCCTCAGGTCAGGTGGTCCCTGGCGATTCGTTCCGCCACGGTCTCCAGGATGGGGCCCGCGTTCGCGATGCAGCGCTGGACGTCGGGCTCGGCCTCCGTCAGCGGGTAGGCGCGGCTGATGCCCGCCCCGCCGAGGGCCTGCGGGGACAACGCCAGGCGGCCGCAGACCGCGACGACCTCCTTGCCGGCGGCGCGCGCCGCCGCGGCGACGCCCGCGGGTGCCTTGCCGTGCAGGGTCTGCTCGTCCAGGGAGCCCTCGCCGGTGATCACGAGCGTGGCCCGCTCCAGCGCGGGCGCGAAGCCCAGGACCTCGAGCATGACCTCGATACCCGGCCGGAAGGCGGCGCCGAGGATCAGCGCGCCGTAGCCGATCCCGCCCGCGGCCCCCGCGCCGGGCGAGGTGGCGTACTCGGCCGCCCGCGCGCCGATCGTCTTCTCCAGGATCTCCGCGAAGTGACCCAGCGCGGCGTCCAGCTCCGCCACGTCGTCCGGTGTCGCGCCCTTCTGCGGCCCGTACACGGCCGACGCGCCCTTGGGCCCGGTCAACGGATTGTCCACATCGCTGGCCAGCACCAGCTCGATCCCGGAGAGCCGGGGGTCGAGTCCGGAGAGGTCGGCGGTCGCCAGGTTCCGCAGGGCTCCGCCGCCGGGGCCCACGGGCTCTCCGCCCGCGTCGAGGAAGCGCGCCCCGAGCGCGGCCAGCATGCCCGCACCGCCATCCGTGGTCGCACTGCCGCCCACGCCGAACACGATCGTCTGCGCCCCCGCGTCCAGCGCGGCGCGCAACAGCTCGCCCGACCCGTACGTCGTGGCCGTCAACGGGGCGAGGACACCGGCGGGAAGCCGCTGCAAACCGCTGGCCTCGGCCATCTCCACGACAGCCGTGTCGCCGCGCAGCGCGTACGCCGCCGTCACGGGCTCCCCGAGCGGGCCGGTGACCCGTACCTCACGGCGCTCGAAACCCGCCGCGACCGCCGCGTCCACCGTCCCGTCGCCGCCGTCGGCCACGGGCAGCGCCTCGATCCCGGCCTCGGGTGCGACCCGGCGCAGTCCCGCCGTGACCCGCTCCGCCACCTGTACGGCCGTCAGCGAGCCCTTGAACTTGTCCGCCGCGATCAGCACCCGCGCGGTTCCCGCCACCGTGATTCCCCTCGCTCTCCGGGCCTTGCGGCGCGCATGCCAAGGCAGCGCGCCGCAGCGACCCTAACCGGTCGAAGGGGCCACTGCCCAGGGCGGACGGCCCCGGTCGCGCGGTCTCACTCCTGGGTGGCGGCGCCGCTGTGGTCGTACAGCTGGTGCGTCATGGTGTGGCCGTAGCCGCGGGGCATGCTGATGTGCTCCTGCACGTCCTCCATGGTGTCGAGGTCCCCGGTGAGGACGTTGACGTCTCCCGACCGGACGAGGGGCTCGGCCGGCGCCGCATGGGCCGGGGCGGCGGAGAGGACGGCGGCGGAGAACAGAACGGCCGGATACGCGGCCGCCGACAGGATCGTACGGCTCATCGGGGTGGGGGGCATGACTCTCCTGGTGGGGACTGGTCGTGGTCGAGGGTCCGGGCGGACGCCGCGGACGCCCGGCAGTAAACCAGACGAACATCTCATGGCCGTGCGTACCTGGACGAAGGTTGACGCACCAGACGGACCCGGGTTGACGCGGGACCGGCCCCGCTGACGCGGCAAAGCCCTCGTTGCCCGGGCGGAACCGCGCCGGATTCGGTAAACCGGATGTATGACCACTGTGGGCACCGAGCTCGCCGACCGCGTCCTCGGAGGCTGGCTGGGCCGGATCGCGGGCAACATGCTCGGCAAGCCGGTCGAGCAGGGCGACCACTGGACGCGGGACCGGATCGACCGCTATCTGCGGCAGGCCGAGGCCCTGCCGCTCACCGACTACCTCCCCGTGCCCGTGAGCGCGGGCGTCGGCTTCGAGCTGCGCCCCGAGTGGCGGGAGTGCGTGCGCGGCGGCATCCACGGCAGCTGCCGCGACGACGACGTGGACTACGCGATCCTCGGCCTCGACCTGCTGGAGACCTACGGCTTCGGCTTCAGTACCGAGCAGGTCGGCGACCTGTGGCTGCTGCGACTGCCGTATCTCCAGACGTTCACGGCGGAGCGGGCGGCCTACCGCAATCTCGCGAACGGCCTCAAGCCGCCACTCACGGCCACGTACGACAACCCTTACCAGGAGTGGATCGGCGCCCTGATCCGCGCCGACGTCTACGGCTGGACGTGCCCCGGCGTGCCCCGCCACGCCGCCTCGCTGGCCCGCCGTGACGCGGTCCTCTCGCACACCGGCAACGGCGTGTACGGAGCGATGTGGGCGGCGGCGCTGATCTCGGCCGCGTTCACCGCGCCGACCGTGCGCTCGGCGATCGACACCGCGCTCATGGTGATCCCGGCGAGCAGCCGCCTGGCCCGTACCGTACGCCGGGTCCTCTCGCTCCACGAGACCGGGCTGAGCTGGGAGGAGACCCTGTCCACGATGACCGAGGAGACCGCCGGGCTCGGCTGGATCCACACGGTCCCCAACGCCGCCGTCCTCACCGCCGGACTCCTGTACGGCGCCGGCGACTTCACCCGTACGATCACCCTGACCGTGCGCGGCGGCCTCGACACCGACTCGAACGGGGCGACCGCGGGCTCGGTGGCCGGTGTCCTGTGCGGTGCCCGGGAGATCCCCCCGCAGTGGAAGGACCCCCTGGAGGACACGGTCCGCAGCGCGGTGTTCGGCTTCGACGGGGCACGGATCAGCGAACTGGCGGAGCGGACGGTGCGGTTGGCGGAGGCGGCGGCGAGCTGAGTGCGCTCCCCCGGCAGCCGTTCCCCGCCGTGTACGTCCCTGTTCCTCGCCGTGTACGTCCCCGTGGTCCCCCGGAGTGGTGACGCGAGTCGTACGCCTCCTGGCGGTCACCCGTGCTCGTCTACCCTCCCCGCATGACCTCTCCTCAGGACTTCGCCGCGTACATCGCGGGCCTCCCCCGTGTTCTCGCCGGTGCCGCCGCGCTCTTCCGGGACGCCCAGGGGCACGTACTGCTCGTCGAACCGAACTACCGGGAAGGGTGGGCGCTTCCGGGC
>NZ_VJZE01000274.1 GCF_009377205.1 Streptomyces phyllanthi
GGTGGCGGCGGCTGTGGTCTCGGTGAGGCCGTAGCCCTCGTAGATGATGATCCCCGCCGCGTAGAAGAAGAGGTTGAGATCGCGGTCGAGCGGGGAGCCGCCGCTGATGGCGTAGCGCATACGGCCACCGAGCTCGCCCCGGATTCGGCGGTAGACCAGCATGTCGTACAGGGCCCAGGCGGCCTGGAGACCGGGGCCCGGCCCCTTTCCCCTGTCGAGGAACTTGTCGAGGGACGCCTCCCCGAAGCGCACCCCGATGCGGTGTGCGCGGTCGAAGGAGGCGCCGCGGCCGATGCGTTCAGCGGTGGCGCGGCCGGTGTTGTGGATCTTCTCGAAGAGATACGGGACGCCGACCAGGAAGGTGGGGCGGAACTCCTTGAGCGCGGGCCGGAGTTCGTCGGGCTTGATGCTCGGCCAGTGGCCCAGCTCGATACGGGCCATGACGCACGCGATCTGGATCGTACGGCCGAGGATGTGCGCGAGCGGCAGGAACAGGAGGGTGGAGGCGATCTGGCCGCTGACCGCCTTGAAGACGGGGTGGAGCAGTTCGACCGTGTTGGCGGCCTCCGCGTGGAGATTGGCGTGGGTGAGCACGCAGCCCTTCGGCCGACCCGTGGTACCGGAGGTGTAGCAGATGGTCGCGATCGTGTCGGGGGTGAGGACCCCACGGCGCTTGGTGACCTCCTCGTCGGGGATCTCGCGTCCGAGCGCGGCGAGTTCGGGCAGCGCGCCGCCCGCCGCGTCAGCGGATGATGCCGGCGTCAGCTGCCAGCAGCGCGGGGGCTCGGCGTGGTCGGCCGTGCCGGTGCGGACGGCCTCCGCGTTCTCGGAGGTCTCCACGACCATGAAGCGGGCGCCCGAGTCCCTGACGATCCACTCGATCTGCTCGGGTGAGGAGGTGGCGTAGATGGGGACGGTCTGTCCGCCCGCCGCCCAGATCGCGAAGTCGAGGACCGTCCACTCGTAGCGTGTGCGGGACATCACCGCGACGCGGTCGCCCGGTTCGAGGCCGGCCGCGATCAGCCCCTTGGCGGTGGCGGTGACCTCGCGGGCGAAGTCGGCGGCCGAGACGGGGTGCCAGGTGCCGGCCTCGTGGCGGCGCAGCACCACGGCCTCGGGGTCCTCGGACGCGTTGGTGAAGGGCAGGTCGGCGATGCTGCCGGTCGTCGCCGGGCGCGCGAGGGCAGGGGTGCGCGCCTCGCGGACGACACCGTGCTCGTCGCGGATGACCTCGACCTTGACGCGGTCCGCCAGGTCACCGCGCTGCTTCGCCTGATTCAAGTCCTTGCGTACGCCCATGGCGGCTCCCGGTCGCGACATGCTGACGTCTGCCGTACATGTGGTGCTGACGGCTCTGCCGGTACTGATTACCGGTGAGTCAACTTACCGGTGCGTAGGGGATTTTCAATGGGTTCCACTCATTTCTCCCAAACGCTGCAGGCAGGGCGGCAGACGGTGGTGCCGCCGGTGCCCGCTGCCGGTTTCACTCGGGGTCGGTGCCGCCCTCGACCGGTACGCCCCGGTCCGCCGCCTCGATCATGTTCGTGAGGTCCCGCAGTTGCCGGTCCTCGCGGTGGTCCGCCAACTCCTCGGCATGGTCGGCGAGTCGCCGGAGCGTGGGCCTGCCCGGGATCCCGGGCACGCGGCCGTCTCCGCCGCGGAGGGCGTCGGCGAAGTACGCGGCGACGGCGGCCACCCGGAGGCCGTCGGGTGAGGTCCACAGGTCGTCGTGGAGGGCCCGGGCCTCCAGGTCGCCCGACTCCTCGTGCGGGGTCCGGGTGTCCGGGTCGAGCCAGCGGACGGTCGCCGTGGCCAGATGGCCCAAGGCGCCGGGCCGGGTGCGTACGGCGTAGAGGGCGGTGACCGTGTGGCCGGGGCCGACCTCGCCGCCGTCGACGCGGTCGTCGCGGAAGTCCTCGTCGGCGACCTGGCGGTTGTCGTAGCCGATGAGACGGAACTCGGCGACGGTCTCCGGGTCGAACGCGACCTGGGCCTTGGCGTCACGGGCCGTCAGGTCGATGTTCCGCGGGAGTTCGGCGCTGAAGACCCTGCGGGCCTCGTCCTCGGTGGAGACGTACGTCGTGTGGCCGTCGCCCTTGTCGGCGAGGCGCTCCATCAGGGCGTCGCCGTAGTCGCTGCCCACGCCGACACCGAAGAGCGTGATGCCGTGTTCGCGGCGGGAGTCGGCGATGCGCTCGAGGATCGTGTCGGCGTCGGTGTCGCCGGTGTTGGCGAGTGCGTCGGAGAGGAGCACGACCCGGTTCGTGGCGCCCTCGCGCAGGCCCTCGACGGCCGTGGCGTACCCGGTCTCGACGCCCGCGCCGAGGTTGGTCGAGTCGGTGGGTTCCAGTTCGTCGACGGCGTCGTGGACGCGGTCGCGGTTGCCGCCGAGCCGGGTCATGGGCAGAACGGTCTCGGCGTCCCCGCTGAAGGTGACGATCGCCACCGAGTCGTCGTCGCGCAGGCGTTCCGTCATCACGCCGAGGGCGTCCCGGACCAGGTCGAGGCGGCCCGGTTCGGCCATGGAACCGGAGACGTCGATCACGAAGGTGAGGGCGGCGGGCGGGCGTTCGCCCTCGGCCTCGTTCGGCCGGGTGGCGAGGCCGACGCGAACGAGGGACCAGTCCTCTTCGTCCGTACGGGCGCCGTCGACGGTCACCGAGAAGCCGTTGCCGTCGGGGCGTTCGTAGTCCTGGCGGAAGCTGTTGACGAACTCCTCGGGGCGGATGGTCGACGGGTCGGGCCGGCCGCCGTCGGCGAGGGTGCGGCGCGCGTAGGCGTACGAGGCGGTGTCCACGTCGAGCGCGAACGTGGAGAGGTAGTCGGGGGACGGGGCGATCTCACGGGAGTCATGGCCCTGGCTGTCGCGCTGTTCGCCCGTGCCCTGGCTGTCGGCCGGGGCGGGCGCGGGTGCCGGGGCGTAGCCCTTGCCCCTGTTCGCCTCGTCCGCCGAGTAGCCGTGACCGCCACTGCCCCCCGCGCCGCACCCCGTGAGCAGCAGACCGCCCGCCGCGGTGAGTGCCAGCAGCCCGGCGCGCAGTCGTCGTGCTCGGTACCGGTTCGTCATCCGTGCCCCCTTGGTCCGTTGACGTCGATGTCTGTGACTGTGACGTCGGAGGGGGCCGGGATGTGCGCTACCGGATGTTGCGGATGGATTGCGAAGCGGCCACGGCGGGCGGTCGTCGAGACCGGTAGGTGATCCTCCGTTGACCTACGAGACCACGTCCTTCCGCGCGAAACCGCGGAAGGCCAGGGCGAACAGGACCAGCGCGTACGTTACGGAGACGGACACGCCCTGGATCATCTCGTCCCACTGGAGTTGGGGCTGGACGGCGTCGGTCCAGGCGTACTGCCAGTGGGCGGGGACGAAGTCGCGCCAGTCGCCGAGGGCCGTCACCTCGTCGAGCACGCTGCCGATGATGGTCAGACCCACCGCGCCGCCGACCGCGCCCAGCGGCGCGTCCGTCTTGGTGGAGAGCCAGAACGCGAGGGCCGCGGTGACCAGTTGGGAGACGAAGATGTACGCCACGACGATCAGCAGGCGCTGGGCGGCCGTGCCCGTGGACAGCGTGCCGCCGACGGGGAGTTGCAGGGGCCCCCAGCCGTACGCCGCGGTGCCGACGATGAGCGCGACGACCGGCAGCAGCACCATGGCGGCCAGGCTGAGGGTTACTCCGACGACGAGCTTGGACCACAGCAGCCGGGCGCGGGGCACGGGCGCCGCCAGCAGATAGCGCAGCGACGACCAACTCGCCTCCGAGGCCACCGTGTCCCCGAAGAACAGCGCCACGGGGATGACGAGGAGGAAGCCCGCGGAGACGAACAGGTTCACCGCCGCGAAGTTCGCCCCGGACGCCGTGGCGGCGTCCATCAGGTTCACCCGGTTGTTGCCCTGCCCCGGTTCGCCGCCGACCTGAAAGGCGACGAGCAGGACGACGGGCAGGGCGGCCAGGATCCCGAACATGACCATCGTGCGGCGTCGCTTCAACTGCCGTACGAGCTCGACGCGCAGCGGCAGGGTCCGCCCCGCCCGGTAGCCGGAGGCCACCTCACGCGACTCGGTGAGTGTGCTCATCCGGAACCTCCGATCAGGGTCAGGAAGGCGTCCTCCAGGCGGCGGTGGGGGCCGAGGGACGCGACGGGGACTTCCAGCCGTACGAGTTCGACGAGAAGCCGGGCGGCGGCCGCCGAGTGCTCGGGTGCGCCGGGTGAACCCGCGCTCGCGGGCTCCTCCTTGGTGACCGTGGCGACGGCCGCGCCCTGCGCGGGTGCCTCGGCGGCACCCGTGGACGCGTGTTCGCGCTCGGTCGTCACCGCGGTGGCCTCCGTGCCGGAGAGCGCGCCCGTGCCGGTGTCGGTCGCCGACGGCACGAGCCGCACCAGCAGGCCGCCCTCCGTCCGTACCGCCGACTCCACGTCCGGCAGGTCCGCCACCTTGTCCACCACCGGGTCGGCGATGTCGCCGGCCAGGCCGACGAGCAGGGTGTCGCCCCCGCCGACGATGTCGGCGACGGCGCCCGCCTGGACCAGTTGACCGCGGTCCATGACCACCAGGTGCGTGCAGGACTGCTCGACCTCGGCCAGCAGATGGCTGGAGACGATGACCGTGCGGCCGGCCGCCGCGTAACGGATGATCACCTCGCGCATCTCGCGGATCTGTGGCGGGTCGAGCCCGTTGGTGGGCTCGTCGAGGATGAGCAGGTCCGGGAGGCCGAGCATGGCCTGGGCGATGGCGAGGCGCTGGCGCATGCCCTGCGAGTAGGTGCGGACCGCGCGGGCCAGGGCGTCGCCGAGGCCCGCGATCTCCAGGGCCTCGTCCAGGTGGGCGTCCTCGGGCGGGCGGCCCGTGGCCTTCCAGTACAGCTCCAGGTTCTCGCGGCCCGAGAGGTGCGGGAGGAAGCCCGCGCCCTCGACGAAGGAACCGACGCGGGACAGCACCGGGGAGCCCGGCCGGATCGCGTGGCCGAAGACGCGGATCTCGCCGCCGTCCGGCTTGATCAGGCCCATCAGCATGCGCAGGGTCGTCGTCTTGCCCGCGCCGTTCGGCCCGAGGAGGCCGAGCACCTGGCCCTTCTCCACGCGGAAGGAGAGATCCTTGACCGCGTACCGGTCGGACGACTTCGCGTACCGCTTACTCAGGCCGGTGATCTGGAGCGGGACCTCGGCCAGCTCCGGGTCGGGGGCGGGGGTGGCGGTCCGGCGGCGGCCCGTCAGCACCAGCAGGGCGGCGATCAGCGCACCGGCGATCGGCATCCACCAGACCCAGGCGGGCAGCGGCGTGGCCGCCGAGTCCTCGCCCATGGACGACGGGACCCGCAGGTCACCCTGGTCGCCCTTCAGGGAGACCGTGTACTTCGCCGGGGCGGTCGGGGAGGCGTACCCGAGGTCCGTCGAGGAGACGACGAGACGCAGCCGGTGGCCGTCGTCCACCTCGTGGTCGATCGCCGGGAGGGTGATCTTCACGTCCTTGCCGGCCTTGGCGCCCTCCACCCTGACGGGCTGGACCAGCTGGGAGGGCAGCGTCGGCTGGGTGCCGTCCGGGCCGACGTCGTAGAGCTTCGCGAAGAGCACCGCGTCCTCGCTGGTCGACTTCACATGGACCGTGACCGTCGGCGAGCCGGTGATCTGCAGGTCCTCCACGAAGGGCGCCGACTCGAACGCGGCGAACTGGCCCGGGAAGTCGATGGACAGGCTGAGCCCCACCGAGGAGAGCTGGGAGAGGCCGCCGCCGACGCCGGGCAGGGCCGAGATGGAGGGCGGGTTGGCCCCGGCGGGGTTGTCGAAGGTCTGCTCGCGGCCGGTCAGGGCGACCGGGCGCATCCCGCTCGCCAGGCCCGGGTAGGTGTCCGAGCTCGTGCCGGTCAGCGGCACGGTGCCGTCGTTCCCTGCGCGGCCGGACTCGCGTGAGACACGGAAGGCGGGGCCGGTGTCGACGCCCGTCTCGTCCTTGAGGTAGCGGTCGAACCACGCCTCGACCCTCGCCTGTACGCGAGCGGCCTCCATGTCGCCGCCGTCGTGCCCGCCCGCGATCCAGTCGACGTCCACGGGGGCGCCGTTGGCGCGGATCGCCTTGGCCGCGGCGTCCGCCTGGCCGAGCGGGAAGAGGGAGTCGGTCCGGCCCTGCATCAGGAGCGTGGGCACCTTGATGCGGTCGCCCACGGCGGAGGGGCTGCGCTCGTCCAGGAGCTTCACGGCCTCCGCGTCCGGGTTGCCGGACTCGGCGACCCGGTCGTACATCTCACAGAGCCGCGCCTCGAACCGGTCGCAGCCGCCACCGGTGTTGATGAAGTAGCCGGCCCACATCTTCTTGAACACGCCGTTCGGGAACAGCGCGTCCGACAGGTTCCAGTACGTGATCGCGGGGGCTATCGCGTCCACCCGCTGGTCGTACCCGGCGGTCAGCAGCGAGACCGCGCCGCCGTACGAGGGGCCGGCGAGGCCCACGCGCGGGTCGCCACTCTTGTCGAGCTCGACCTCGGGGCGCTCGGCCAGCCAGTCGATGAGCCGGGAGACGTCGGCGACCTCGCCCTTGGGGTCGTTGAGCCCGATCTTCCCCGTCGACTCGCCGAAGCCGCGTGCCGACCAGGTCAGTACCGCGTATCCGTCGCGGGCGAGGTCCTCCGCCTGCTGCCGTACGTCTTTCTTGCTGCCGCCGAAGCCGTGGGCGAGCAGCACGGCCGGGCGGCGGCCCGACCCCGCGGTGAAGTACGAGGTGTCGATCCTCACCCCGCCGCCCATGGCCATTACCTTGTCGGCCCTGTGCACGGCCGGTACGTCGTCCGAGGCGACGGCCGTCCACACACCGGCGCCGGCGAGCACGGCGACGGCGGCGGTCGCAGCCGTCGCCGCCCAGCGCCGTGGGCCTCGCAATGCGGGCAGTCGAAGATCCATGCGTCAACGGTAAGGGCACCCTCGGACAGCGCATGCCACCGCCGGACTGAACCCCGGGCCCTCCCAGAGGAGTACAAGCCCTGGTCACGTACAGCAGGCGCGGTATGCGAGGGCCCGCGGAACGTGGCACAACTGACAGTCAACCGACAGAAAAGTGAGTGCGAAGCGGGGCCCGGATACGAGCGGTGCCCCGCTCTTCGGACGAGGAGCGGGGCACCGGTCGTACTACGCGTCGTACGGCGCGCTCAGTGGTTGCGCGGGAACCCGAGGTCCACGCCCGCCGGCGCCTCCGACGGGTCGGGCCAGCGGGTGGTGACGACCTTGCCGCGGGTGTAGAAGTGCGTGCCGTCGTTGCCGTAGATGTGGTGGTCGCCGAAGAGGGAGTCCTTCCAGCCGCCGAAGGAGTGGTAGCCCACGGGGACCGGGATCGGGACGTTCACGCCGACCATGCCCGCCTCGATCTCCAGCTGGAAGCGGCGGGCGGCGCCGCCGTCCCGCGTGAAGATCGCGGTGCCGTTGCCGAACGGCGAGGCGTTGATGAGGTCGACGCCCTCCTCGTACGTGTCCACGCGCAGCACACACAGCACCGGGCCGAAGATCTCGTCCCGGTACGCCTTGGCCGTGGTCGGCACCCTGTCGAGCAGCGAGATGCCGATCCAGTGGCCGTCCTCATGGCCTTCCACCGTGAAGCCGGTGCCGTCCAGGACCACCTCGGCGCCCTCCGCCGCCGCGCCCGTCACGTACGAGGCGACCTTGTCGCGGTGCGCTGCGGTGATCAGCGGGCCCATCTCGGACGCCGGGTCGTTGCCCGGGCCGATCTTGATCTTCTCGGCGCGCTCGCGGATCTTCTCCACCAGCTCGTCGCCGACCGAACCGACCGCCACGACGGCCGAGATGGCCATGCAGCGCTCGCCCGCCGAGCCGTAGGCCGCGGACACCGCCGCGTCGGCGGCCGCGTCCAGGTCGGCGTCCGGGAGCACCAGCATGTGGTTCTTGGCGCCGCCCAGGGCCTGCACGCGCTTGCCGTTGGCGGAGGCCGTGGTGTGGATGTAGCGGGCGATGGGGGTCGAGCCGACGAAGGAGACCGCCTTCACGTCCGGGTGCTCCAGCAGCCGGTCCACGGCCACCTTGTCGCCGTGCACGACGTTGAACACGCCGTCCGGCAGCCCTGCCTCGGCCAGCAGCCGGGCGAGCTTCAGCGACGCCGACGGGTCCTTCTCACTCGGCTTCAGCACGAACGTGTTGCCGCACGCGATGGCCAGCGGGAACATCCACATCGGCACCATGGCCGGGAAGTTGAACGGCGTGATGCCGGCCACCACACCCAGCGGCTGGCGGATCGACGAGACGTCCACACGGCTCGCCACCTGCGTGGACAGCTCGCCCTTCAGCTGCACGCTGATCCCGCAGGCCAGATCGACGATCTCCAGGCCGCGCGCCACCTCGCCCAGCGCGTCGCCGTGCACCTTGCCGTGCTCGGCGGTGATCAGCTCGGCGAGCTCGTCGCGGTGGGCGTCCAGCAGCGCGCGGAACTTGAAGAGGATCGAGGTCCGCTGGGCCAGGGACGAGTGCCGCCAGGTCGCGAACGCCTCCTTGGCCGCCGCGACCGCCGCGTCCACCTCGTCCACGCTCGCGAAGGCGACCCTGGTGGTCACGGCGCCGGTCGCCGGGTCGGTGACCGCCCCGTACGTGCCCGACGCGCCCGCTGCGTTTTCGACGGGCTTGCCGCCGATCCAGTGGTTGACGATCTTCGTCATGCCCGAGAACTCCTTCACAGATGGCGGCGCCGGGTGGAGACGTGCCGGTCGTACAGCTCGCGCGCCTTGACCGCCGACGATCGGGTCGCGGTCTCGGCCACGGGTACATCCCACCAGGCCTGGGCCGGGGGCGGGCCCGACACTGTGTCTGCCGTTTGGGTCTCCACGTAGACACAAGTGGGGGTGTCGGCGGCCCGCGCCTCGGCGAGGGCCGTCCTCAGGTCCCGTACGGTCTTCGCCCGCAGCACCCGCATGCCGAGGCTGGCCGCGTTCGCGGCGAGGTCGACGGGCAGCGGCGGGCCCGTGAACGTGCCGTCGTCGGACCGGTGGCGGTACGCGGTGCCGAACCGCTCGCCGCCCACGGTCTCGGAGAGGCCGCCGATGGACGCGTACCCGTGGTTCTGGATGATCAGCACCTTGATGGGGACGTTCTCCTGCACGGCCGTCACGATCTCGGTCGGCATCATCAGATACGTCCCGTCGCCGACCAGCGCCCACACCGGGCGCCCGGGCTCGGCCATGAGCACCCCGATCGCGGCGGGGATCTCGTAGCCCATGCACGAGTAGCCGTACTCCAGGTGGTACTGGTCCCGCGACCGTGCCCGCCACAGTTTGTGCAGGTCGCCGGGGAGGGAGCCGGCCGCGTTGATGAGGATGTCCTCCTCGGTGACGATCTCGTCGAGCAGGCCGAGGACCTGCGGCTGGGTGGGCCGGGTGTCGGGCTCGTCGCACTCGTAGCAGGCGTCGACGCGATGCTCCCAGCGCTGCTTGTCGTCGGTGTACTCGCTCGCGTAGGCGTCGGTGACCCGGTGGTCGTGGAGTTCGAGTGCCTCGGTGAGCGCCTCCAGGCCCGCGCGCGCGTCGGCGATGAGCGGCAGCCCGGCGAGCTTGTGGCCGTCGAAGGGCGCGATGTTGAGGTTGAGGAAGCGGACCTCGGGGTTCGTGAAGAGGGTGCCGGAGGCGGTGGTGAAGTCCGTGTAGCGGGTGCCCACGCCGATCACCAGGTCGGCGGTGCGGGCGAGTTCGTCGGCCGTGGCGGTGCCGGTGTGGCCGATGCCGCCGACGTCCTGCGGGTGGTCGTACCGCAGGGAGCCCTTGCCGGCCTGTGTCGAGGCGACGGGGATGCGGGTGGCGTCGGCGAGTTCGGCGAGGGCCTCCTCGGCGCGGCTGTGGTGGACGCCGCCGCCCGCGACGATCAGCGGGCGCCGGGCGTCCCGGATCGCCCGGACCGCGGCGGCCAGTTCGCCCGCGTCCGCCGCCGGGCGGCGCACGGTCCAGGTCCGCTCGGCGAAGAACTCCTCCGGCCAGTCGAAGCCTTCCGCCTGCACGTCCTGCGGGAGGGCCAGGGTCACGGCGCCGGTGTCGACCGGGTCGGTCAGTACGCGCATCGCCTGGAGGGCGGCCGGGATCAGGGCCTCGGGGCGGGTGATCCGGTCGAAGTACTTCGACACCGGGCGCAGGCAGTCGTTGACGGACACGTCGCCGGCGTACGGGACTTCGAGCTGCTGGAGCACCGGGTCGGCCGGGCGGGTGGCGAAAATGTCGCCGGGCAGGAGCAGCACCGGCAGGTGGTTGATCGTGGCGAGGGCGGCGCCGGTGACGAGGTTGGTCGCGCCGGGTCCGATGGACGTCGTCACGGCGTGCGTGGACAGGCGGTTCGACTGGCGCGCGTAGCCGACCGCCGCGTGCACCATGGCCTGTTCGTTACGGCCCTGGTGGTACGGCATCCCGTCGGCGTACTCGAGGAGCGCCTGCCCGAGTCCGGCGACGTTGCCGTGGCCGAAGATGCCCCAGGTGGCGCCGATCAGCCGCTGCCGCTCGCCGTCCCGTTCCGTGTACTGGGCGGCCAGGAACCGCACCAGCGCCTGCGCGACCGTCAGCCTCGTCGTCGAGGTCATCGGTATCCCTCTGTGCTCTCTACGTGTTCCGGATGGAAGCAGATCCGCCACTGCGGTACGGCTCCGCCGCGCCCACGTCTCAATGGTCCGCCTGGGTGTCGGGGACCTCCGGCGCGGGGCCGTAGCGGGCGGGGAGTCGTCGCTCGCACTTCGCTCCTGCCAAAGCAAAGCGGCCTCCCGCGCCGGAGGCGATCTGGGCCCGGGCGTCGCGGGGCGCGTACACGAAGTCGGCGACTCCGTCGAACGCGCCTTCACCGCCCGGGATTTGGAACTCTTCGTCCTCGACGCGCACCGTACAGGCGCGCAGGCGCTCCGCTCGGAGAGCCGCTTCGAGGCCGCGGGTCGTCCGTGGCCGACCGCGCCATGCGGCTGAGCGGCACGGCGTCGCGGGCCCGTGCGCCCTTCGGCGGAACCGTTCGAGGGACACGTCGACGGGGGCGTGGGTGTTGTGGGTGGTGTTGGTGGTGTGGGTGGTCACAGGACGGTCCCCGCGGTCATGGTCTTCGTCGGGTGTGACACGGCCTCCGTCCCGGGCGTGTTCAGGTGCGGGGTGGCCCCTGTCCGGGGTGTGTTCAGGTGCGGCGTGGCCCCCGTCCGGGGCGGGTACAGGTCCGCTCCGGACCGTCCCGTCGTGATCAGGTCGTACGCCATCGAGTTCCCTTCGGCCGGGCCCGCACGGGACCGGAACGCGTCCCACGTCCGGTCCCGTGCCCCAAGGTCTAGTCCCGTCCGTGGACCCCTGTCAATATTTTGTCCAGACATACGGACCAGGGCTTGACACGGTTCACCGGCGCCCGCACGCTGACGGCCATGACGTCGTTGTCACCTCAGTCCTCACTTTCCCGCATCCGGGTCGGTTCGGCTCCCGACTCCTGGGGTGTCTGGTTCCCCGACGACCCTCAGCAGGTCCCCTGGCAGCGCTTCCTCGACGAGGTCGCGGCGTCCGGTTACGAGTGGATCGAGCTGGGGCCGTACGGCTATCTGCCGACCGATCCGGCCGTGCTCGCCGAGGAGACGGCGAAGCGTGGCCTGAAGGTGTCGGCGGGCACGGTGTTCACGGGGCTGCACCACGGTCCTGACGTGTGGGAGTCGACGTGGGCGCATGTCTCGGACATCGCTGCCCTGACGCAGGCGATGGGGGCGTCCCATCTGGTCGTCATCCCCTCCTTCTGGCGGGACGACAAGACGGGCGAGGTGCTGGAGCCGGACACGCTGACGGTCGAGCAGTGGCGGCACCTGACGCAGCTGACGGAGCGGTTGGGGCGGGAGGTGCGGGAGCGGTACGGGTTGAAGATCGTGATGCACCCGCACGCGGACACGCACATCGACAGCGAGGAGAACGTCGCCCGGTTCCTCGACGGTACGGAGTCGTCTGTCGTGTCGCTGTGTCTGGACACGGGGCACTACGCGTACTGCGGGGGTGACAGCGTCAAGCTGATCGAGACGTACGGGGAGCGGATCGGGTATCTGCACCTCAAGCAGGTGGATCCGGAGATCCTCGCGGAGGTGCGGGCGAACGGGATTCCGTTCGGGCCGGCCGTGGCGAAGGGCGTGATGTGCGAGCCGCCCGCGGGGGTGCCGGCGCTGGAGCCTGTGCTGGCCGCCGCGCAGAAGCTGGATGTGGATCTGTTCGCGATCGTGGAGCAGGACATGTATCCGTGTGAGGCGGATCGGCCGTTGCCTATTGCTCAGCGTACGAGGGCGTTCCTGAGGTCCTGCGGAGCGTAGGCGCTCCGCTTGGGGCGGGGGGT
>NZ_VJZE01000275.1 GCF_009377205.1 Streptomyces phyllanthi
GCTCCGTCGCGGTCGGGCGGGGGAAGTGGACGACGAAGTGGAAGCGGCGGGTGAAGGCCGGGTCGATGTTGTCCTTCAGGTTGCTCGTCAGGATCACCAGGCCGTCGCTGGCCTCCAGGCGTTGCAGGAGGTAGCCGACTTCCAGGTTGGCGTAGCGGTCCGTGCCGTGCTTCACCTCTCCTCGCTTGCCGAAGAGGGAGTCGGCCTCGTCGAAGAGCAGTACCGCGTGGCTCTCCTCCGCCTGCCGGAACGCGGCCTCCATGTTCTTCTCCGTCTCCCCCACCCACTTCGACACGATCTGGGCGAGGTCCACCTTCAGCAGTTCCAGGCCCAGCATGCCGGTGACGATCTCGGCGGACATCGTCTTTCCCGTGCCGGGCTCGCCGGTGAAGAGCGCCTTGACGCCGCCGTGCGCCGTGCGCCGGGCGAAGCCCCATGTCTCGGCGATTCGCGGCCAGGCCCGGAAGGCCGAGGCGATCTCCAGGATCTGGTTCAGCTGGGCGTCCGGCAGGACCAGGTCCTCGACCGTGCGCCGGGGCACGATCGAGTGGACGGCGCTCCCGCTGCGTCCGCGGGTGACGGTGGCGATGGCGGGTTCGATGTGGTCGGAGACCGGTTCCGGGCGGCCGTTGCCGGCCAGACGGGCTCCGGCCCCGGCGACCGCTGCCACGGCGCGCAGTTCGCCGCCGCTCATCCGGTAGCGGCTGGCGAGGTCCTCCAGGAGGGGTCCGTCCAGGTCCGGAAGCGCGGACGACCACATGGCGCGCCGGTCCCCCAACCCCGGCGCCGGCACGGTGAGTTCGGCGTACGCACGGGCGGCGAGCAGGCCCGCCGGGCGCCAGGGCTTCAGGCCAGTCAGGCACACCGGCACGCGGGAGCGGAGCAGCGCCACGGACACCGTCTCGGCGTGCTGTCCGTGCGGTTGTTCGCCGTGCAGGTCGTCGGTGGGGATCCACAGCAGCGCGCCCAGAGCGGCAGCCGTCCGCAGGTCGGCCTCCGGGTCCGTGGTCAGGCGCCGCAGCGGTGCTCCGGCCCCTCGAGCCAGGGCCTGTACCGCGTCGAGCTGTCCGTCCGGCGGGCATCCCCACAGACCGGCCAGGTCGATGTCGCCGGCCCCCAGCGCGCGACCGAGCCCGGTGAGGCGGTCCGACGACAGGTATGCGGAGAGCACGCGGGGTTCCGGCTCCACGACCTCGCCGGGGTCGTGGCCGAGCAGACCTACGTCACCGCCCCAGCCCAGCAGGAACTCCAGCACGCCCGGTCCGAGGACCAGTTCCTGGGAGAGCTCGACAGCCGCTTCGCCGTGGGCGCGCAGGAGGCCGTAGCGACGCAATGGGCCGGTTGGTCCGAGATCGCGGCGCAGGGCCAGCCGGGCCCCCGCGCTCCCAGGGCCCTCCTCCGGGCCGGGGCCTCCCGCGCTTTCAGCACCCCCCGCGACGCCGACCGCACTGATCGCACCAACCGTGACCAGCAGTTCCACACTCGGCAGCCGCCGGTTCAGGTTGTCCACGATGTAGGCGTAGATCCGCTCGTATCCGCGGTCCAGTTCGGGCGCCGCGACGAGGAGCAGCGCGTCCTGGTCGGCACGGGTCAGGCCGAACCTGGTGGCGAGGGCGTCCAGCGGCAGGGTCACGCCCTCGGCTGACGCGCGTCGTCTGAGCAGCCGTTCGGCCTCCGGCTCGGGCCGCGCCGGTATGTACGGTTCGGCCATGGCCTCGGTCAGGCCGTGCACCTCGTCGAGGAGGACACCGACCTGTTCGTCGGTCACGCAGTACGGCGTGAGGTCCGGCCGGGTGAGCCGTGCGGCGATCCGTGCCTGCCGCTCGACGGCGGCGCGCAGCGCCCGGTGCAGGCCGGCCAGCCGGATCCGCAGGTGCTCGACCGCCGGTTCACCCATGCCCGTCGCCCCCTGTGGTTCAGCCATGCCAGTCACCCACCCGTGGTTCACCCATGTCCCCGTTCCCGCCCTGGTTCAGCCATGCCCGTCACCCGCCCGAGAACGTCAGGGTCCGGCCGTCCAGCCACACCACGTCGGGGACGTCGGCGAGCAGTCCGCCGCGCAGCAGGTCGGCGTGGCGCCGCCCCAGCGGGATGCTCACCCTGACGACGTCGGGCTCGAAGCGGACGGTGGCCTCCAGGTCGGCGAAGCGGCTGAGGGACAGCAGCGGATGCGGTGTCTCGCGCCCTTGCCAGAGCGTCCAGGCGATCGTGGACAGGCCCAACGTCGCGGCCAGGGTGACGGTGCGCTCCAGGCCGCCGTCGTCCGCGAGCGGTATCGCCCTTCGCTCCACCGTCAGCGCGGTGACCAGGTCCGCGAGCCGCGCCGCGTGGCCGGGCAGCTCCGTGGCGAGCCGTGGATCCGGTCGTCCCGACCCCAGTCCGTCCCCGGTCGTCCACAGCGGCGTGCGCCACGGCAGGCGCGTCACCGGGTCGCCGCGCAGTGGCCGTACGGCCGTCATGAACGGCACCCCCGCCGCCGCCAGTTCCCGCAGGGCTCCGGGTGGGAGGGGGCCGTCGCAGATCAGTACAGGCGGCCGGCCGCACGCCTGCCAGTACGGCAGCAGCCGCGCGGTCTCCCCGGTCCAGGCGATCGGGAACATGCCCTGGGCGTCGACCATGAGCAACCCGTCGTCCCTTCCCGCGATCAGGAGCGGGTCGGCCGGGTCGTGGCCCCGGCACACCGAGAACGCCAGGACGCCGTCCAGGAGCGGGAGCGCGGGACCTGCCTGCCGGGCGAAGTCGGTGAGCCGCTCCTCGGGTACGGGCGGGTCGAGGCCGGCGAAGACGGCCGCGGCTTCCCTGTCCTGCTCGGTACGGCGCCAGCCCCGTACGGTCGCTCCCAGCACCTTGTACGCCAGGGCGGCCGCGAACAGCGGTGCCTCCTCGGCCAGTTCGATGCCCGCCAGGGCGGGCCCGATCGCGTCGAGGTACCCGATCCGCGCCAGCGGCCCGGCGAGCAGGAAGGGCAGCACGGAGCGCACCCGGACCTCGCGCGCGGTGGTGCGGGACACGGGTGGGTCCCCGGCCGCCGGGGACGGTGGCTCGGCGGTCCGGCCCGGCTGATCCGGGAGCCCGCCGGCATCGAGCAGGGCCCCCGCGAGCCGGGCGACCTCCTCGCGGTCCGCCGACGCGACGTGGTCCCTGAAGAATTCGGTCAGGGCCTCTCCGGGAGGAGCGTCGCGCAGCGGCTCGGGCAATACTTCCGTCAGTGCCTCCATCGCCCCGATCAGGAGCGCGCGCCGGGCGAGTTCGGCGAGCAGCCGGCCGGCCGACGCGTCGTCGTCCCCGAGCAGGGCGAGCAGGTAGACGTGGAGCGAGTGGTCCGGGAGCAGGGCGAGGAACGTGTCCAGTTCGTTCCGTTCGGCGAGTTCGGTGAAGAGCGCGCCGGTCGGAGGCGGCGACCACGGGGGCCGTACCGGAAGGAATGCCTCCTCGAACGGCATCGGTTCCGCGGAGGACCTGTCGGCGGGGAGTTCCGCCACCCGTACCGGCGCGACATGGACCTCGAAGGGCGCCCCGCCCCGCCCGGTCCGGCCGGGCCCGCCCGGCCGGACGGTGACGGTCACCGGCTCGGTGATCTCCACGTCCGGGCCGTCGCCCGCGAGGTGCTCCGCGAAGTGGTCCTCCAGCACCTCGGGAAGGGCGTCGACGACCTGGCGGACCAGACCGCGTGGGTCGGGCCCCCAGCTCCACCCACCGCTCCGGACCACCGTCATCGTGCACCGGTGCACCTCGATCTCCCCGGTGGTGATCTCCCCGGTGGTCCGTGCGGTGGGTGCGCTCATGCCACTTTCACCCTCTCCAGACGGCCCGCCCAGCCGGCCACCAGCACCAGCAGGCCGTACGTGGTCCCCGCGGTGAGGGCCACCGGCAGCTTCACCTGGGTCCGCCCTCCGGGGATCTCGCCGACGAGCACGTGGGTGTCCTGATCGTCGGCGACGAGTACGACCACGGGGGCGGAGGCGGTCGTGGGGAGGGGCAGGGTGATGGTGAGGTCGTCCGGCTTCAACGCGAGACCGTCGGTCCACTGCGGGAGGCTCAGCAGCGTCGGCTTGGGCTCCTTGTCGGACCCGCGCTCGACGCCGAAAGCCAACGGCTCGGCGAGTGCGCCCGGTTCGTCGTCCACGGCCGCCGCCGCGAGTTCCCTGGCGTCGACCGGAAGGATCGCGGTGCGGTTCGCACCGAGGGAGACCCGGATCGGCAGTTCGGGTCCCACGAGTGCGGCCACATCGGTCGGGGCGCTCGCGCCGGTGAGCGCCAGCGCGCCCAGGACATGGCCGGTGCGGTCCGCGTACACCACGGAGAGAGCCATCGTCAGCCACCGCCGTTCGTTGCCGTGACGGTCGCCACGACGAGGAAGTCGGCCGCTCCGGGCCGTTCGACGACCCCGCCCGTGCGGTCCGTGAGGTCGTACAGACGCGCCCGGCACCGTACCCGCAGGTCGTCGTCCACGGTGGCCTCCACGGGGATGTACAGCAACGACTCCCCCAGGGCGGGCGGGGTGCGCGGTGTCAGATGGACGTGTACGACGACCCGGCCGTCGGCGACCTGCTGTGCCGTGATGCCCGTCGGCAGCGGCAGCAGCATGCCGTCGGTGGCCGTCCCCGACGTCACCAGGGTGCTGCCGGCCGGCATCGTGCCCTCGAAGCTGCCCTTGATCTTCAGGTTGCCGTTGGCCTCCATGGTCAGCAGCGGGTCGACCGTGCCGCCGCCCTGGTACAGGCCGAAGACCAGACCCGGCTGGTCGCCGCCGGACAGTACGACCGCGGGCTTGCCCTCCTGGGCCGACTGGCCCGTGCGCAGGGTCAAGGAGCCCGACTGGGCCGAGACGATGTCCGCGCGCACCCCGGAGTACCGCACGGGGACCCCGCGCGCCTCGGTCTCGACGCCGCTGAAGTGGCCGCCCACCCAGCGGACGTAGCCCAGCAGGATGCGCCAGGGGTTCGACGGGCCGACGGGCGGGTCGCCGATCGCCGGTGGTTGCCGCTCGGCGACGGTCCGCTCCTCGCCGAGCCGCCCGAAGGAGATCTCGTACGACTCCTCCACCCGCGTGCTCGCGCCGGTACCGCCGCACGAGTCCGGGCGTGCGGGCGCGGCCGGTTCCCGGTCGGCCGCGGCGAGGAAGACCGGATAGGGCTCCTTCTCCTTGTCCCTTGCCGGGTCCGCGCCGTTGACCTCTTCGAAGTCGCTCTCCCGCAGTACGACCGGCTCGGTGAGGACCACCTCGCGGCCGGTGCCGTCGACGGCGTACCCGGGCGACACCCTCACCTCGACGTAGCGATCGTTGGACACCGGGTCGGTACGCGGCTCGGTGACGAGGCCGAGCCCTTCGGCGACGCCCCACTCGTGCAGGTGCCGTGCGTGCCGGGCGGACAGGCCGCGCGCGTACTCGACCGTGGCCGTCAGGTCGGCGGCGGCCAGTACCTGGCCCTCGTGGAAGGCGGGGCGCATGGGACCCGTCATGGCGTCTCACCGGGCTTCCGGTTACGGGAGGTGCGGGAGGACCGGGTCCGCTTCACCGGGGGTTTGGCCGGGGCCTGGTCCGACTCGGGGGGCTGGTCCGGCGTGGAGGGTCCAGCGGGCTCGGCGGGCTCCGCAGAAGCAGCGGGCTGGTCCGGCTCGGGGTCCGCGCTCCGGGGCGCCGGCGCGCCTTCGAGCTCCTCCAGCCGGGGCCCGAGCCGCTCCGGCAGTTGCTCCGCCACCTGGCTCACCTGCTGCTGCGCGCTGCCCAGTTGGGTGCGCAGCCCCTCCAGCGCCGCCGTCAGATCGGCCACCTGCGTCCTGAGCATGGCCAGTTCCTGCATGCTGTCGGTCACTTCGCTGGGGGTCGTGTAGACCTGTTCGTGCAGGGCTTTTGGCGGGGTCTCCCCGGGTGCCTGGGTGAGCAGCAGGGAGAGCATCCTCTCCAGGTCTCCGGTGCGCGGCCAGTCGTCGAGCAGCCCTTCGGCGTACGGACGCGGCACGGGGCCCTGCGACGGCAGTTCCGGCTTCCGGTGGCACGGCGGGGGCTTGCAGCACAGCCGCTCGGCCAGTTCCCGCAGCCGGTAGAGCTTGGGCAGCCACTCCCCGTACGCCGATCCGCCCGGCAGCACCTGCTCCCGGGTGGCGGAGCAGATCCGTACGACGTCGCAGCCGTGCAGTTCGACGTACGCGAGCAGGACGTCGGTGTCGGTGGAGTCGCCGCACGGCGGGTTGAGCGTGGCGCACGCCGCGTCGGTCACGAACCGGCGCACCGCCACCGTGAGTTTCGCGGCCGCCTCCGCGATCTGCTGCAGGCCGGCGATGGTCGTGCGCTCCGTGCTGCCCTCCGGAGGGGGCGGCAGGAGCGGCGGTACGTCGACGGCGGCGACCTTCGAGCGCAGCGCGCAGTCGGTGACGCCGGGGCTCTGCTCCAGGCGGTCGAGCAGCCAGTCCCGGATCAGGCTCAGATCGGCGCCGAACTCCACCCGTAGCGCGTGGCTGAGCGGTGTGCCCTGGGCCACCAGGCGTACTTCGAGCGGGGCGTCCGGGTCTCCCCCTTGGCGTACGACCCTTGCCGTGGTCTCGTCGACCACCGCGCGGGCGAGGGAGCGGCGCAGCGGGTCGGGCCACGCCGCTTCCCAGTCGATGTCGCGCAGCCGGTCGCACGCCGTGCCCAGCTCATTGCGGGCGTCCTGGACGAACTTGAGGTCCGGGTAGTCCTCGGTGAGCCGGGCCTGCCCGGACCGGTCGTAGGTGTCGAACCGGGCGACGGCACTGGCCAGTGCGCGGACGTGCTCCGTCATCTCAGGGGCCGCGGACGCGGGCGGTGCCCCGTCGCCTCCCGCGTTCTCGCGCAGCCAGGCGAGTCCGGTGGCGAACCGCTTCGCGTCGGTGGCCTCGAAACGGAAGGTGCGGCCCGTACCGGCGGACGCGGCGAACAGGGCGTCGAGGTAGAAGCCGAGCCGCCGGTCGCGGCTGCGGGCCTGGTCGGCGCGGCAAAGATTGCCGAGTGCGGCGAGCAGTTGGGTGCCGGGGTTGTGGCGGTGGTCCTCGAAGTCACCGCACTTGACGAGGAATTGGTAGCCCTCCTGGACCCGGGAGGGTACGCACCCCGGTGAGGGGCAGGGCTCCTCCGTGGCGTACGGCGCCACCGGCTCGACGGGGAGTTCCCGGTACCGCACGAAGAGGCCGTAGCGGCGTTTGCCGTCGTCGTCGCAGGGCTCCTTGCAGTCCACGCCGAGGGCGTCGACGCGCTGCTCCTGCACCAGGGCCCGTACGTCGACCTGTTCGGTGCAGGACACGACGATGTCGTTGCCCGCGCTGTCGAGGGCGTGTCCGGGGTGCACCACCACGGTTCCGCCGCCGCAGGGATCGCAGGTGACGCCGAGTCCGCAGACGACTCCCGGGCCGGAGAGGGACCGGTTGTGCAGTCTGTCCTTCGCCGTCATGTAGTCGACGAGCAGGCTGAGGTCGTCCTCGGTCAGCAGTTGTCCTGCGAAGAAGCGAGGGCGTACGAAGGCGGAGGTGCGGGTGGCGTCGCCCCCGCAGCCGCATCCGCAGTCAGTTCGCATGATCAGCGCTCCTTCACGAAGAACCAGCTCTCGAAGACGTCCCCGCCCACACCGGTGCCGGACGTCCAGGGCCCGATGCCGGACGGCGGGACGTCACAGCCGCGGTGCCGGGCCGCCCCCGCGGAATCGGTGGTGCCGGTTGTGTCGGTGGTACCGGCGGTATCGGTTGTGTCGGTGGTGCCTGCCGTGTCGGTCGTGCCCGCTGTCTCGGCGGTGCGGGGCTGCTCGTCGATCAGCGGTACGCGTCCGCCGACGTGGGTGCCGTCGACCGGGCGGCAGCAGCGGTCCAGGATGAACGCGGTGCGGACGGTGATCATCAGACGGTCGCCGTCCTGCAGCGTCTCCCGCGTCGTCTGCCGGTACCGGAACTCCTGGGTGAACTCGCACGAGTCGTCGGCGGGTTCGGTGTACTCCCCGCGCATGTGCCAGATGCCGGCACTGCTGCCCCTGCCGCCCTCGATCACCTGGAGGTCGACCACGCCGTGCCGCAGCGAGTCGGTCCGGACGTCGCCGGAGAACCGCACCACCAGCCCGCCGTCCTCGTTCTGGGTGCCGAGCAGGGCCTTGGCCTCGTCGATGGTGTAGGTGTGCCCGTGGATCCAGTTCACGCCCGTGATCACCGTGGGCACGTGCCGGCCGAAGGGGCGGCGGACGTTCATGTGGATCTGGTGTTCGCGCACCGGTTCGTGCCAGTCGACGCAGTCGATCCTGGCCAGCCAGAGCACCTTGTGCTCGCACGGGGAACAGCAGGTGTCGCAGCGTTCGTCCGCCGGGGGTTCGCACCCGGTGACGCGGATCGTGTAGCACTCCTCCGTCCTGCCGTACTCACAGTCGGAGGTGTCCGCGCAGGTGTCGTTGTAGACGGCGCGGGTGGCCTCCACGGCCCGCTCGGCGTACTGGACGCCGACCCAGACCGTGTCCGTGTCCCGTTCGTTCCGGGGCAGCGCCTTCCACAGGTCGATCACGCAGCTGTCGCGTACGACGACCTCGTTGCCGTCGCAGTCCACGGCGAGCCCGGGCGTGATCCGCACCCTGGCCCTGCGCGGGGTGCGCTCCTGCTCCGCCTGCTGGGTCTGCTCGCTCTGTTCGGTCCGCTCTGCCTCACAGTCGTCGTCGTGGCGCCGCACCGGCTCCACGAACAGGCCGCACACCACGCCGTACCCGAGCAGGCAGCGCATGCGCAGCTTCAACTTCTCGCGGTAGTACTCCTGTTCACCCTGGAAGTCCCTGGCCCCCAGCATCTGGCCGTGGAAGTACCGCAGCCTGCGCAAGGGCGGCGCGTCGAACTCCGCCGACCGTTCGGTCCCTGTCTCCGTCATCGCTGTCCTCTCACCACACCTGCGTATGCACACCGACGGCGGAGACCACTCCCACACCCACCCCTCGGCGCGACCCTCTCGGTCCTGGTCTGAGCACCCCGTCGCGGTTCAGCCGCAGCGGGTGTTCGCCGCCCAGTACGGGCGGCGGCAGTGGTACGAACGCCGTGTCCACGCCGACCGTGGAGCGCGAGCCGACCACGAAGCCCGCGCCACCGGTCCGTACCGACCCCACCGTGTGCGCCGGTGCCTGCCGCTCCACGAGCCGCAGGAGCGCCTGCTCGTCCGCCGATCCGGCGGGAAGGAGCACCCGGAACCGGTGCGCGTGCGCGGTGAGCGGGTCGCTGTCCGGCGCCCCGAACGCCCGCAGGGGCGCCGCGCCCAGCGCCGATCCGCCGATCCGGAACCGGCTCGACGACCGGCTGAACAGCCGCACGGTGCCCAGGCCCTGCCCCTGGGTCCCATGGGAAACCTGGGGCCCTTCGGAACCGACCGCCTCACGCAGCCACGCCCACCTGCGGTCCGTCGCCAGCTCGTCGATGACCGGGCATACCCCGAACACGATGCTCACGGCCTCCCGCAGCGCCCACGGTGTGCCCCGGCGCCGGTACAGCTCCGGGGCCGCCTCCAGCAGCTTGCGCCGGGTCCCGGCGTCCCAGCCGGCCTCGAAGGACAGACCCAGCAGTCCGGCCAGCCACGGCAGCACCCGGTCCGGAACACCGGCCGGGTCGAGGAGCGCCGGATACCGCTCGATCACCCGGTCCAGATCGGCCAGCGAGGCGTCGAACAGCGACAGGAAGCGCTCGGTGAAGTCGTCGGCCGCGGGGTCCGTGCGGTAGGCGGGCGGCAGGAGTTCGGCGCTGGTGGACCGCGGGAAGTCCAGACGGATCCGGCGTACGACCGGAGTCGCGCCCCCGTCGCCCGAAAGCCGCAGGCGCAGCCGCAGATAGCGGCCGGGCGGCTGGTCGACGAGGAAGTCCGTGACTCCGGGGGGCGATGCCTGCCAGTCGGTCTCGTCGTACAGGTCGTCCTCGGACACCACGATCTCGACCGCGACGGCCGTGCCGGCGGGAACGTCGGCGTCCACGCGCACACGGTGCCAGCGGCACCGTGAGATGCCGCTGTCGATCAGGCCGGTGAGGAAGAACCCGCCGGTCACATACGGTGCCGTTGCCGTCGGCGGGGTCTGCCTCGGCCCGCCCTGCCAGGTGTGGCAGGTGGTCACGGCGCCGTCCGGGCCGTCCTCGCGCAGACAGAACCCGTCCTCGTCCGCCGAGACGAGCGCGGACGGCGGCAGGGCCGCGGCGAGTTCGTCGACGGTGGCGACACGGAAGCTACGGTGCCCGCCGCGTCGGTTGACACCCCGGTGGATCGTCAGCCGACCGTCTTCGTCGGTGAGCAGCCAGACCGTGCGGCCCTCTCCGGCGCGCAGCCCGACGACCTCTCCTCGCGCACCGGTGCGCAGCAGCCCGCGGAAGGCGCCCGTCGAGTCGTACCGGCGCAGTTCGGTGCCGCCCGCGCAGGCCACG
This sequence comes from Streptomyces phyllanthi, assembly GCF_009377205.1. GTDB lineage: Bacteria > Actinomycetota > Actinomycetes > Streptomycetales > Streptomycetaceae > Streptomyces > Streptomyces phyllanthi. The sequence goes on from NZ_VJZE01000275.1 coordinate 10,378, forward strand.
AGGATCTCGTCCCCGGGTGCGGGCGCGGCCCACCGGGGCTCGTCGGTCCTGATCACACCGGCGAGTTGCTCCCCTTCACGGCGCCACACCAGGACCCGGTCGCCGTCCACCACGACCAGCCGGTGTCCCCGCGCGGCGACGGAGACGGGCTCGCGCAGCAGGCCGGGGTCGCACCCGGGCGGCCATACGGTGCTCCAGGCGCCCGTGCAGACGTCGCGGCGCAGCAGGCCCGGCCCGTCCGGGACGAGCAGGTACCAGGCGCACGGGCCGCACCCCGGTGCGAGGCGGGGGTCGGGGAACCACGGCAGCAGTTGCTCCCTGGTGGGGCCCTCCGGTGCGGGGCCGCTGCGGGCCAGCCGGACTCCGGCCGGGTCGTCGAAGCCGACGATGCCGTCCAGCCCGGGCTCGCCGCCGGCGGGCTGCTCCCAGCCGACATGGGGGTCGAGGAGGCGGAAGGTGGCGGGGTGCGGGGTGCACGTCATGTCCGGTCTCCTACCGGGATCAGCAGCGGGCGCTCCGGCCAGACGAGGGTGTGGGGCGGGATCGCGTGGTCGGCGCAGGGCGGCTGCCGTATGCCGTCGACGACGAGCGAGAGCCGGGAGACGGCCAGGACGCCGTCGGCGGCCAGGAGGCGCCGGACCAGCGCCGTGTGCCGCAGTGCGCCGCCGAACGGCCAGCCCGCGCCGTTCTCCCCGCCGCGCAGCGGATCCAGGTAGGTGCGCACCGCGTCGCCCGCCCTGGTCAGTACGGAGGCCCGGTCCTGGTCCGGGTCGAGCGCGACCCATGCCTCCACGGCGACCCTCCGGTACGGCGCGGGGGCGGCGACCACCGTGACCCCGGCGGGGGCGACCTCGCGGGTCAGGAAGTCGGCGACGGCGCGCAGGGTGGCGGCGGTGGGGACCGGTGGCTCACCGCTGTCGTCGCCGGGCGGTACGACGAGGACTCCCACGACGCCGGGGATCGGCACACCGGCGAACTCGGGGTGCAGCCCGGCCACGCCCTGGGCGCGGGCCACCGACGCGCCGGGGGCGTGCACGGCGAGGAGGCCGTAGTCGGCCGGTGCCACGGCGCGCCCCCGGGCCCGGAGTTGGCCGACGCCCCGGCGCATCGCGTCCGCGTCGGGCTCGGCGTCTGCGCCTCCCGTGGCCGGGAAGGGGTTGTTGACGCCGGTGACGAACGGCAGCGCGGTCACCACCTGGTTGACGGCACCGGCGCGTACGGCCCCGGCGCTGCCGCCGCCGACCCGGTAGCGCACGGCCCGTACGTTGCGGAAGCCGGGTGGTACGGCCGCGCCGTTGACGCCGTCCCCGAAGGTCACCTCCCCGGCCTCGTGGTCCACGGTGAACACCCGGTCGTCGGCGCCGTACGCGGCCAGGCTCTCCACCTCCCGCCAGCGCGAGGAGGTTCCGGACGTGGTGCCCGACGTGGAGCCGGTCGTGATGCCGGTCGTCGTGCCGAACACGTCACCGCCCGTGTCGTCGTCGACCTCGATGACGACGGACCCGGCGAGGATGGGTGTCTGACTGAGCGTCATCCGCCTCAGTCCGCTCGCCCCCGGGGTCTGGACCGGCTGCAGCGGCTCGTCCCTGATCGTGCGGGCGGCGGTGGACGCGACCGTGTTCAGCCGCAGTCCGGACAGCACGGGCGCCGGTCCGCCGAAGGCGCCGTGCGCGATCTGCAGCCGCAGCCAGCGCATCCGGGGCCGTGGCCGGGGGCCGGGCGGGCTGCCCGGTTCCCACGAGCGCGGGACCCTGAGCTCGACGGTCCCGTCGGCGCTCAGCCCGCCCGTGGAGTCCCGCACCAGTTCGGCGGGCACGAGCCGGGTGCCGTCGAGGACGTCCCAGCGCAGCAGGGGCGCGGCGGGCAGCGGAAGGGGTGTCGGGCCTCCGGAGTCCGCGGGGGCGGGGGG
>NZ_VJZE01000276.1 GCF_009377205.1 Streptomyces phyllanthi
GTGGTTTTCCCCGCGGCCGCGGGGCCGGTGACGATCAGTGAGGGGCGTGCGGTGGTGGTCTGGTGGCGGCCGAGGATCATCAGGGTGCGCACGTGGCGGGCGAGGGTGTCGATGGCGGGGTGCGGACGGTGACGAACGCGGAGTGGTAGGCGAGGCGCTCTTCAGGGCTGCGGGGCGCTTGGCCGGGCTGAGGTGGGGCTGGTGGTGGGGTGGTGGCGAAGTGCTGCCAGCCCTGCCAGGTGGTCACCGGCCAGGAGAGCCCCGCCGTGTCTGCTGTATCGGGGGTGAGTGCGCGGTCGCGGCTGCTTTTCCCGTGGGTGCCTTGGGTGTTCACCACCTCAGTGCCTCTGCCTGTGCGTCGTAGAGCCCGAGTCCGGTGTAGGGGACGGCCGGCATCACGGCGTCGCTTTCCTCGGCGTCCTGGTCGAGGTCTTGGGGCTCGTCGGGGGTGTCGTCGAGGTGGTCGAGGCTGTCGGTGTCCGCCCCGGGCACCGGGGTGGGGGTTGGCGGTTGTTGCTCTTGCCGGCCGTGTTCTGAGCGTGGTGGCGGCGGGGGTGATCTGGCAGGTGCGGTGCGGGTGATCAGGCGGTGTTCGGCCTTGGTGGCATGGCCGGTGCGGGCGCGGCGCATGAGCTGGTCGAGGGCGTCGGCGAGGTCGGCCTCGAGGCTGTCGGGCCCGGTGTGGCCGGTGTGGCGGGTGATGGTGGTGCGGATGTGCTGCCATGTCTGTTCGTTGAACGGCCGGTGGATGTGGGCGCGGTGGATCCAGGGGATCTCGGCCAGTTGTCCGTCGGGCAGGCGCAGCCAGATCTGGCGGACGTCGTGGGGGTTGGTGTGGATCTCCCACTTCCCGCCGCGCGCCGCGATGGGGGAGGGCTGTCCGCGGTATGGGCCCAGCAGGTCGCAGTCGTAGGTGCGGTGGTTCAGGCGGATGCCGCGTTCGGTGATGGCCTGCCAGCGCACCGGCAGCAGTTCGAGGTAGTCGTCCCTGGTGAGGGGCACGGGTACGTAGCCGGCGACCGAGATGAGTGCAGCCCACATCTGGTTCGGCGTCAGCGCGGCCCTGGGCAGCACGGGATGGCGCAGCCCTTCGTGAGGCCGGTGGTGCCAGTGGACGAGCCATTCGTCCAGCAGGTCCTGCAGCTGCGCGACCGTGAAGCACGCTTCGCGTTCGGCGTCGCGGCCGCGGCGGGTGACGTCGGAGCCGGTGTAACCGGGCAGGTGCTGGCAGAACAGCGAATTGATCGAGCCGAAGGTGCGCTCGACGATGCCCTTGGCGGTGGGAGCGAAGGGCGGGGCGGGCTGCACGCTGATGCCGAGGGCCTCGCATGCGGCGGTGAACGTCCGGGGCAGGAACACTCTGCCCCGGTCGACGACGATCGTCTCAGGGATCACGACGGGGCGGGCGGCCGCCTTCTCGAGGCGTTCGTCCAGGGTCAGCAGCCGCTTGTGGGCGGGCAGCTGGGTGTGGGCGAAGCGCAGGGCGTCGGGCCAGGTGGGGCGGGCCGGGTGGGGCACGGCCATCTCAGCCAGGAGCAGGGCCGCGTCCACGGCCTGCGTGCCGCCCGGGCACAGCACAGCGGCCAGGATCGCGCGCGTGGCGACATCTACCGCGATGGTCATCTCGGGCCGGCCGAGCGTCCCGTCGTCGAACAGGGTGAGGACGTCCAGGCGGGTGGTGTCGATCTGCACCTGCTCCCCGGGCCGCAGCGCGACGGTGGGGGTGTGGCCGCGTCCGTCCTCGGTGATGGGCGGGGTGCGCACGCGGCGTGCGGGATGGTCGGCGGGCCCGGCGAGCTGGTGGACAAGCCGGTAGAAGGTGGCCTGCGCCGGCATGGGCACGCTGGTGCCGTGACGGTCCTGAAGGACCTGCGCGACCCGCGGCATCAGCGCGCTGACGGTGCCCTTGGAGCGGCCCCGCTGCTTGCGCAGCACGTCTTTGACCGCGGCGACCACCCTCTCGTCCTGCCGCCCTGAGGGGCTGGGGCCGCGGGTCGTGCGGTGGTCGACGAGCCCCCACAGGCCCTGCTTGCGGTAGGCAAGGCGCATGCGCTGCACCGTCGTACGCGACACCCGGGCGAAGCCGAGCGCGGTCAGCTCCTCGGCCTTGGCCTGCTCCCGCTCGGCCAGCGTGTGCCGTTCGGGGTCGTACTGCTCCCGCACCGCCCCACCGTTGCCGGGCCCGCCGGGCAGACCGCACTCGACTTCCCTCACGTGCCGCTGCCAGGCCAGCGCCTTCTCCCGCGCCGCAACCGGGGCAGTCTCGAACAGCCCCCACCGCGGTACCGCCTGAGGCTGCTCCACTTCCGCCTGTGCTCCCAGCACGGCGAAGCCCTCATCGGCGAAGAGATGTCCCGCCAGCACCGTCTCATCGCTGCCGTCCTCGCCGGCCAGATGCAGACGCTGCCCGGCCAGGGCGACGACCTGCCACCGCGATCCGCGGAAGCGGACATGCGCCCCGACCGCCACCACCGGCCGCCCGCTGCTCACACCGCCTCCCCGCGCCGGGCGCCGGCCTCTTCGCCACCCGCGTCCGTATCCGCGTTCTCCGCGGTTTCGCTCATGTCCCGGGTCTCCTCGTCATGGCCGTCCTCACTCTCGCCGGCGTCTTCCTGAAGGCGGTCGGCCGTCACCTCTGCGCCGGCATGGGGGAGGGAGCCGGAACTGACCATGACGCGTTCGTGCAGCGGCGTATCCAGGTCTGTCGTCAGCTGTCTGTGCCACAGGGCGTGAAAGACGGCAGGGAGGACCTCGATCGGGTCGCCGGTTGCTTGGGCGCCTTCGATCAGCGGCCGCGGCCGCGCGAACGCCTCGAGGACGGCCGCCATCCGCCCTGCCCGGCTCCCCGGCCCGGCTGTACCCGCGTTGATCACCTGCTTCAGCCAAGTCGTATCCGCGTGCAGGCAGGGTGGTTTTGGGGATTCCTGCCACGAACGGGCACCGCATGCGCTAACAGTTGACGAGCCCTCCGGAAGCTGCCCGCGCGCTGCCGCCGGTCCTTCACCCGCCGTCTTCGTGGCCGGCCGCCAGCATGTCCGTCAAAGCGTCGGCGGACATTCCCGCCCACTGGGCGACCTCTTCCAGGGGCATCCCGGCGTTCGCGGCCGCCAAGGCAGTCCGCTTCCAGGCATTCTCGATGAGGGTGGCACTGTGGCGAAGGTTGCGCAGGAGCTGTCGGGCGACGTCGGCGGTAGGCCCGGTCTGCACTCTGCGCAGCTGGAGCAGCTGTTCCTCGGCGCCCTCGATCGCCCGGGTGATCAGCGCCCGCTGTTCGGCGGACACCGTCGCCCGCCACATCCTCCCCGATCCGGGCGCCTTCTTCTCTTTGCCCAGCACCCGCAGGTGCCCAGCCATGGTCGCGCTCTGATTCTCCTGGCGCAGCCACCAGGGGTCGTTGTCGTATCCGGGTGGTCCGCCAGTCCCGCGGCGCAGACGGATGACGCTGCCCATCCAGGAGGTCAGCGGGCCGCCGTAGTCGGTCGCAGTCAGCGGCCCCAGCCACGGCCGGCCGACCCGCTCACCGAGCCGGCGGCAGAACGTCCCGTCGGCAGGCAGCGGCCGTGGCTGCCCGGCACCGCTGTCGATCCATGCCAGCTGGGCCATGGCCGGGTCCAGCAGCGCGTCGGCGACGGCCACCACCTCGGGGAAGACAACCGCGTCCCGTCCCACGATCCGCCACCGCTCCAGATCACCGCCGGCGTTACCGCCCGCGACCTGGTGCAGCCGCCGTGGCCAGATCGTCTCTCGCTCCCAATGCAGGGCCTGCTCCCACCACCGGGCCACCACCGCATGCGACAGGGCGAACACCCTTGCCGGCTCGACTCCGGCCCGGGCCGCCCGCCGCGCCACCTTGGTCCACCGCCGCTGCGCCGCGACCACTTCCGGCAGATCCCGCAGGTCGAGGTGCTCGAGGGGCTGGTCGGCGTCCGCGTCCAACTGCCACCGGCCGTGCCGGACACACACCCGCTGCCACCGGGGCGCGTACCGCACCACCCGCACGGCCGTCCCCGTACGCCGGGCGGCGCACAGGCGGCAGCCGAATGCCACCGGCCCGGCGACCGCGCCGCCGATCCGCCACGCCGCCGCCGGCGCCCCGTCCTTTCCGGTGGGCAGCTTGGCGTCCTCCTGACCCCAGGACGGCAACGCCCGTGTCAGCACGTCCTCTTCGACACCGCACAGTTCCGCCAGGAGCTGCCGTCCTGCCGAGTTCAGCAGCGCCTCGGCGTCGGCCCGCGTCCCACCGCTGTCGTAGGCGGGCGGGTAGTTCCGCCACTGCCAGCAGGAGCGCAGATCCTTGGCCCGCAGCCCGTAGCGGTGTGCGACGCGGCCCATCAGCGAGGCTGTCGTCTCCCTCGGGAAAGGGGCGACACGGAAGATCCCCGACGGACGGGGAGTGCTGTTCAGACGGGAACTGACCACTTCGGCCTCAGTCTTCCGGTGGCGATGGGGCGGGCTGGCCACTGGCTGGCTCAGGCAGCACTGCGCGCGGCGGGGGCATGCTCCTGACACAAAAGGCCCCGGGTGACCGAAGGATCCGACGCCGCCCCGCCCAGGTCCGTCGCCGCCGCTTCCCAGACGTGCGCATGCACTGCCGCGTTCTGCTCGGATGGGTCCGCGTGGCCGCGGGAGCCGACCGGCAGCCCGGGTCCGCGGCCGGGTTCCCTGCGCGCGGCGGGGTGGCCTCCGTCGCCCGACGGCCCGCGCGGTGCCTTCACCGCTCCGCCGGCTTGTGGCCCCGGCCTGCCGGGGCTGGACGTGCTCTTCGATTCGAACACCATGTGCCTGCCGTCGTGCTCCGCGAAGAAGTCCGGCTGCCAGGGCTTGGTGCCCTGTGCGCTCGTGCCGTTGCGGGCGGCTTCCGCTGCCAGGTGCCCCCGCAACCCGCTCGCGATGATCTGCTCGGTGGTCGCGTCCGGCAGCAGGTCGAGAATCCGCCTCAGGGAGATGCTGCCGGCGTGATCGGCCAGTCCCAGTTCAGGCCCTTGCACAGGGCGTGCAGCACCCACAGCACCCAGGCTTCGCAGCCGTCGGCGGATGGCCTGCTGCCGTGCGGTCGAGGCGTCAGGCAGTTCCTGAACCGCGGTGGCGGGAGAGGGAATGATGATCTTGATGAAGGCGGTCAGCCATGGCGTGTGCTGCTGGGGCGGGATGCCGCAACCGGTCAGGAACGCCTGGAGCTGCTGTTCATCGGCGGGAATGGTGTGGCGGTTGACGATGCGGGCCGCGGTGCTGACCGGCAGCGCGAGCGGGTTGCCCGAGCGGTCCCGGATCTCCCGCAGGCTCGGCGCCCCGGCTTGTTCCCACGCCGCCTCCAGCGCCCTGCTCAAGTCGGCCGCGTCCGCGATGAGTTCGGGCCGCGGTGCATGCAGCTGAGCCAGCCGGCCGCGTTCCTCGACACGGGCCCGGCGCCACCACTCGTCCGCCGCCCCCACGGCTTCCTGGCTGCCGCCGCAGCCCACGACATAAGCCTCGACCGTGGCGCGCTTGGCCACCACGGTCCCGGAGGCTGCGCGCTTCAGTGTGGCCGGCGACAGCCCGGTGCGGCTGGCCAGCGTCTCGTAGGTGATTGCGGCCGTCTCCCGCCAGCTGCGCAGGAGTTCGGCCAGCCGGCCGCGCGCGGGCCGGCTGTGGTCGACCGGTTTGTCTTTGCGTCCCATGCGGAGCCTCGCCTACTTCCCGGCGGTGGCTCGCAGCATCGCGCCGGCCAGTGAGGCCAGGCGGCGGCGGCCGCCGCCGACGGCCATGACCGCCGCGGCACCCAGGGCGCCGCAGCCTCCCAGCAGGATGAAGAGGTCCTGCAGGGGCATCCCGGTGACGTGCAGGGCTACGCCCAGGACGGGAAAGGAGACGGCGGTGAACGCCTGCGGCGCGCCGAACCGGGGTGGGGGGTCGGTCTGGCCGGGCTCGGTGCGGGGCACAGGGGCAGTGTCGATCGACATGCGAAGTCCTCTCGGCGTACCCCGGTGCCAAGGCGCGGCGGGCCGGGGCGGAATGAAGTGCTACTGGCTGCAAGTCCCGTAAGCACAGGGGCGATTGGCGTCGCCGACCGTGCCGGGCATGTCTCCATCATTTCAGTCCTGGGCCTGTTCCCGCAGAGTGATCGCCGACCGCAATACCCCGTATCAGCGAAATGGCCGTTTTTTGGTTCGCTGGTGTCCAAGGGAGGGGTCTTGCCCCCTTCACTCCGCCCCGGTGTCGTTCTGGTGCCTGAACAGCGCGGCGGCGACGGCACCGCATGCGCCGATCGCCTCAGGCGCCGGGATGGTTCATCCGTGTCCATGCTCGGCTTGCCGCAGCCCCGGTCTGTGAGTGATGGTAGGCCGCAGAACACGACGAGGCCGGTATACCCGGCCCGCGAACGTCCTTGAACTGCTACTGGCTGCAACCGACGCGGACAGGGACACCCCGGCAGACCCACGTTGGCGCGTGATCTGCCCGCACCAGGCCGGCGCCCCATCAAAACAGGCGCCGGCTTCGTCGTACTCACGGAGCCGTGTCGTACCTCCGTGCGATGGCGCCTCCGCCGGTGTCTTCCCAGCATCATGCTGGCGACAACAGACGGACCGCGTCACTCTGCTGACCTGCGAAGCCCTACTGGCTTGCTTGAGCCGCGTGCGCTGTGAGGCGCAAGCACGGTTCTGAGGGGGCCGGGGTCCAGCGATGGGCTCCGGCTACCCGACCTCAACAAGCAGGTTCCGGGCTTGCGGTCGGGGCCAGGTTAGTAGTCGAGGTCGAGGTAGTCGATGTCGTTGAGGGTGACGTCGGAGAGTCCCATGGCGCGGTTTCCGCCGTCCTGGAAGTACACGTCCTTGAATCCTTCGGCGATGATCTGGCGCATCTGCTGGTCGCTGGCTCCGGCGTCGCGGGCGTCGAAGAGGCGCTGCGCGTAGGTGGGGGGCAGGTGGACGGTGAGGCGGCGGAAGCGTCCGTCGTCGGTCGTGCCGATCGGCGCGGTGTAGCCGAAGCGGGCCCTTGTCTCCACCGTGATCCCGCCTGTGGTGGCGGCCTGCTTGCGTCGGCGTTTGCGTACCTGTGGCTGCCAGCGCGCGCGTACGGCCGCGTCGATCCGTTCGGCGATGGCGTGGGGCGGGTGCTTGCGTTCGCCCTTGCGGTATCGCTCCACCGACCGCTGGCTGACCCCGATCTCCTGGGCCACGGCTTTGGTCGTCTTGAGCTGTTTCATCAGGAAGTTGATGCGGGCCTGGAGGGTCTTGGGCGGCTGGCGGGTGAAGGCTTCCCGGTCGGCGCGTTCGATGGCGTCGTCGATCTCTCCCACGGCGCCCTACTCGCCTTCGTCGAGGACGGCGTCGCCGCCTTTGATGTGCCGGGCGGGGTTGTAGCCCTGTTCCATGAGGTCGACAGCCCAGAGCATCGACTGGACGCCTTCCAGCTTGGCCAGGCCCGGTGTGGGTCCGAGGCGGAAGGCGCCGGGCTGGGGCTTGCCGGAGGCGGCGTAGGGCAGGAAGTCGAGCGGGCTGTCGCCCGGTGAGGGGTAGACGACGCAGTCGGAGAGTACGGCGAGCGGATACAGGCCCGTCATCGTGGCCATGTTGCGCATTTTGCGGTGCATGTTGACCCGGGCTTTGCTGATGACGGCGGCACGGATGTCGGGGCGCCAGGTCGGCCGCTGAAGAGCCGGCCACCGCTCGCCCTCCTTGTACTTCTTGCCCTGGGGGCGTTCACGCAGTTTGCCGATGCCGCCCTTGACGGTGGCCTTGATGGCGGCGAGGACGGCCGCCATCGCCGGGTCGACGTCCTTGTGCCGCTCCATCGCCGCGAGGAACTCGGTGTCGGAGAGCTCCCGGGTGACGCCGAGGTCGGCGAGGGTGTCGACGTAGGCGTTCTTGAGCCGGTCGTGCCACGGGTCCAGGTACGCGCCGGTCTCGCGGCGCAGGTACGCCTCGATCGGGTGGACGTTGTAGCCGAGCTCCTGGGCGTAGGCGACGGTGTGCGTCTGGTACCAGGCCGGTCCCGTGGGCCGGGAGCCGTCCGGCGTGAACGGCGAGGGCAGGCGCGGGTCCAGCTCGATGTGGCTCAAGTCGACCAGCCAGCTCCCGGGGATCTTCGGGTTGAACTTCGGGGCGTGGAAGTGGTCCGGGGCGGACAGGCCGACGACCAGGCGGGCCGCGGCGGCGAGGAAGGCGGTGTTGAGGTCCAGGCCGACCGTGAAGGGCAGCGTGCACTCCTCATCGGTGAGCAGGTCCACCGGCCGCACCCACTGGTACGCCTCCTCATCGAGGAAGCCACCGGTCCAGCCGCTGCCCACGACGACGGGGTGCTCAGCGGTGGCCTCCGGCGGCGCCGGGTCCATCGGCTCCGTCCCCAGCGATCCCGGGTTGTAGGCGGACACCCAGTTCCCGGTCTCCTCATCGCGCTCCGGCTTCGTCGGCGGGCGCAGCGCCGTCATCAGCTCCAGCCCGGACACGGCCGTCGATCCGCGCGGGGTGATGACCCGGGTGGCGTACACGCCCAGAACGCGGGCGATGTCGGCCGGCTCCATCTCCGCCACGCCCGGCCAGGACCGCTCATCAAGGGCGTCCCAGGACAGGACCGCCAGCTGCACGCACTGCCGTTCACGCCCCTGCGCCCTGCGGTAGATCCTTGCCCACGGGCCGAACCCGCGCTGGGTGAGCCGCCACTTCGCTTTAACCACCTGCTTGACCACGGGATGGTCCTCGGGCAGGCGCAGGGAGCGACGCTGCTCGTGGCCTTCCAGACGCTCCGGCAGCCCAAGCTCCACGGCAGCCGCGGCGGTGAGCACGATCAGCGGGTCGCTGTCCTTGCCGTACCGGTTGAGCTTCGGCGCACCGAGACCGGACTCACGCAGCGTCCACTCCACCAGCTCCACCACCGTGGTCGCCGGGCAGTCCAGCACGATCCCGTCGACGCCGTACGCGCAGCCGTCACCGTCCAGGACCGCGAGGGGCCCGTGCGGGAAGCGCGGGTCGGCTGCGGGCTGCGCCGCCTTCTGCGTGGCCGGCCGCCGCGATGTCGCAGCGGGCCGGAAGGCCGGGCGAGCCGGCGCCGCAGCCGGAACGACGGGAGCCTGAGGGGCATCTGCCGTCTCCACCCTGGACGCGGCCGGCTCGGTAGACGCCGCTCGCGCCGGAGCATGTGCCGGGGCTGCACCGGGGGCGGGATACTTCGCCGCCCACCCCTTCAGCAGCCGCTGGTAGGCATCCAGCCGCGGAGACTTCGGCTCGCTGCGGCCGTTCTCCCAGTTCTTCACCGACTGAGTCGTCGTCTTCAACGCGGTGGCCAGTCGGGCCTGGGTGATACCGGCAGGCTTACTTAACCACAAACTTACCCCATTATTTAACTTTCCAGGGCCCATTCCAGCCCCAGCGCAGCGAGTGCGGCGACTTTGTCGGTGGCGAGCTTGGCGCGCCTGGTCTTGGTGTTCGACAGGAACACTCCGAGCTTGACCTCCGATCCGTCTTCGAGTCGCTCTACGTGGCCTCTGGGGACGGTCACCGAGCCCTCGCGGGCCTTGTACTGCGCGAGGGCTGCTACGCCCCGCTCGAAGGCGCTCAGAGGCGCTGTGGACGGTTTCGCGGGCTCCTCCGGCTTCGGGGCGTGCGGTGTGATGCCGAGCTGCCCCAGGCGTTCGCGCTGTCCGTCGGTCAGGGCCTGCCAGATCTCGGGCTTGCGCTGCCGGGCCAGCCATTTGCCGATGTCCATTCCGTGGACCGTGACGCCCGGCAGGACGTCGGCTCTGCCCTCTTCGTCAGCCACGAGCTCGCGCAGGGCTGCGTAGTGCCGCTGCCAGTCGGCCGACCACTCCGGGTTCCAGTCCTCGTCCACGGCCTCGAGCGCGGTCTTCCAGTCGGGGTGCCCGTCGAGGGCGCCTGGGCGGCGGAGGTTGGACAGCCATTGCCCGATCGGCCGGTCCAGCATCGTCGCGGTGCGGGGTGCGCAGAGTGTCCAGCGCTGGTCGTAGTAGGCCTTGGCGGCTTCCAGGTTCTCCTGGAAGCGTTCATCCGCCACGGACCACACCATGCCGAGCCGCTCCAGCCGCTGCGCGCGCTGCCCGCTCATTTCCCCGGCCGCGTAGGCCCGTCGCTGCTCCGCGACCCACTGCCCAAGGGGTGTCGCACCCTCCCGGTGCCCGTACGGCACCCGTGCGTTCCCGACCCGCTCGACGTACGCCTTCAGTTTCGCCCAGCCGCGAGCCCAGTCCTGGCGTTCGGTGTCGATCACGTTGAAGGAAACCCAGTCCGCGACCATCGCCGGATCCCTCGGGGCGGCAAAACGGAGCAGCAAGCGGGATTCCTCCTCGCCCTCTTCTGGCGCGACACCGATGTTCATGGACGGCTGCGCGACGTCTTTCTGAGGCTCCTGCGGGATCGCGAGCAGCTCGATGGCCTCTTCGTCGTGAGCCCGCAGACCTTCCAATACCTTCACCAACGGGCGATACGATCCCGAGGTGAACATATCCTCGGGCTTTTCCCCGGGCTGGAGGAATACCGGCACGATCAAAGAGGCGAGTTTCCCTTGTCCAGGCTTCTGACGGAGCGCCCGGCCGATGGCCTGGACGATGTCGTGCGGAGCACCCTTGGGGTCCAACAGGGCAACGCTGTCCACCGCTCTGATGTCCACGCCCTCGCCCAGGACACGGCAGTTCGAGAGCACGGCCCGCCGCGCGGTGGACCCGAACCCTGCCAGGACCTCGCGCCGGCGCTCGGGGACGTGCTCGCCGCACAGCCAGTCCGCCCAGATCTTCGCCGGGTACTTCTCCGGCTCGTTGGCGTGCAGCTTCGCCGCGACGCGCTCCAGGCCCTCCGCGTAAGCCTGTGCCTCTATCGTCCGGTGGTGGAAGGTGATGCAGGTCTGGAGCCCGTGCTGCGCCATCGTGTGCAGGAGCGCGGCCTGGAGCGCCCCGAGGCGCTGCCCGCGGACTTCCTCGGTGTGCCGGTCCTCGCCCATCAGCCGCTCTGGGGTGACGACCGGGTCCTTCAGTTCCAGGACGATGATCTGGTACCGCGCCAGCAGCCCACGCGACACGGCCGACGCGAGCGAGAGCTTGTAGAGGACCGGCCCGAAGACCTTCTCGTCGTCCATGGAGGCCGCCATCTCGCGCGGCAGCGGGTCGCGTACCCCTTCGGCGACCTCCCGGTTGAGGCGTTCCTCCCAGATCCGCGGCGTGGCCGTCAGGTACAGCCGGCGGTGCGACGGGATGACGCCCTGGTTGTGGACGTCGGCCCACGCCTTACCCATCGAGCCCGAAGTCCGGTGGGCCTCATCGACCACCGTCAGGTCCATCGGGGCCAACTGCTGCCCGTAGGCGCCCTCGAACGCCTCTGCCAGGACTCCCAGCGAGGCGTATGTCCCGAAGATGGTCACCGGCCCCTGCCCGTGCCACAGCGCCAGCCGCACGGGGTTCGTGGTGGAGCGCACCTTGAGGTTCCACAGCTCCGGGTCGTCTTGGAGCGAGCACACCGCAACCGCCGGCCCCGTGTGCCCAGCCGCGCGCCACGCCTGGACGGTCTGGGTCAGCAGATCCAGCGTCGGCACCAGCACGAGAATGCGGCCCTTGGGGACAAGACGCTTTGCCGACGCCGCCGCAATGATGGTCTTTCCCGTTCCACACGCGGCGTGCACCTGCCCGCGCAGGCCATTAACGGGAATGCCGCCCGGCGGGGTATCGAGACCGCGCACAATGGCGGCAACGGCCTCGATCTGATGGTCACGCAGTTTAACGGCCATTCCCGTGTTCTCCTTTTCGCGGAATGTGGCGCGCAATCTGAAATGAAAGTCCGGCGCGGTGAGCGTGGCCAGGGGTGTGGTGTCTGATCCCAGACTCTACACAGCCAAGCCCCGTGATGCATCACCCACGTGCCATCTTCCCTCCCTGGGGTGATACATGACTGAAACTCGCCCCGATGCGGCGAGTTGTGGTGTATGTTGACGTGGTATTGACGAACACGTCGTGGCAACTTCGAGGGTGGGGGAGGAGCTCGGGTGGAGCGCAGCGGAGCCCGTTACCGCGGTGGAGCCGGCACCCCGTCAGGCCGATGGTCCGTCGCTTCCGTTGCCGGGATGGTAGCTGGGATTCCCAAGCCCTACACAGGCGCGAGTGTGATGTACCTTCCCTTGCCGCCAGCCCCGGCACCCGCGCTTGCGCGGGTGCTCGCAATTCGCGCTTGCGCGAATTGACACGCTTTTAGAATTCCGCTTGCGGAATTCAATTCCCGCGCAAGCGCGGGAATTCGCAGCGCGCTTGCGCGCTGCGCACTCTATGTCTCGGCTTGCCGAGGCATAGCCCGCTC
>NZ_VJZE01000277.1 GCF_009377205.1 Streptomyces phyllanthi
GAGAGGTACGCCCAGGGCTTCGCCTCACGCTGACGAGGCGGCCCGCCCCACGGCGACCACATGCCCCGTCATGACGGTGGCCCCGGCGCACAGCGCACCGGGGCCACCGTCTCACGCGCCCACGGCCCTACGACCGGGCACGGCCCCTCACCTCGTACGTGAGGGGGCGACGCGCGGGCCGCCTCACGCCTTCAACTGATCGCACACCACGCCCGTCAACCGCTCGGACTCCTCCCAGAGCATCTCCCCCGCCCGGTCGTTGAGCGTCCAGCCGGCGCGCCTCGACCTCGCGGGCGAGCCGCGCCAGCCGAGGAGTGCCGGGCCCGTGAAGGAGTCGGGGCGGACGCCGGGGGCCGTGGCCGCGTACAGGGTGGGGAGGGCGCCGGCGTCCGCGGACTGGGCGAAGTAGCGGTTGCCGATGAGCACGACGCGTTCGACGGCCGTACGGCCCTCCAGTTTCAGGCCGGCGGTCTGGAGGTTGGTGGCGGCATAGCCGGGGTGCGCGGCCGCCGCCACGAGGTCGGCGCCGGCGGCCGTGACCCGGCGCGCCAGCTCATGGGTGAAGAGCAGATTGGCCGTCTTCGAGCGACCGTACGCGATCCAACGACGGTACCGGCGCTCGCTGTTGAGGTCCGTGATGTCGATGTTGGACACCGCGTGCATCCCGCTGGAGACGGTCACCACGCGTGCGCCGGGGGTACCGAGCAGGACCGGCAGCAGCAGCCCGGTGAGCGCGAAGTGCCCGAGGTGGTTGACCCCGAACTGCGTCTCGAACCCGTCGACGGTGTGCCCGTACGGCAACGCCATCACACCCGCGTTGTTGATCAGCAGATCGAGACGGTCGCGCTCGCGCGTGTACGTCGCCGCGAACTCCCGTACGGAGGCCAGGTCGCCCAGGTCGAGCCGTACGAACTCCGCTTCGGCGCCCGGCACTTCGGCACCGAGCCGGTCCAGGGCCTCGGTGCCCCGCGCCTCACTCCGGCAGGCCAGCACGACGCGCGCACCGCGCCTGGCCAGTTCGCGGGCGGTGACGTACCCGATCCCGCTGTTCGCCCCGGTGACGACGGCCGTACGGCCCTTCTGGTCCGGGATGTCGGTGGCGTTCCAGCCGGCCATGTCGTGGCTCCCTCCACGGGCGGACGGGTACCCAGCCTAGAGGCCGAAGAGCCACCTGCCCCGACCGCGTTGCCCTTCTCCGGTCGGCGAACACCGGGGACGGCCGCGCGTGCCGGACCAGGCTGTCCGACCCGGCTCGTGCGGGAGGCCCGCGATAGGATCCGCGCCCCGCTGTCGACCCGACCACCCGAGAGGGGCACGCGACCGTGACGACCATCGCGGTGACCGGGCACCTGGACCTGACCGAGGACAGCCTCCCGGTGGTCCGCGCGGCCCTGGACGACCTGCTCGAGCGGTACACGGGCGACGGCGATCTCGTCGGTGTCTCCTGCCTCGCCGAGGGCGCGGACTCCCTGTTCGCCGAAGCCGTCCTCGCAGCCGGAGGCCGCCTCACCGTCGTCATCCCCTCCCGGGACTACCGCAGGACCAAGGTCGGGCCCGGCTACGCCTCTCTCTTCGACCACCTCGTCGAAGCGGCCGACGAAGTCCTCGTCCTCCCCGCCGAGACGGCCGGCCGTCAGGCGTACGAGGCCGCCAACGCCGTACTGGTCGAACGCGCCGACCGCCTGGTCGCCGTCTGGGACGGCAGCCCTCCCACCGGCAAGGGCGGAGGCACCGCCGACACCGTCCTCGAGGCCCGGGCGGCGGGCGTCGCCGTGGAGGTGGTGTGGCCGGAGGGTGCGGCGCGCTGGGGTCAGGAGGACGGCAGCCGCCGCAGGCCCTGAAGGAGCAGCTCGACCAGTCGGCGGGGGTCGTAGCGCGGATCGCTGTCACGTCCGATGCAGAGGTTGCCGATGCCGCGCATCAGCTCGTAGGCCTGTGTACCGGGCCTGATCTCGCCGGCGTCGACCGCGGCGTCGAGCAACTGCGCGCAGACGGGCACCAGGTGGTCGAGGAAGTAGGCGTGCAGCGCGTCGAAACCGCTGCTGTCCGACTGCATCGCGTTGGCGAGTCCGTGCTTCGTCACCAGGAAGTCGACGAAGAGACCGACCCACTCGCGGAGTGCCGCGAGCGGAGAGCCGGCACTGGCCAGCAGGCTCGGGCCGGCCTCGGCGCAGGCCTCGACCTGGTGGCGGTAGACGGCGACGACGAGGTCCGCCCGGGTCGGGAAGTGGCGGTAGATCGTCCCCATCCCGACGCCCGCCCTCGCCGCGATCTCACGGATCGGGGCATCGACACCCGAGGTGACGAACACCTCGGCGGCGGCGGCAAGCAGCGTCTGCTGGTTGCGCAGCGCGTCGGCCCGCTTGCCGCGAACCGGCACCTCCCCGGACCCGCTCGTACTGGGCACCACGCTCTCCTTCCGACGGCCGTTGACAAAGCGGAACAGCGCTCCGTATCTTAAACGGAACAACGCTCCGCTTTCAGTTGCTGTGCTGAAGCCGGGCATCACTCCCGACCACGCCTCACCCGTCACCGGCCGAACGAGCCCGGCGGCAGAGGCCATCGAATGGAACGCCCATCATGAGTGAACCGACCTACCCAGCCGCCACCTTAAGCTCGCCCTCACCCGTCCTCTCGGTCGGTCCGGTGGTCCTGCCGGCCCCCGGCCGAGCCGTGGACCTTCAGGTACGGGTCTCCGCGCCCGTGACCGGGAACGACCTCCCGGTCATCCTCCTCTCACACGGCCAGGGCCACTCGAACCACCTCTCCTCGCTGAACGGCTACGCCCCCCTCGTCAACTTCTGGGCGGCGCACGGTTTCGCCGTCATCCAGCCCACCCATCTGAGCTCGAGGACGCTGAGCCTGGACCCCGACACCCCCGGGGCGCCCCTGTACTGGCGCTCGCGGGCGGAGGACATGACGCGCGTCCTGGACCGGCTCGACGCGATCGAGGCCGCCGTCCCGCAACTCCTCGGGCGCCTGGACCGCGACAAGGTCGCCGTGGCCGGGCACTCGATGGGTGGGCACACCGCGAGCCTGCTGCTGGGCGCCCGGCTCACCGATCCGGACGACGGAACGGAAGTGGACCTGACCGAGCCCCGGATCAAGGCGGGTGTCCTGCTTGCCGCGCCCGGCAGAGGCGGCGATGCCCTCACCGAGTTCGTGGCCGAGAACTGGCCCTTCTTCCTGACCACGGACTTCTCCAGGATGACGACGCCCACGCTCGTGGTCGCCGGCGACAAGGACGACTCCGCCCACCTGACGGTTCGCGGCCCGGACTGGCACGCCGACCCGTACGTCCTCTCCCCGGGCCCCAAGTCCCTGCTCACCCTGTTCGACGCGGAGCACGGCCTCGGCGGGATCTCCGGATACGACGTCGCCGAGACCACGGACGAGAACCCCGCACGAGTGTCCGCGATCCAGCACCTCACCTGGGCCTACCTCCGCACCGAGCTCTGTCCGGGCGACTCCGCCTGGAAGACGGCCTGTGACGCCTTGACGGCCGGTCCCGACCCACTCGGACGGGTCGAGTCCAAGTAGGCCGGGGCACCTGCGAACTCATGCGCCGGTGCTACATCCATGACTGTTCGCAGGTCCGCACGTCGTCGAAGTTCCGTGCGGCCAGGTCCCCACGGCGGATCAGCCAGTAGGCGGCGCATGTGTGGGGGTCGTCCAGGAACTCGTAGTCCGCCTGGGCCAGCAGGATCCACGCCTCGTCACCCTCGTCGGGCCAGGAACACGGATCGCTCTGCGTGGGACAGGGATATCCGCCCAAGGTCAGTTCGCCGGCGACGGTCCGGTCCAGGTCCAGGCCGTGTTCCTCGTAGAGGTCGCTGTTGGCCTCGTCCTCGACGATGACGTTGCAGTCTCCACCTGGCATGCGCCAATCAAGCCGACCTCGGAGAGGAAAGGCCTCGCACGTATAGCGACGGTGCTCCCCGGAGGGGATCCGCTCGGCCGTCACCGTTCCGGCGGGGACGTACACCACCCGGCCGGCGGTCGCGGGCGCCCAGTCCGGCAGGCGCCTGTCGGCGAAGAACAGCAGGTGCCCGTCCTGCGGCAGCGGGATGTCCAGCTCACCGACCGGAACGGCGGCGCAGTCGACCGAGGCGATCAGATCCGGGTAGCCGGACCATTCGACGTCCGGCGGAAGCCGCGGGTGGCCCCCGTAGTGTCCGGCGACGGGCGCGCCGCTGTCGCCCTTCGGCCGCAGCTCGATGCGCGGGCGGGCGAGCCGCAGCGCCCTGTCGATGATGTGCTCGGGTATGTCCTGCTCGCGAGCAGCCTCGCGATAGGCCTTGAGTGAACTCATGATCGGCAGTCTGCCCCAGGGTTCCGACAGGCGAAGGAGCCTTACGGGTTCGCCGCCGACCCGGCCCCACGACCGGGCGGCCCAGGCCGGGCGGCCGACGCGGAAGGGCGGCACCCCCGCACGGGTGCCGCCCTCACCGAGTGGGACGCGCTCAACACGTCGTCCCACAGGTCGTCAAGGAGTTGGCGCGGCAGATCTCCGAGGCCCCGGCGAGCCCGCTCCCTGACATCCATACCTGACATCAACGTCGGCGGACGACAGCAGCCCTTTGCGAACCGCGATGCCCCGACCTCCCGAGCGCGGAGGGCCGGTTGGGCCCTCTTGATCGACCTCCTGAAGCGGGTGTCAGCGGACTACCGTCGCAAGAGTCAAGCTCAGTGGGCCGGGTCACCCACGCGGTTCGCGACACGTGTGTGCGCCGTGGCGGCCGTACGGGCCGCAGCTGAAGACCTCGGTGGGCATCTCCTTCACTGCCGGAATGCGGTCGATGCGCAGGAGCGACAGCGGTTTGCCGTCGGGCTCGCCCGAGTCCGGGGAATAGACGAGGTGGCCGGTGACGCCGGGCCGGCCGCCGGCCTGGTTCTGCCGGAGGATCTCGGTGTGGACGGCTGCCGGGTCGAGCATCCGTCCGTCCCATCGTTGCGGCCATACACGGACACGCCCGGCCAACTGCTCCACCGCTTGGGCCAGGAGCATGGTGGCGTCGTAGGCGAGCCCGACGTGCTCCCCCAGCCATTCCTGGGCACCGGGCCCGTGGACGCACCTGGCGGGGCGGAGCAGGCCGGGCCTTCCCACAGCGGCCAGGAACTGGCTGGCCACCGCCTCCGAGTTACTGCGACGGCGCAGCGCGGCGCAGGTGGCCAGGCCGGACTTCGACACGTACAGCATGGTCAGATTGTCCGGCGCCGCCTCGCGCAGCGTCGGGTTGGCCATGAAGCGGTTGACGGAGTCATCGGCCACGAGATGACGTGGCCAGTGCTGGTTGCGGCAGTCCTTCGCCAGACCATGCAGGAAGTCTCCGTACTCCGACCACCGACCGGCGAAGAAGAGCATGCCCTGGTAACCGCACTCCCGTGCCATGGACAGCCCGCTGTGCCAGTCACGGAAGGTGAGGTCATGGGTGCCCTTGAACTCTGTCCGAAGGTCCTCCAGGAGCGTGGCGACGTAGAGGTCGTCCTTGCGGCTGGACCCCTCACCATAGGTGGCGTAGACATGCAGCCCCTTCCAGCCCTTCCGGCGTGCGTAGTCGGCCACGAGACGGGCCTGATCCCGGTTGGGCGGCGCGATCTGGAAGTAGAGGGCCGAGTTCTTGTCGATGTGGTCGGCGGAGAGTGCCGGCGCGATGGCGGGCAGACCGACCTGGTTGAGGTGACGCAGGGCGGCGGCGCTGGCCCTCCGGCTCTCGACCGGGCCGACGACACCGACCACGGGGGCATCGGACTCCTGACGCGCCAACTCGGCGATCATGTCAACAGC
The DNA here is from genome assembly GCF_009377205.1 of Streptomyces phyllanthi. GTDB lineage: Bacteria > Actinomycetota > Actinomycetes > Streptomycetales > Streptomycetaceae > Streptomyces > Streptomyces phyllanthi. Next base: position 5,789 of record NZ_VJZE01000277.1, read on the forward strand.
GATGTCGGCGTGCTTCATCTGGAAGCCGGCGTTGGCGATGACGATGCGCAGCAACGGAACGGAGGAGTTGTTCACCGGGGCCCGCAGCCCGATGTGCTGGGCGACGGCCATGCCTTCCAGTCCTTCGCGTTCGGCCGCGTACGCTTCCTCGCCGCGGCGGGTGGCACGGCCGGTCAAGGTGCCCAGGTACACGATGGTGACGTACGGGCGGCGACGGCCTCCGCGCTCCCAGAGGTGCTCCGCGTCCCGGTTCTGAGCGAAGATACGCTGCTGGATGTAGTGCAGTCGCTCCTGCCCGGGCTCGTCGTTGAAGGTGAACGCGTATGCGTCGCTGAAGCCGATGCACTGTCCGCCCACGTCCCTGACGGTCACATCACCGGCAAGGGGCCGGTGCGGACAACCCGGCAGGCCCAGCTGATAGCCGGACCATGCCACGGTGGGAACGAGAAGCGCCAGGCAGGCGGCGAGAATGACGACACGCCGGCTGAACCATGGTGGCAAGGGGGCCGTGACAACGACGGAAGCGGGCACTCGTTCCGTCTCGGTGGAGTCGTACACCCAGAACCGACGCTGCGCACGGACCCGGGCCGGTGGTACGGAGCGTCGCCGGCGCAGACGGCTGCTGTAGGAGACGGGGGCCCACTGCGTGTGGTCGATCGCGGGCACGTCCGTCATGTTCAGAGCGTCGGCGGGCGCGGACGGGCCCAGGTCACCGCTGTGTCGGTGGTCGACGTGCACGAGGAGCACGGGGACGGGCCGCCCGGTTTCCTCACGTACCTGTTCCACGAGTCTGAGCAGTGTGCGACCCGCGTCGGTCGCTCGGGTGCCCTGGATGACCACCACGGGATAGGCCGTGTGCCGCCATCCGCGCCGCCGACAGGGACCGCGCCGAAATGCGCGGCGCAGGTCCTCGAGAAAGGCGTGAACCAGCAACTTGGCCACGTGGTCGGCGGGTTCCTCGGCCCGGTAACCGACGGTCAGCCGCTCGGCCAGGCCGAGGAAGTCTCCCGACAGCTCCGGCCTGAGGTAGGGCTGACGCATGAACCACCAGTAGCCGCGCCCGAGGCCGGGCACACGCCCGCTCGCCACCACTCGGAACAGCGCGGGTGGGACCAGCAATATCAGCCCGTTCCACAGCAGTTGGAGCAAGGGGTGCAGGGCGCCGACGCCGATACCGATACCGCTGTGGTCGGCGGCAGGGCGAGTTCCGCGCAGGAAGTCGCGCAGTCTTCCGGCGAGTTCGGTGTGATGTCTGTCGTGACGGCCGTCGTTCGGAAGCCGCTCCCCCATGGCCCAGTTCACCAACGAGAAGCGCCGGAACCGCAGACGCGGCTGTCCGCTTCGCTGCGGTGCGAGGGCGTGGCAGATCTGGGCGAGAAGATCACGCAGCGCGTCGGCGTCCTGATGGCTGACCGCGTGATCGGCCCGGTCGGCACCGTCGGACAGGAGCGCCGTACCGGAGCCGGTCCCGGGATCGCGTGCGTCGTGGGCGGGATCGGGTCGGCGGTGGCCCGGCGCACCGGCCTGGGCCATGTCGCCGTCGGAGTGGTCATCGTTGGCTTCGCGGTGGTCACCGTTGGCTTCGCGGTGGTCACCGTTGGCTTCGCGGTGGTCACCGTTGCCGTCGGGATGGTCATCCGCATCCGGCAGCGGCACCACGCAATGGGGGACGGGCCGGGCAGCCTCGCCCAGTCGGCTCTGGAGCGCGGATTGGACGGCCCGGGCGCCCGGGCCACCGATCTCGAAGGACGGCAACCACCGTTCACCGCGCCGGGGCCTTTCCACCAGTGACCGCACCAGTCGTAGAAATTCGCCTGTTCCCGGCGGCCCGTCCAGCATCCCGTTGTCGGCTGCCTGCCGGACGGCATAGTGGTTCTCTGCCACGCACTCCCCCGATGCATCCACCGTTGTGCCGCTTGCCCGCACTGGTATAGCAGCAGACAGTGAGCGTGCGGGTGCGCTTCGCTACGACTGGGGTACCCGTTACGGACTTCGGCGCTTTAGGGTCAGTTCTGTCCAAGCTGCAGGTCATCGGCAGAACATCCCAGCCTCTCTCCGTCAGCTGTGGTCGATGCCCGCCGGATGCCTCCGTCCTGTGCCGCCCCGGCGGCCCGCTCCACGCACACGACGAATGGTGACCGCATGGTCGACGGCCTTCGCGCGGACGGGCACGTCCGAACGGCGCGGACGGGCACGTCCGAACGGCGTGGACGGGTGTCAGGGCAGCGCAGATGGGTGTCATTTGCCGATGAGGAGGGCCAGCGCCAACGAGGTTGGGGGAAGGTGCCTGTCTACTACCAGCCGTGTTCGGTAAGCGGGCCGCTGCCGTCGAGGTAGCCGCGCAGGCCGGCCTCCGGATACTCGATGATGTCGTCGGGCAGGTCATGCACGGTGAACCACTCCAGGGCGAGGCACTTCTCGGGCTCCTTGTTGACGGGCGTGCCTTCCCACTCCGTGGCCTCGAAGAAGAAGCCGATTCGCTCCACCTGCGCTTCCTGCCGGTGGTGCACGGTCTGGACGAGGCGAAGGTGAGCCGGATCGACCGTGATGCCGGTTTCTTCGTACAGCTCGCGTGCGGCGCCGTGGGGAAGGGGTTCGCCCTGATCGAGCTTGCCCGACGGCATGTGCCATCGGCCGCGGCCGTAGGGGCCGCCACGCTGCGAGAAAAGGATCTTGTCGGCGTCGCGGAGGATGACGTGGGTGTCGATGACTGGCTGTGCCGGTTGTCCGCTCATGTTCCCTGGGGCGTCGGATGGGGGTGGGTGAGGCGATCGACGCTAGCGGCAGAGCCGGGATGTCGTCGGCGATTCGGCGTGCGACGTCCGATGGGGTGGCGTTGCTGGTATCGAGCAGGAGGAGAACGTCAACCGCTCTGTTCATGTGTGATGCCGCATGACAAGAGGGCGGCACCCCCCGCACGGGGTGCCGCCCTCTCTTCGTGCTCCGGAACCGCCGCGATCGGTGAGGGTCGGGGACCGACGGCGGTTCCGGGTTCGGGTGAGGTCGGCGACGGGCGCCTCCCTCCGTCAGCGTGGTCGGTGCCCGCCGTCAGCGTGGTCGCCGCCCGCCGTCAGCGGTGGTCGCTGCCCGCCGACTGCGACGCCGCCCGGCCCGCCTCCAGTCGCGCCACCGGGATCCGGAAGGGCGAGCAGGAGACGTAGTCCAGTCCCACCTCGTGGAAGAAGTGGACCGACTCGGGGTCGCCGCCGTGTTCGCCGCAGACGCCGAGCTTGAGGTCGGGGCGGGTCGCGCGGCCGGCCTCGGCGGCCAGCTTCACCAGGGAGCCGACGCCGTCCTTGTCGATGGTCTCGAAGGGCGAGACCCCGAAGATGCCCTTCTCCAGGTACGCCGTGAAGAACGAGGCCTCCACGTCGTCCCGGCTGAAGCCCCACACCGTCTGGGTGAGGTCGTTCGTGCCGAAGGAGAAGAACTCCGCCGCCTCCGCGATCTGACCGGCGGTCAGCGCGGCGCGCGGGAGTTCGATCATCGTGCCGATCGCCAGCTTCAGCTGCGTACCCGTCGCCGCCTCGACCTCCGCGACGACCTGGTCGGCCTCCTCGCGCACGATCTCCAGCTCCTGGACCGTGCCCACGAGCGGGATCATGATCTCGGCGCGCGGGTCGGCCTTGGCGTTCCGGCGCTCGGCCGCCGCCTCGGCGATGGCCCGGACCTGCATCGTGAACAGGCCCGGGATGACCAGACCGAGGCGTACACCGCGCAGGCCCAGCATCGGGTTCTGCTCGTGCAGGCGGTGCACCGCCTGGAGAAGGCGGAGCTCGTTCTCGTGCGGCTCCTGGCGGGACTCCGCCAGGGCTACGCGGACCGACAGCTCGGTGATGTCGGGCAGGAACTCGTGCAGCGGCGGGTCGAGCAGCCGGATCGTCACGGGCAGGCCGTCCATCGCCGAGAACAGCTCCACGAAGTCCTGCTTCTGCAGCGGGAGCAGCTCCTTCAGGGACTCCTCGCGCTCGGCCTCCGTGTCGGCCAGGATGAGACGCTCGACCAGCTCGCGGCGGTCTCCGAGGAACATGTGCTCCGTACGGCACAGACCGATGCCCTGGGCGCCGAAGCGGCGGGCGCGCAGCGCGTCCTCGGCGTTGTCCGCGTTGGCGCGCACCCGCAGGCTCCGCTTGCGGTCGGCGAACGCCATGATCCGGTGCACGGCCTCGACCAGTTCGTCGGCGTCGTTGGCGCCCGCGTGCATCCGGCCCTCGAAGTACTCCACGACGGGGGACGGGACCACCGGCACCTCACCGAGGTACACCTTGCCGCTGGAGCCGTCGATCGAGATCAGGTCGCCTTCCTCGACGACGTGCCCGCCCGGCACCGTCATCCGGCGGCGCTTGGTGTCGACCTCGAGCTCCTCCGCGCCGCAGACACAGGTCTTGCCCATGCCCCGGGCGACGACGGCCGCGTGCGAGGTCTTGCCGCCGCGCGAGGTGAGGATGCCCTCCGCCGCGATCATGCCGTCCAGGTCGTCGGGGTTCGTCTCGCGGCGGACCAGGATGACCTTCTCGCCCGAGCGCGACCACTTCACGGCCGTGTACGAGTCGAAGACCGCCTTGCCGACCGCCGCGCCCGGAGAGGCGGCGATACCGCGGCCGACCTGCTCGACCTTCGCCTCCTCGTCGAACTTCGGGAACATCAGCTGCGCGAGCTGGGCGCCGGTGACGCGCTGGAGCGCCTCGGCCTCGTCGATCAGGCCCTGGTCCACGAGCTGGGTCGCGATACGGAAGGCCGCGCCCGCCGTGCGCTTGCCGACGCGGGTCTGGAGCATCCACAGCTGGCCGCGCTCGATGGTGAACTCGATGTCGCAGAGATCCTTGTAGTGGTTCTCCAGGGTCTCCATGATCTGCATCAGCTGGTCGTACGACTTCTTGTCGATCTGCTCCAGCTCGGCGAGCGGCACGGTGTTGCGGATGCCCGCGACCACGTCCTCGCCCTGGGCGTTCTGCAGGTAGTCGCCGTACACGCCCTGGTGGCCCGAGGCGGGGTCACGCGTGAACGCCACGCCCGTGCCCGAGTCCGGGCCCAGGTTGCCGAAGACCATCGAGCAGACGTTGACGGCCGTGCCGAGGTCGTGCGGGATGCGCTCCTGGCGGCGGTAGAGCTTGGCGCGGTCGCCGTTCCACGAGTCGAAGACGGCCTTGATGGCGAGGTCCATCTGCTCTCGCGGGTCCTGCGGGAAGTCGCGCCCGGCCTCGGTCTTGACGATCTTCTTGAACTTGGTGACCAGCTTCTTCAGGTCCGCGGCCTCCAGCTCGGTGTCGACCGTGACCTTCTTGGCCGCCTTCGCCGCGTCCAGCGCGTCCTCGAAGAGGTCACCCTCGACGCCGAGGACCGTCTTGCCGAACATCTGGATGAGACGGCGGTACGAGTCCCAGGCGAACCGCTCGTCGCCGGCCTGCTGGGCCAGGCCCTGCACCGACTTGTCGGAGAGGCCGATGTTGAGGACCGTGTCCATCATGCCCGGCATCGAGAACTTGGCGCCGGAGCGCACCGAGACGAGCAGCGGGTTGTCGGCCTGGCCGAGCTTCTTGCCCATCTTCTCTTCGAGGGCGACGAGGTGCGCACTCACCTCGTCACGCAGTGCCACCGGCTCCTCGCCACTGTCGAGGTAGACCTTGCAGGCCTCGGTGGTGATGGTGAAGCCGGGAGGGACGGGGAGGCCGAGGTTCGTCATCTCGGCGAGGTTCGCGCCCTTGCCGCCGAGGAGGTCCTTGAGGTCCTTGTTGCCCTCGGTGAAGTCGTAAACGAACTTCACGCCCTCAACGCTCTGTGCAGTGTGGCCTACGTGGAGATCTTTGTTTTCCGACACAGGTCCCAACTCCTCGAGGACGCGGTGGCTGCCCTGACGGCGAGGAACATACCCAGATCGAAGGCACCTGGGTACGTCTACTTGCGCGTCATACGCCTGTAACCACCCGGCCGCCAGCAGATCGAAAGTCAACGGTCGGCAAGGAGAGAGACGGCGGTGTGTTCACTTCTTGAACACGTCACCCTCCGTCAACTCTCCGTTTCGCTCAGATGAGCGGCTATCCATACGTCTGAGTTTACCCGATGAACGATCAAAGCGTGGCACTGAGTGCCAGACTTTGAAGAAGCGGAGTGGCTCAAGATCCGCTCATCTGAGCGCAACCCCTATCAAGGGTGGCGAGAATCACGCCCTCCGGGGCGCCCCGGTTTCAGCATGCGGACGAGGACACGGACCGAAACACGCCCGTCACCCGGGCGCTGCCGCGTGCGCCCGCCGTGCGCGTTCCCGCAGGCGTGGCCCACTCCGGGCGGTGCCCACTCCGCGTGGCCACTCCGGGCAGTGCCCCACTCCGCGTGGCCCACTCCGGGCGGCGCCCCACTCCGCGTGGGCCACGCCAGGTCC
>NZ_VJZE01000278.1 GCF_009377205.1 Streptomyces phyllanthi
CAGTTCCCCGCGCCCCTCACCGGCGGGTTCACCTCCGTGGGTGGGTGCGGGTTCGTTGGGGTTCTCGCGCAGTTCCCCGCGCCCCTGACCCGGGGGGTTCGCCTCCGTGGATGCGTGCGGGATCGTTGGGGGTTCTCGCGCAGTTCCCCGCGCCCCTCACCGGGGGGTTCACCTCCGTGGGTGGGTGCGGGATCGTTGGGGTTCTTGCGCAGTTGCCTGTGCCTCGTCCTCCAAGTGCTGGTCCCTCAGCAGGAGCCAGGCCGCTGCCGACGCGGCCAGTAGGACCGTTGCGCCGGCGCCCGCCGCTGCCGTGAGGCCGTCGGTGAAGGCCTCACGGGCTGCCGTCATGAGGGCGTGGGCGTGGTCCGCCGGTAGGGCAGACGCCACCTGCGTGGCGCCTCCCAGCGACTCATGGGCCTCCGGCGGAGTGCCCGGCGGGGTCGGGAAGCCTCGGTAGACGCCGGTGACGATCGAGCCGAGCAGGGCGATACCCAGGGCCGCGCCCAGCTCGTACGCCGTCTCCGAGACCGCGGACGCGGCGCCGGCCTGCTCCTTGGGTACGCCTGCCAGGATCACGTCGGCGGTCACGGTGAACGAGAAGCCCGCGCCGACACCCACCACCAGCAGCGCGGCACCGATCAGCGGATAGCCGGTGGACTCGTCGAGGAGCGTGAGGGCGGCCAGCGCCAGCCCCACGGCCGCGAGCCCGCCCGCGACCACGGACCGCACGGAGAACCGCCGGGCGACCGTGCCCGCGACCAGACCGGCGGCGACCGCGCCCACGGCGGCGGGCAGTTCCGCGAGTCCCGCTTCGAACGGCCGCCTGCCCTGGACGAGTTGCAGGTACTGGGAGAGGAAGAAGACCAGACCGGACATGCCGAGGATGGTCAGCAGATCGGAGAGTACGGCCCCGGAGAAGCCTCGGTTGCGGAACAGCCGCATGTCCAGCAGCGGGCTGGGCAGCGTGAGTTGGCGCCGTACGAACCAGAAGAGCGCCGCGCCACCGAGCGCGGCGGCGCTCAGCGCGTCCAGGGAGAGTCCGTGGGTCGCGGCCTCCTTCACCGCGTAGACCACACCGAGCATGCCGACGAGCGACAGCGCGACGCTGGTCAGGTCCCAGGGGCCGGGGTCCGGGGTGCGCGACTCGGGCAGCAGCCTGATGCCGACCAGGACGAGGACGGCCATCACGGGCAGGTTGATCAGGAAGACCGAGCCCCACCAGAAGTGCTCGAGCAGGAACCCGCCCACGATGGGGCCGACCGCGGTGCCGGCGGAGGCGGTAGCTCCCCAGACACCGATGGCGAGGCTGCGTTCGCGCGGGTCGTGGAAGAGGTTGCGGATCAGGGCGAGCGTGGCGGGCATCAGGGTCGCGCCCGCAACACCGAGCAGCGCCCGGGCGAGGATCATCAGCTCCGGTGTCACGGCGTAGGCGTTGAGCACGGATATCGCGCCGAACGCCGTGGCGCCGGTCAGCAGCAGCTTCTTGCGGCCGATACGGTCGCCGAGGCCGCCCATGGAGACGAGCAGGCCCGCGATGACGAACGAGTAGACGTCACCGATCCACAGGAGCTGCGCGCCCGAGGGCCTCAGGTCCTCGCTGATGTACGGGGTGGCGAGGCCCAGGACGGTCGCGTCGACGGCCACCAGCAGCACGGCGAGCACGAGCACGGAGAGCGCGAGCCAGCGCCCCGGGCGTGCCTCGGTCGCGGTCACCTCCGTCGCGGTCGCGGTCCGCTGCCGGGTGCTGGTCATGGTTCCTCTCTCCGTAGAGCGCCACCGAGGAGCAACTCGGTGATCATGAACTGGAAGTCCTTCGTGGCCACGCGGCCGTCTAGTACGGCCCACGCGCCGGAGGCCACGAGTCCGTACAGGGCCTCGGTGAGCCAGGCCGGGGTGAGGTCGATCCGGAACTCGCCGCTCTCCTGGCCGCGCCGGAACAGCGCTGCGATCCGCGCGTCGAGCCGGGCCCAGCCCTCGTTCTGGCCCTCGCCTTCGAACAGCTGGTTCTCGCCGTAGAGGAAGGCGAGGAGTCCGGCGGCGGGTTCGATCTCCCGTACGAGGCGCCGTACGGCGTCACTCGCGGGCCCCTCGTCCAGGCGGGCCGTGTCCAGCGCGGCTTCGCACTCCTCGATACCGAGGGACTCCAGCGCCCGTACCAGGGCGTCGCGCCCGGCGAAGTGGCGGTGCAGCGTGGCCCGGCTGATCCCGGCCGACCTGGCGACCTCGTCCATGGTGGCGGTGGATTTCCGGGTCAGCAGGGCCGCGGCACGGCGGAGCACATGGTCACGATCGAGGGGCATGAGACAAGTGTAAACCATATGAGACATTCGCGTCTCATGACGGGTGCGCCTGTCTCACTGCCCCTTGGTCACGTCGTTCTCAGTGCCAGCGCAGCTGTCCGCGCCGCCCCCAGTACAGGTTCGGCTCCTCGGCGAGTGCGTCGAGCCTGGCCGACCGGTCCTCGTCGAGGTCGACGACGGCGGCGTGCAGGTTGGAGGCGAGTTGGACCGCGGTCGCCGCGCCGGACAGGACGACGCCCGCCCACGGCCGGCACAGCACGAACGCGAGGGCGACCGCGTCGGTGCCCAGTCCGGACTGTTCGGCGACGGCCCGGAGCGGCTCCGGAGCGAGGGGCCCGGCGAGGCGCCCGTTGGCCATGCCCTCCTTGACGATCACGGTGAGCCCGGCGTCGTGCGCCTCGGCGAGCGCGGGGGCGGCCGAGGTCTCCAGGACGTTGTACGTGGACTGGACGGTACGGAACAGGGGCTCGCCGTCGACGGTCACGGCGAGCGCGGCGCGGATCGCCTCGGCCTGGGCGGGGCCGCTGGTGGAGAAGCCGATCGTGGTGCCCTGCGCCGCGGCCTCGGCGAGCCGGGCGTGCAGTTCCTTGTCGGTGAGGGCCGGGCTGTCCGGGGTCACCGAGTGGATCTGGTAGAGGTCGAGCCGGTCGCCGAGCAGGGCGGCGGTCTCGGCGCGCTGCCGCTCGTACGTCTCGGCGCTGTGGTCCTTGACCTCGTGCACCTCGGCGTCGGCGCGCCAGTCCGCGGTGTACGTGTAGCCCCACTTGCTGCCGATCACGATGTCGTCGATGCCGGGGCGGGCCTTCAGCCAGTCGGCGAGGAACTCCTCCGCGCGGCCGTAGGAGCGGGCCACGTCGAAGTAGCGCACGCCCTGCGCGTAGGCGGCGTCGAGGAGTTCGTGGCTGCGGGAGCGCAGGGCCTCGACCGTGCGTTCGGCGGGGAGGTCCGCCTCGCGGCCCAGGTTGATGTAGCCGGGGCGGCCGACGGCGGCCAGGCCGAGGCCGATGTGGCAGGTGGGAGTCGTCGCTTGGGCGAGGCGGGCGAAGGGCATCGCGGGTTCCGTTCGGTCGGCTCCATACGGCTCATGACCAAACGTATCCGCGATGCCCTCGCTTACGCGTGTGCCTGGTGGTTCACTCCGCGCGCGTTACTTCCTGTCCTTGGCGGTCGCCCACGCGTGCTGCGCCGCGACGTCCGCCTTGACCTCGGTGAGCTGGACGGCGACCGCGCTGGGGGCGGTGCCGCCGCGGCCGTTGCGGGAGGCGAGGGCGCCGGGGACGTTGAGAACCGAGCGGACCGCGGGGGTGAGGTGGGCGGAGATCTTCGCGAACTGGTCGTCGGTCAGCTCGTCCAGCTCCTTGCCCTCGGCCTCGGCGGCCTTGACGCACTCGCCGGCCACCTCGTGCGCGACCCGGAACGGCACGCCCTGCTTGACCAGCCACTCGGCGATGTCGGTGGCGAGGGAGAACCCGGCCGGCGCGAGCTCCTCCATGCGCTCGCGGTGGACGGTCAGCGTGGCCATCATGCCGGTGAAGGCGGGGAGCAGGACCTCCAGCTGGTCGATGGAGTCGAAGACCGGCTCCTTGTCCTCCTGGAGGTCGCGGTTGTACGCGAGGGGCAGGGCCTTGAGGGTCGCCATCAGGCCGGTGAGGTTGCCGATCAGCCGGCCGCTCTTGCCGCGGGCCAGCTCCGCGATGTCCGGGTTCTTCTTCTGCGGCATGATCGACGAGCCCGTCGAGAAGGCGTCGTGGAGGGTGACGAAGGAGAACTCCTTCGTGTTCCAGATGATGACCTCCTCGGCGATCCGGGAGAGGTTGACGCCGATCATCGCGGTGATGAACGCGAACTCGGCGACGAAGTCGCGGGAGGCCGTGCCGTCGATGGAGTTGGCCGAGCTGCCGTGCTCGAAGCCGAGGTCCTCGGCGACCGCCTCCGGGTCGAGGCCGAGGGAGGAGCCCGCCAGGGCACCCGAGCCGTACGGGGACACGGCTGTGCGCTCGTCCCACTGGCGCAGGCGCTCCGCGTCCCGCGAGAGGGACTGGACGTGGGCCAGGACGTGGTGGGCGAAGAGGACCGGCTGGGCGTGCTGGAGGTGGGTGCGGCCGGGCATCGCCACGTCCGGGTGGGCCTCCGCCAGGCCGATCAGCGCGTCCTGGAGCTCGGCGACCAGTCCGCCGATGGTGCGGGCGTGGTCGCGCAGGTACATGCGGAAGAGGGTCGCGACCTGGTCGTTGCGGGAGCGGCCGGCACGCAGCTTGCCGCCGAGGTCGGGGCCGAGGCGCTCCAGCAGACCCCGCTCCAGGGCCGTGTGCACGTCCTCGTCGGCGACGGTGCCGGTGAACTCGCCCGACGCCACGTCCGCTTCGAGCTGGTCCAGGCCCGCGATCATCCGGGCCAGCTCGTCCTGAGTGAGCAGGCCCGCCTTGTGCAGCACGCGCGCGTGGGCGCGGGAACCGGCGATGTCGTACGGCGCGAGCCGCCAGTCGAAGTGGACGGACGCGGACAGCTTCGCCAGGGCCTCGGCGGGGCCGTCGGCGAAACGGGCGCCCCAGAGCCGTACGTCACCGCTGTTGCTGCTCACTTGCGTTGCTCCTAGAGAGGGTGTGGACGGACCACCTGGATGGTCCCTCTGGATGTGCCACCGCCTCCCCACGGATGGACGTGAGGAGGCGGCTGTCAGGCTAGTGCGTGTGAGGTGCCCGCCGCGGCGGCGATGCCCGCGCGGACCTGCGGCCTACGCGAGGTCGCGCTTGGCGGCGATCTTCGCCGACAGGCTGTAGATGTCGATGAAGCCCTTGGCCGCGGCCTGGTCGAACGAGTCGCCGGTGTCGTAGGTGGCGAGGTTGAAGTCGTAGAGGGACGTCTCCGACCGACGGCCGGTGACGACGGCGCGGCCGCCGTGCAGGGTCATCCGGATGTCGCCGTTGACCTGCTGGTTGGCCTCGTTGATGAAACCGTCCAGGGCGCGCTTGAGCGGGGAGAACCACAGGCCGTCGTAGACGAGCTCGCCCCAGCGCTGCTCGACCTGCCGCTTGTAGCGGGCGAGTTCGCGCTCGACCGTGACGTTCTCCAGCTCCTGGTGGGCGGTGATCAGGGCGATGGCGCCCGGAGCCTCGTACACCTCGCGGGACTTGATGCCGACGAGCCGGTCCTCGACCATGTCGATCCGGCCGATGCCCTGGGCGCCCGCGCGCTCGTTGAGCTGCTGGATGGCCTGGAGGACGGTGACGGGCTTGCCGTCGATGGCGACCGGGACGCCCTCCTTGAAGGAGATGATCACCTCGTCGGCCTCGCGGGGCGTGGCCGGGTTCTGGGTGTATTCGTAGATGTCCTCGATCGGGCCGTTCCAGATGTCCTCGAGGAAGCCGGTCTCGACGGCACGCCCGAAGACGTTCTGGTCGATGGAGTACGGGGACTTCTTGGTGGTCGCGATGGGGAGGCTCTTCGCCTCGCAGAAGGCGATGGCCTTGTCCCGGGTCATCGCGTAGTCGCGGACCGGGGCGATGCACTTGAGGTCGGGGGCGAGGGCCACGATGCCGGCCTCGAAGCGGACCTGGTCGTTGCCCTTGCCGGTGCAGCCGTGGGCGACGGTGGTGGCACCGTGCTTCTTGGCGGCGGCGACGAGGTGCTTGACGATCGTGGGCCGGGAGAGCGCCGAGACCAGCGGGTAGCGGTCCATGTAGAGGGCGTTGGCCTTGATCGCCGGAAGGCAGTACTCGTCGGCGAACTCGTCCTTGGCGTCGGCGACCTCGGCCTCGACGGCACCGCAGGCGAGCGCGCGCTTGCGGATGACGTCCAGGTCCTCGCCGCCCTGGCCGACGTCCACGGCAACGGCGATGACCTCGGCGCCCGTCTCCTCGGCGATCCAGCCGATGGCGACGGAGGTGTCCAGACCGCCGGAGTAGGCGAGTACGACGCGCTCGGTCACGGGTTTCTCCTCACAGTGCATTCGCTGACATGCATGAGTATGCAGGAGTCTGCATGGTTCGTCAATCTCGGGGTGACGGAGCAGCTGGGGGCGCGTCACAGCCCGTCCGGCCCCGGCCCGCCGGGCAGGTCCTGGGCGGTGCCCGGATTCACCTTCCGGCCTGCGGCTCCGAGTGGGCCCGCCGGGGCGCACAGCGGGCCCACGGAAGAAGTTGAACGAATTTCAGAGGCGTTTGAACGAGGGAACGCCCTTCCTCGTACCTCTCCCCGAACGCAGGCGCCGCGTTTGTAAACACAGGAATCAGAGGACCGGGCCGTCCCGCAGACCGGCGGTCGACGGCCCCGAATCCCCCGACCCGAGTGAGGCATCCGCATGTCCAGGGCTCTTCCGAAGTACCACAAGCGCCGCGTATTCATGATCGGCGGCGCTGCCGCGGTGGTGTTGTCAGGGGCGGTGATCGCCGGGTCCGCCTTGGCCGGGGAGACCTCCAACAACAGCAACAACTCCGCCTCGACCAAGGCGTCGCCCGGCACCATCAGCTGCCCGGCGGTCGAGGGGAGCCTGCCGGAGATCCCCGCCGCCGCCCAGGCCGAGGTCGACCGCAACCTCGCCCAGCTCGAGACCCAGATCCAGGAGGCCAACCAGCGCCTCATCGACACCGTCGGCCAGGGCGGCCCCAACTTCGTCCAGAACGCCATCCTCGGCCCGCTCGAGGACAAGCGCGTCGCCGCACTGAACCGCATCGAGACCGCCATCGGCCGCGTCGCCGCGAAGCCCGAAGGCCTCGAAGCACTCGCACCCTGCACGCTCAACCAGTGACCATCCGCGCTCTCAGCGAGTGACAACGCTGTTGCCGCCCCGTGCACTCACCGGCCGGGGCGGCAACAGCGTTGTCCGGCACCGGAAACACAAATCCTTAGACAGGCGAAAGGCTTTGCCGGACAATCGTTTGACATGGGAAAGACCTATGAACGCATAGACGGCCGCCTGCGCGCCTTCATCGAGGCGCAGCCCCTCTTCTTCACGGCGACCGCCCCCCTCTCCGCCGACGGCACGGTCAACCTCTCCCCCAAGGGCCTCAAGGGTTCCTTCGTAGTGGTCGACGACCTCACCATCGCCTATCTGGACTTCGCCGGCAGCAACGCCGAGACCATCGCCCATCTGCGGGAGAACGGCCGCATCACCCTCATGTGGTGCGCCTTCCAGGGCCCGCCCAACATCGTCCGCGTGCACGGCCGCGGCGAGCCCGTCTTCCGCGACGACCCGCGCTTCGCGGACCTGCTCGCACACTTCCCGGACATCGACCCCACCCCGCACGGCCTGCGCGCGATCATCGTCGTACGGGCCGACGTCGTGCGTGACTCCTGCGGGTACGCGGTGCCGTACATGGCGTACGACGAGGACCGCGACCTGCACGGCAAGCGCTTCGCGCGGGAGGACGACGCCTCACTCAGCGCCTATTTCGCCAAGAAGGAGCACATCGCGACGAGCCTGGACGGCCTACCCGGGCTGCCGTTGCCGCTGCCTCCCTCTAGCGTCTGAGACATGCCCCCTGGTGTCGCCGCCGCTGCCGCCCTCGCCTCCGCCTGCCTCGTCCTCGGTGCCACGCTCCCCGGCCCGGCACCGCTCCCCGACCGCATGGCCGACACCGGCGGCGGCACCCAGCTGATCACCGCCGAGGCCGCGGGCACCTCGTCGACCACGGGCACGGTCACCTGGTGGGACCGGCAGGGCGGCCGCTGGGTGAGGGCGGGTTCGGCCGCCGCGCGCTTCGGCGCGAGAGGACTCGCCGAGGGCCGCTCCCGCGTACAGGGCACGAACACCACACCCACGGGGCTGTACGACCTCCCGTACGCCTTCGGGATCGAGGAGGCGCCCGCCGGCACGAGGGCGCCGTACCGGCGGGTCCACGGCGACTCCTGGTGGTGCCAGGACAACGACTCCCGCTCCTACAACCGCTGGACCGAGCCCCGCGCGGCCGACTGCCGCTCCGCCCAGGCCGAGCACCTGATCACGTACGGCACCCAGTACGCGTACGCCTATGTCATCGGCTTCAACTACGCCGCGCCCGTCCGTGGGCGCGGCGCCGGTATCTTCCTGCACGTCAACGGGGAGGGGGCGACGGCCGGTTGCGTGTCCGTGTCCCGGGACGCGATGCGGCGGATCCTGGCGTGGGCCGATCCCGGGCGGAAGCCGCACATCGCGATCGGGACGGCGGACGGGGCCACGGCCATCACGCGGTATTAGGCGCGTCGAAGGCCGCGCGGGAGCGCCGTGGGACCGCGGTCCGCCGGCGACCGTTGGCTTCGCCGCGGCGTGTCGCGCGGTTCCCCGCGGCCCCGACAGGAGCGCTGGGGTTACCGCCAGTCACACCCTCCGCACCCGACTACGCCCGCCTCTGAACACTCTGCGGTCGCGGCACGTATCTGAGGGCCAAGGGAGACGCCTCACCCCTTGCTCGCCACCACGGAGGAACCGTGACCACCACGATCGCAGGCGGCCGCGCCGCGCGGCGCCAGACGATGCGCCGCATCCGCCCCCGACGCTCCCCCGCCGTCCCACTGTTGCTCGCCGTATGGGCGGGCGCGGCCGGGGTGATCTGGCTGTGGTGGAGCAACACGCCGTCCCTGGCGGACACCGCCAGCAAGTGGCTGGCCGCGGGCCGGATCACCGGGCTGCTCGCCGGGTACCTGATGGCGCTGGTCGTGCTGCAGATGGCCCGGGTGCCGGCGCTGGAGCGCCGGGTGGGCTCGGACCGGGTGGCGCGCTGGCACGCGATGAGCGGGCGGTACACGATCTCCCTGGTCGTCGCCCACGTCGTGCTGACGATGTACGGGTACGCCCTCCAGGCCGGCCTCACCTTCGCCGACATCGTGCAGCAGACGATCGACTCGATCAACCAGCTGCCGGACATGGGCAAGGCCGCGATCGGCACCGGGGTGCTGGTGTTCATCGGGCTGATCTCGATGGGGCCGGTGCGCAGGAGGATCCCGTACGACCTCTGGTACCACGTCCACCTGCTGACGTACGTGGCCACGTTCATGACGTTCTGGCACCAGCTGTCCACGGGCAACGAGTTCGTCGTGGAGCCCGTCGCGAAGACCGTCTGGTACGCGCTGTACGGGACGGTCACGGCACTGGTGGTGTGGTACCGGATCTTCACACCGATCCGGCTGAACATGCGGCACCGGCTACGCGTCGAGGCCGTCATCGAGGAGGCGCCGGGTGTCGTCTCGGTGCTGATGAGCGGGCGGAAGCTGCACCGGATGGGCGCGGAGGCCGGGCAGTTCTTCCGCTGGCGGTTCCTCGCGCCGGGCATGCGGTTCAGCTCGCACCCGTACTCGCTGTCGGCGGCTCCCCGCCCCAACATGCTGCGCATCACGGTGAAGGCGGCCGGCGACCACAGCTCGGCGCTGCGCGATCTAGAGCCCGGCACCCGGGTGTGGGCCGAGGGCCCGTACGGCGCGCTGACGGCGGGCAAGCGCAGCAAGGGCAAGGTGCTGCTGGTGGCCGGCGGTGTGGGCATCACGCCGATGCGGGCGCTGTTCGAGACGCTGCCCGGCGCGGCCGGCGACCTGACCCTGCTGTACCGGGCCAACAGCACCCAGGACCTGGCCCTGTGGGACGAGCTGTCGGCGATCGCCGAGGAGCGCGGGGCCCGGCTGATGTACGCGGTGAACAGCCCCGAGGGCGAGCGCCCCGACATCTCGCCGGAGACGCTGCGGCGCAAGATCCCGGACATCGACGAACACGATGTCTTCATGTGCGGGCCGCCCGGCTTCGCACAGCAGGTGTACGGCGCGCTGCGCGGCGCCGGTGTGCCGACCCGCCGCATCCATCACGAGTCGTTCGAGATGTGAGCGACGAGGTTCGGGGTTCAGCGGACTTACGCGACTTATCGGAGCTAGGAGCTCAGGAGCGATGAAGAAGAGCCATCCCATTCGGCGGGTCCTGCTCGCCAGTGCCGCCACGGTGTCCGGAATCGTGCTGCTGCTGTCGCTGAAGCCGTCGTCGGACCCGGCGGCCGCGGATGGGCAGTCGGTCGCGCCGCAGGGGCAGGCGGGGGCTCAGGCCGCCGCCAACGGCACGATGACGGGCGATGTCGAGCAGACGGAGTACGGGCCGGTCCAGGTCCGCATCACCGTCAGCGGCGGCAAGATCACCAAGGCCGAGGCCGTACAGAAGCCCAGCGGCGGCCGCTCCACCCAGATCAGCAACGACTCGATACCCAAGCTCAACCAGGCGGCCGTCGCCGCGGGCAGCGCCGACATCGACGCCGTCTCCGGTGCCACCTACACCAGCGCCGGATACAAGAAGTCGCTGCAGTCCGCCCTCGACAAGGCCGGCAGCGCGCAGGGGTCCGATTCCGGATCCGGTTCCGGCGCCGGCTCCGGCTCCGGCAGCGCGCAGGCCCAGACGGTCACGGGTGACGTCGAGCAGACGGAGTACGGGCCGGTCCAGGTCCGCATCACCGTCAGCGGCGGCAAGATCACCAAGGCCGAGGCCGTACAGAAGCCCAGCGGCGGCCGCTCCACCCAGATCAGCAGCAACTCCGTACCGAAGCTCAACCAGGCGGCCGTCGCCGCGGGCAGCGCCGACATCGACGCCGTCTCCGGTGCCACCTACACCAGCGCCGGATACAAGAAGTCGCTGCAGTCGGCCCTGGACAAGGCCGAGAGCGCGCAGAGCTCGGGGGCCGAGGAGGCCGGTGGCCAGGAGTCGGGCTCCCAGCAGGAGTCCGGGGGGCAGGAGTCCGGGTCCCAGGGCTCCGGATCCGGCAGCGCGCAGGCGCAGGGCGAGACGCTCCAGGGCGAGGTCGTCAAGACCGAGTACGGGCCGGTCCAGGTCCGTGTCACGCTCAGCGGCGGCAAGATCACCAAGGCCGAGGCCGTGCAGATGCCCACGGGCGGCCGCTCCACCCAGATCAGCGGTAACGCCATCCCCAAGCTCAACCAGGCAGCCGTCGCAGCAGGGAGTGCCGACATTGATGCCGTCTCCGGTGCCACCTACACCAGCGCGGGCTACAAGAAGTCCCTCCAGTCCGCCCTGGACAATGCCTGACCCCTCCGAGGCGCCGGCGCCGCCGCAACTGCGCCATGTCGAGGAGGTGATGGGCACGGTCTTCTCCTTCGACGTACGCGGAGGAGAGCCCTCTGCGATGAAGGCCGCACTGGAGGAGGCCGTTGCCGGACTGCACCTCGTCAACGAGGTGTTCAGCACCTACCGGGACGACAGCCAGATCTCGCGGCTGGCCCGGGGCGAGCTGACCATCGAGGAGTGCGATCCGGAGGTCGCCGAGATCCTCGGGCTGTGCTCCGAGGCCGAGCGGCTGAGCGAGGGCTGGTTCAACGCCACCTTCCAGGGGACCTTCGACCCGACCGGCATCGTGAAGGGGTGGGCCACCGAGCGGGCCGCCCTCCACCTGGTCGCGGCCGGGGCGACCGGAGTGAGCGTGAACGGCGGCGGTGACGTACAGCTGTGCGGGACTCCGGGGCCGCAGCGGCCGTGGCGGGTGGGTGTGTCCGACCCGCTCCGGCCCGGGGCGCTGGCCGCGGTGGTCTCCGCCGCGGGCACCGAGCAGCTGGCCGTGGCGACCTCGGGCACCGCCGAGCGCGGCGCGCACATCGTGGACCCGCGCACCGGCAAGTCGGCGGTCACCGACCTGGTCGCCGTGACCGTGGTGGGCCCTCGGCTGACCTGGGCCGACGCCTGGGCGACCGCCGCGTTCGCGATGGGTTCCCGGCAGGCGCTGAGCTGGCTGGAGTCCCTGCCGGACACCGAGGCCCTGCTCATCACGGCGGGCGACGAGGTCCGCTGCACCGGAGGGCTGGCCGCGCGCCTGGGCTGAGGCTCCCCACCCCACAGCACAAGGGCTCTCCCCACAAGGGCCCGCACAGACCCCACGCAAGTT
>NZ_VJZE01000279.1 GCF_009377205.1 Streptomyces phyllanthi
CCCGGTGGGTGGTGGGGTGGGGTTCGGGCGCGCTGTGGTGTCGGGCGGTGGCTCTGCCGCGCCCGCCGTGGCAGGGCGGTGCGGTGCGCTTCCGGGACGTCCCGGCGGTTTCACAGCGTGTGCGGCGCGTCACTCAAGGTAGGGGTAAATCTGTATCCTGTGCAAGCTGAACCGGGATACTGGGGTTGTCTCAACTTGCGGGAGAGAAGAGGAACATGCCAGCAAGGAGTGTCATCACAGCACGTCAGGAGCGACTCGGTGCAGAGTTGCGAAAGCTCCGGGAGCGGGCAGGGCTGACCGGGCGGGAGGCCTCCCGAGCGTTGGGCATCGCTGAGAGCAAGTTGTCCAGCACGGAGGCGGGCAGGGTCGGCGTGAGTGCCGAGCGCGTACGGCATCTGGCCAGTCAGTTCGCGTGTGATGACGCCAAGCTCGTCGATGCGCTGGTGGCCATGGCGACCGAACGTGGACGGGGCTGGTGGGAGGAGTATCGGGGACAGGTGCCGTCCGGCTACTTGGACTTGGCGGAACTGGAGCACCATGCCTCGTTCTTGAGGAACTTCGAGAGCGTGCACATCCCAGGTCTGCTCCAAACCGAGGACCAGGTGCGGTCGATCTTCGCGGGGTCGGTGCCGAAGCTGTCGGAGAGGGAGACGGAGACGCGGGTGGAGTTCCGGCTCCGCCGGCAGCAGGTTCTGGCCGGGCTGCGCTACGAGGCCCTGATCCATGAAGCCGCACTGCGGATCAGGGTGGCCGATCGCAAGGTGGCAAGAGCACAGCTCATGTGGCTTGTTGAGCGCTCCGGGCTACCCAACGTGACCATCCGTGTGGTGCCGTTCGACGTCGACGGATTCGCAGGTGTCGTCGATCCGGCAGCCTACGCAGGGGGCCTGGTTTCCCGCCTGGACACCGTGGTGGTGGACAACCAGCACGGTAGTGCTTTCCTGGATGCAGAGGCACAACTGGCCCGTTACCGTGAGGTACTGCGCAAGGTGGAGGGGGCTGCTCTGGGGGTCGTAGAGTCACGAGAGTTGATCCACCAAGTCGCACAGACCATGTGAGGTGTTCCGGCATGCCGCACGACGTCGATTGGCAGAAGTCATCGTTCTCCAGCGGCGGCGACGCGGCCAACTGCCTCGAGATCGCCTCCACCCAGGACACCCCCCTCCTCCGCGAAAGCGACGAACCCGGCACGGTCATCGAAACAACCGCCACCGGACTCGCCGCCCTCATACGGTGGAGCCGTAAGTGACCGGAAGATCCGGGCCACACGCGACCTGCTCACCCCGAGGTCACCGCCCTCGGAGCCGGCCCGAATCTGCCAGTCGCAGCCTTGGCTGTACACGCGAGCTCCACCACGACGAGGTGGTCAGCCGACCAGGAACATGCCGAGCTGCGGGTAGTACGCCGTGGACATCCCGAACGCGCTCGGGCCGTAGCTCGCGGAGCCCGTGGTCGTGAGGCCCGTGGCCGAGCCCTTGAGGAACGTGAGCGAGCCGTTGCCGTCGTTCTCGCTGTCCGAACCGACGACGAGGTCCGCGTAGCCGTCACCCGTGACGTCCCGGAGCAGCGTGGCCGTGCCGAAGGAGTCGTTGGTCTCGGCGGCGCCGGGGACGCCCTCGGTGTCCTGGGTGAGTGTCACCGGGGAGCCGAGCCCGTCCGCGGCGCCGTAGTGGACGAGGACCGCGCCCGACCAGTCGACCGCGGCGCTGCTCGCGGGGGTGCCCACGGCCAGGTCCGGGTAGCCGTTGCCGTCGATGTCGCCGATGGACGGGCGTCCGTACGCGCCCACCGGCAGCTCCACGGCGGACTCCACCCCGGTGGACGTGCCGTACGAGATCGCCGCCGTGCCCGTCGTCCCCAGGTCGCCCTCTACGGCGTCCTCGGTCTTGCCGGTGACGATGTCGCCGTACCCGTCCTGGTCGAGGTCGCCGACGGCGATGCTCTCGCCGTACGGGAGCTCCGTCTTCTGGGTGGGGGCGGACGTGGTGCCGTAGTAGAGGAAGTTGCGGTGCAGGTAGCGCTCGGAGCCGAGCTTCTTCTCGCCGCTGACGACCAGGTCGGCCTTGCCGTCGGCGTTGATCCTGCCCGCGGCCAGGTCGAGGACGCCGGCGCTGCCGGTCCAGGTGGTGGTGTAGGTGATCTTGGAGCCGGTCGAGCCGGCCTTGGTGAAGCCGCCCTTGATGATGTACTGCGTGGTGCTGGAGGCGCCGACGGCGAGGTCGGCCTTGCCGTCGCCGGTGAAGTCGGCGATGGCGAGGGCATGGCCCCAGCGGTCGTGCCCGGAGACGGCCGGGTCCTTGACGGTCGTGGCGCCGGACAGGCCGCTCGCCGAACCCCAGACGATCACCACCGCGCCGCCGTTCGTGTCGTCGCCGACCTTCTCGTACGGGGCGCCGACCGCGAGGTCGCTGTAGCCGTCGTTGTTGAGGTCGCCGACCGCCGTCGACATGCCGAAGCCGTCGGACTCCTCGGCCGAGCCGGGGACGCCGGAGGTGTTCTGGCTGATGGTCTTCTTGGTGCCGAGGCCGGTGGCGGAGCCGTACGCGACGGCCACCGCCCCGGCCTCCCACTTGCCGCCCGCCGTGGCGAACGGGGCGCCCGCGGCGGCGTCCTGCCTGCCGTCGCCGTTGAAGTCGCCGACCAGACCGGAGGGAGCGGCCGACGCGGTGCCCGCGGTGGCGGTGAGGAGCGCGCCGGTGAGGGCGGCGGTGGTGAGGGCCGCGGCGGCGGAGAGACGGATGCGCATGAGAGGTTCTCCAGTGGAGCCGGTGTGGAGCTGGTGAGGGAGGGCCAGGAGGGCGTCAGCCCGCGAAGACGTTGCCGAAGTACGACAGGCCCGAAGGGCCGCCCAGTGTCGCGGCGTTGAAGGACTTCGAACCCGTGGCGGTGATGCCGTTGGAGGTGGTCCTGAAGAGCCAGACCGCGCCCGCGCCGCCGTTCTCGCCCATCGCGCCCGCGGCCAGTTCCGTACGGCCGTCGGCGTTCGCGTCGGTGAGGCGGACCGCGTCGCCGAAGTGGTCCTCGGACTCCGCGGTACCGGGCACGCCCGACGTGTTCTGGGAGAAGGACTTCGCGCCGCTGCCGGTCAGGCCCGACGCCGAGCCGCGCAGGACGGTGACCGTGCCCGCCCGCCTGGCCGAGCCGATGGACTCGTACGAGGCGCCGACGGCGATGTCCGCGTAGCCGTCGCCGTTCACGTCGCCCGCCGCGAGGCTCCAGCCGAACGCGTCGTTCTTCTCGGCGGTGCCGGGGACGCCCGCGGTGGCCTGGGTGATCCGGACCGGGGTGCGCGAGCTCAGGCCGCCGGACGCGCCGTACGTCACCGTGACCGCGCCGCCGAGGCCGCCGTTCGGCTCCTCGGTGGACTTCTCCATGAAGTTGCCGGTGACGATGTCGCCGTAGCCGTCCTTGTCGACGTCCGCGATCACGCCGTCGTAGCCGCCCGCGAGCCTGCTGCCCTCCTTCAGGCCGGTGGCCGAGCCCGTGTAGAGGACGCTGCGGGTGCGGTAGACGTCCGTGGACTCCTGCTGGCCCATGACGAGCAGGTCCGAGGTGCCGTCGCCGGTGACGTCACCCGCCACGAGCTTCTGGGGGATGACGTCCGTCTGCTGGGGCGAGTCGATGCCGACGAGTGCCGTCGCCTTGCCCGTGCGGGAGAAGGGGCCCTCGAAGACGTTCAGCATCGGGTACGCGCCGTTGAGTGCCGCGAGGTCGGTGTCGCCGTCGCCGTCGAAGTCGCCGGCGGCCACGGAAAAGCCCAGCTCGTTGCGGTGCTCGGGGAGGGGCGAGGAGATGTTGGCGGCCGTCTTCAGCCCGCTCGCGCCGCCCCAGACGACCGTGAGCGCGCCGGACTCGGACTCGATGTCCGAGCCGAGCCGCTCGCTGGACACGCCGACGACCAGGTCCGTGTAGCCGTCGCGGTCGAGGTCGCCCGTGGTCAGGTGCTCGCCGAAGTCGTCGTCCGACTCCGGGGTGCCCGGAATACCGGTCGTGGCCTGGCTGATGATCTGGCGCTTGGAGGTGTCGAGGCCGCTCGCGGTGCCGTAGACGATCGCGACGTAGCCGGCGCCGGACCTGCCGGACACCTTCGCGAGGGGCGCGGCGATCGCGATGTCCCGGTAGCCGTCGCCGTTGAAGTCACCGGCCAGGCCCGAGGGCGCTGCGGAGGCCGTCGTGGGGAGGGCGGCGAGCAGGCCGGTGGTCAGGGTCGCGGCCAGGAGGAGGGTGCGCTTGCGCAAGGGGGCTCCAGGGTCGTGGGCTCCGGACGGAGGGCCCGCACCCCGATGCGTGCGGGCCCGACGCGCTGTCTGGGTACGTCAGTTGGCCGCGTTGCCGCCGAACAGCGGTGACGCGTCCGTCGACACGCCGACGGAGGACGGGGCGATGGAGCGCGAGCCGGTCGTCGTGATCTTCGTGCCGTTGGAGGGCAGGTAGACCACCGAGCCGTTGCCGCCGTTCTCGCCCATCGCGCCCACCGTCAGGTCCGCCTTGCCGTCGTCCGTGACGTCGGTCAGCTTCACCTCGGAGCCGAAGTAGTCGTCCTTCTCGTCCGAGCCGGGCACACCGGCCGTGGACTGGGCGAAGTACTGGTAGCCGGAGGCGGTGTTCAGGCCGGACGCCGAGCCGTAGAGGACCGTCACCGCGCCCGCGTTGACGACACCGTTGAGGTTCTCGCCGGCCGCGGCGACCACCAGGTCCTGGAAGCCGTCGCCGTTGATGTCACCGAGCGACAGGTCGTTGCCGAAGAAGTCGCCGCGCTCGGAGGAGCCGGGCACGTTGCCGGTGTTCTGGGTCACGGCGGTGGCTCCGGCCGGGCCGTCCGCCGAGCCGTAGATGATGTGGGCCTTGCCGCCGGTGGCGGACTCGGGCACGGACGGCTCGTCGGGGTCGTTGGACGGGTCCCACTCCTCGCCGGTCACGATGTCGCCGAAGCCGTCGCCGTTGACGTCACCGATGCCGGTGACGATGCCGGGCTTCAGCTTCTGGGCGGAGGAGGCGGACAGGCCGGAGGCCGTGCCGGGCACGTAGTAGTTGGCGTTCCAGCCCTCCTCGCTGTCGGCCTCGAAGCCGTCGACGATCAGGTCGGTCCGCTGGTCGTCGTTGACGTCGCCCGCGGTGAGGTTGAACGGGCCCGTGCCGTCGCCGGAGACGATGGGCGGCTTGATGGTGTAACGGCCGCCTGCCGTACCGGACTTGCTGATGCCGTCCTTGAACACATGGATCGTGCTCGTCGTGGCGCCGACCGCCAGGTCCTCCGTGCCGTCGCCGTCGAAGTCGCCCGCGGCCAGGGACTTGCCCCACCTGTCGTGGGAGGAGGGCGCCGGGTCCGCCAGCGTCGTACCGCCGGACAGACCGCTCGACGACCCCCACAGGATCACGACCGTGCCGCCGTCCGTGTCGCCGCCGACGTCCTCCAGGGACGCGGACACGGCGAGGTCGTCGAAGCCGTCGCCGTTGAAGTCGCCGTACGCGCTGATCCAGCCGAACGTGTCGCCGGTCTCGGCACTGCCGGGGACGCCGGACGTGTTCTGGCTGACCGTGGTGCGATTCGTGGACGTCACACCGCTCGCCGAGCCGTACAGGGCGACGATCTGGCCGGCGCCCTTCTTGCCGCCCACCGTGGCGTTGCCGGCCGCGTACGCGACATCGCCGTACCCGTCGTCGTTGAAGTCCGCCACGGGGTGGTGGACCGAGTCGGCAGCCGTCGCCGTCGCCGCCGAGAACGTCAGCAGACCGCCCGTCAGGGCTGCGGCGGAGGCCGTCGCGAGGGCGAGTCGCAGATGTTTGTGCATGCGGGAATCTCCTGCTGCATGCGGGACGCCTGGTCGGCGTCCACAGTCAATGGGGTGCCGCGTCTGCCCGTGTTCGCCCGGAGTTCGCCTGGGCGTCGCAGGGCAGTCGGCTAACAGGAGACTCATAGGGGTGCAGGAGGGTTGTATGGGAGTTCGAACTATTTCTCGTGGCTCGTGAGGGCGGTGGGGCGTACGGGTCCCCTATGGTCCGTACGCCCCAACTGTCGTGGTCCAAGCGTGTGTTGCGCCCGCCGTTCGCTACTTGCCGAGCACCCCTCCGTACGCCACCGCCCCCGACAGATCCAGCTTCCCCGGAGTGAAGGACACGGCCGCGAGGCGTGTCGCGTCGCCCGCCGACGGGCGGTACCAGACGCCGCCCGTGCCCGCGTTCTCGCCGGGCGCGCCGATCACCAGGTCCCCGTGGTGCGCGTCGTCGTACGGCGCCGAGGTCAGCGCCGTGCCAAAGAGGTCGCCCTCCTCGGCCGTACCCGCGATACCCGAGCTGTTCTGGGTGAAGGACGGGCCGGTGAACACGCCGTCGGAGCCCGCCCGGAGCTCCCAGTACGCACCCGCCTTGGCCACCGAGCCCACCGCCTCGTGGCTCGCGCCCGCGAGGAGCCCGTCGCCGCTGCCGCCGAGGTCGGCCACGGCCAGGGAGGCACCGAAGTTGTCCCCGGACTCCGCCGTGCCGCCCACCTCCGGGGAGGACTGCGTGGTGCAGGTGACCTTGCCGCCCAGCGTGCTGCCGGCGGCGCCGTACACCGTGGCGACCGCACCGCCGAGACGGTCCTCGCAGTACGTGCTCTCCGCCTCGGAGTTGGCGTGGACGTCACCGATCGCGAGGTCCTTCCGGCCGTCGCCGTCGAAGTCGCCCGCCGCGAGGGCCGTACCGAAGTCCGTGGTCCGCCACAGGGTCGTCCAGGTGCCGGAGACCAGCGTGCGGACGCGGGTGCCGGAGCTCTCCGTGCCCTGGAACGTCGCCGCCAGGTCGTCCGTGCCGTCGCCGTCGAAGTCGGCGCTGGTCAGGGCGCGGGCGTCGCCGAAGTCGTACCCCTCGACCAGGTCCAGGGGCTGCTCCTTGGTGAGCGGGCCGGGGCGCAGCATGGCCGAGCCGCCCTCCTCGCCCGCGACGGTCAGCACCAGGTCCTGGTCGCCGTCGTCGTCGTAGTCCCCCGCGGTGAGCAGCCGGCCGAGCTGCTGCCCGTCCACGCCCTTGGCCACCGTGAGCCCCGACTTCAGGCCCTTCGCCGAGCCCCACAGCACATAGGCGGCGCCCTCGTGCGTGGTCGACGTGTCGGTGACCTGCTCGCCGGGGGCCGTGACGGCCAGGTCCGCGAAGCCGTCGTCGTCGAAGTCCGCGGCCTGGACCGCGAACCCGAAGCGGTCGGCCGCCTCGGCCGTGCCCGGGATGCCCTCCGACGCCTGGCTGATCTTGGTGGCCGTGCCGTCGAGCCCGTTCGCCGATCCCCACAGGATGTGGACGAAGCCCGCCTTGGCGATCCCGTCGGCCGAGCCGCCGGGGACGCCGACCGCGAGGTCCGCGTAGCCGTCACCGTTGAAGTCGCTCCTGACGGTGGGCGCGGCGGTGGCCGAGGGGGCGGCCAGGGTCGCGTACAGGGCGAGGGCCGAGGCCACGGAGAGGACGGCGACGGGCACGGCTCTTCGTGCCGGGATGCGGAAGGCGCTGCGCTTGTGCTGTGGCACGGGGGGCTCCAACTCGGTTACGGGGGTGAGGGGGTGAGAAGAGAGCGACCTGCGGGTGGAGCTGCGGTTGGATCACGGGTGGATCAGCGGATGCGTCACGGTGGATCAGCGGAGAACGGCGCCGAACTGGCGGCCCGCACCGCCGATCCCGAAGTCCGAGCCGTTGAAGGATGTCACGGACGACGTGGTGAGGCCGGAGGTGGTGCCGCGCAGGACCCAGACCGCGCCCGCGTCCGCCGCCGACCCTATGTCCTCGCCCGTCGCGCCGACAGCCAGATCCGCACGTCCGTTCTTGTTGATGTCCTTGATCCGGACCGTGGAGCCGAAGCCGTCGCCGGGCTCCGAGACGCCGGGCACGCCGGAGGTGTCCTGGTGCCAGGAGGCTCCGCCGCCGAGCCCGGTGGCGCTGCCCCTGAGCAGGACGACGGTGCCGACGTCCGCGCCCGAGTCCACCGTCTCGCCGGGCACGCCGACCGCCACGTCGGCCCGCCCGTCCCCCGTGACATCGCCGACCGCGACGGAGCTGCCGAACCGGTCGAGCAGCTCGCTGGTCCCGGGCACCTGGGGGCTTTCCTGCGTGTACGTTCCGGTGTGGCCGAAGTCGCCGGGGCCGCCGTAGTGCACGGTGATCGAGTTGTCCGCGGGGTTGCCGGTGACCAGGTCGGTGTACCCGTCGCCGTCGACGTCCCCGGAGCCCGCCGCCGAGCTCGTGGCCCGGCGGTCGGTGCCCTCGGCGAGCACACGGGAGTAGTAGCCGATGTCGCCGGAGCCGCCCTTGACGTACGCGGTGTAGGGGGAGCCGTCCGCGTGCTCGCCGTAGACGACGTACGTGTAGCCGGTCGCGCTCGTGAAGTGGCCCGCCTCCATGCCCTCCAGCCGGATGTCCTCGGGGAGGAACGGGACCTCGGGGGCGTTCGGGGTCGTCGGGACCGCCCCGTCGGAGTACCACCACCAGCGGTTGGAGCTGATCACGGCCAGCTGGGCGTAGCCGTCGCCGTCGAGGTCCACGAAGGAGGCGCCCTCGCCGAAGCGGACGTCCTCCGCGCTGGGCGCGTTCAGGACCATGCCGCCGGTCGTGAAACCGTTCGCGCCGCCCCAGACGATCGTGACCGATCCGTCCGGTTTACCGGTGACCTTCTCGCCGGGCGCGCCCACGATCAGGTCCGCGTACCCGTCGTTGTTCGCGTCCCCGCTCGTCACGTTCTCGCCGAACTCGTCCTCGGCCTCCGTGACGCCGGGTACGCCCGAGGTGTTCTGTGTGACGGTGACGGACCTGGCGGGGGAGACTCCCGAGGCGGAGCCGAAGGTCACGGTCACCGCGTTGGCCTTGGGAGTGCCGATCACCAGGTCCCGGTAGCCGTCGCCGTTGTAGTCGTCCTTGAGCGCCGAGGCGGCGGCAGCGGTACCGGCCAGCGGCAGTGCCGATCCCGCCGCGACAAGTGCTCCGGCGCACACGGCAAGGACCAGCTTCTTCGCACGCATGAGTAGCCTCCTGGAACTGGGCAACACCTGTTCGGTTCCTGTCCGTTCCTGGATGTGACTCACGAGGCGTACCAAGGGTTGTGTGGGGGCGGCGGGGAGGTGAACGAACGTTTTCGGCATGGCCGGGCGTCTGTGTTGTGAGGCGGCCGACGCGGCCGCCCGGAGCCGTGGGAGAACACCATGAGGACCTCTTCCCGTACTCGCCGCCGTGCGCTGACCGGGCTGTCGGCGTTCGCGTTCGCCGCCGTCACCGGCCTCACGGCGGGCTGTGGGCCGATGACCGGTGGTGGAGGCGAGCAGGGCGAGGCGTCGTGTGCGTTCGTCGTGGAGTTCGAGAAGCACCGGTACCGCCATCTGGACATCACCGAGTTCACCGCGGGCTCGCAGATCGGCACGGCCGCCGTGCCCGTCTGCGACGACACGGGCGGCGGGCGCGATGCGGTGTCCAGGGAGGAGGAGGAGCAGGAGGTGTACCGGGCCTACGAGATCACGGGGCTCGACACGTCCGACGCCATCGCGGTCCGTTACGCGCCCGACGACGAGCCGTCCTTCATGGCCCGCACGGGCGAGGAGCTGCCGCCCGAGGTGCGGAAGCTGCTCGACGAGCAGGAGCAGCGGGGCGAGCGGTAGCAGCGGGGCGAAGGGCGGTGGTGGGTGCCACGGTCGCACGGCGCACGACGCGCCCCCGGAGGTGTCAACCGGCGTTCAGGAACTCCGCCGTGGAGAAGGTCAGCCGGGGCTTCGCCGCCACCAGGCCCTCCTTCCGGCCGGGGTACAGCGCGACCGTGTCCTTCGTCTCGCCGCGATAGGTCCGTACGGCCAGGTCGGCACGCCCGTCCCCGGTGAAGTCGGCGACCGCCAGCACACGCGTGGTGCCCGTGGAGGGCGGCTCCACCGTGACGAGACCGGAGGCGGACGGCCCGCCCGCGCGGCCCCGGAACACCCGCAACCGCGTCCCGCTGGAGACGAGTTCGCTGAGCCCGTCGCCGTCGAAGTCGCCCGCGTCGAGAACCGTACCGGGCACGTCGAGCGTGCCCCGCAGGGTGCCCGGGACGTCGTAGCGGAGCGCCGTTGCGCCCATGGAGCCGATCGCGGCATCCAGGGCGGCCTTGCCCTTGCCGAAGCGGCCGAAGACGACGTCGACACCCTCGGGGAGGGCAAAGCCCGTGCGAGTGGGGCCCGCCGGGCCGCCGTACACGACGCTCGACGGTGAGGCCTCGCCGTCCTCGCGGACGAGGAGGTCGTCGTAGCCGTCGCGGTTGACGTCGACCGAGGGGCCGGTGGGCACACTGCCCGGGGCGGCGAGCGGGCCCTGGGCGTCGCTCGGGGCGCCCTTACGGGTGAAAGGGCCTCGCAGATAGGTGAGTTTGCCGCCCGTGGCGTGCACCACCAGATCCTCCACGCCGTCGCCGTCGAAGTCGCCGCACACCGGCTGGTCGGGCCAGTCGTTGCCGGCGCGGGCCCCGGTGGGGACGGTGAGCTTGACCGCTTTGCCGGTCAGGCCCTTCGGGGAGCCGAAGAGAATCTGGAGCGGGACCGGCGGCTGTCCTTCCCCGTCATAGGGCGGATCGGTGGAGACGACGAGGTCGGTGAAGCCGTCCTTGTCCAGGTCGCAGCTCTCCTCCGCGTCGAACACGGCGGGCAACTGGCCGTCGGTGGGGGCCGCCTGTTTCGCCGGGCTGAGCAACTGCCGCGCACCGGGCGCCGGTCCCGTGGCCGTCCCGTACACGATGCCGATGCCCGCGTCGTCGGCGTGGCTCTCCTTCTTGGCGAGGTCGTTGAGTACGAGGTCGCGGTGGCCGTCACCGTTGAAGTCGTCGTCGGTCCTGCTGCCGTCGCCGAGGGGGACGGGCACCTGGGCACGGGCCTTGGCCACGCCGACGGGGCTGGACGGCTTCGCCGAGCCCTCGTCGGCGGGCTGGGCGGCGCCGCAGCCGGTGAGGAGGCCGAGGACGGTGATCCCGGTCGCTGAAGCCGCCGCCACTCGCGCAAGCGCCCTGTGCCCGCCCACCGTTCACCTCATCCATACCAGGGGTAACAACCTGGGCCATGATGCACGTGTTCGAGTGGGGTCGTAAGGGCGGAACGGTGGGGGATCGGTCACGCCGTGCCATCGATCACTCTCCGGCCGGTCCGAGGCCGGTCACCCGAAGCCCAGATCCTCCTCCGTGACGTGCCGTGAAGCTCTGGTGTCGAGGCCGTCCGGGGAGCCGGGCAGGACCCAGAAACCCGTTCTCCTGGCGAGGTTGTCGGACGCGGCAACGACGTCGAGGAGGCCGTCCCCGTTCACATCGAGGAGGGGCGGGCGGGAGGCGAGGCGGTGGCGGACGTACTGCTTGTTCCCCCCGCCGGGGTCGTTGCTGACGCCCGGCACGCCGGGGGACTCCAGGCTGACCGCCTGGAGGCGCGTGCCGGAGTCCAGGCGGGCCGCGTCGGGGGCGATGTAGACCACGCCGTGGTGGTCGTTGGCGACAGGGGTGCTCACCACCAGGTCGGGGCGTCCGTCACCGGTGACGTCGCCGACGGCGACGCCCTTCGAACCGCCGTACTGGGGCCGGTCCCCGTCCAGCCCCGGCGGGTCGGTGAACGTGACCTCGGCGGGCTGCCCCTCGCCCGGGGCGCGGTTGACGAACACCGTCAGCCTGGTGCCGTACCCGATGAACCGTGTCCGGACCAGTTCGTCGTCGCCGTCCCCGTCCACGTCGGCGGGTACCCCGGTGAGCGCCCTGACCGCCGCCTCGTCGGACGGGGCAGGCGTGGCGGCGAGGACGGGACCGCTCACGCCGCCCCGGAAGTGGTGGACGCCCCGGAGATCCGTGATGCCGTCGCCCTCGCTGTCCGGGTCGGTCCAGCGGAACCACACCGTCAGCTCGTCGCGGCCGTCCCCGTCGAAGTCCCCGGAGCCGGACCGGTACGGCATGCTCTCGGACGGGAGCTTCCCGGCGGGCTCGGCGGTGCGTGACGCGGCACCAGCGCGGTCGAACGGGCCGAAGTACACGGTCCCCGTGGACGTGCCGGGCGCCCCGAGGCGGAAGACGTCCCCGCTGCCGTCGCCGTCGAAGTCGCCGACGCTCCCGAAATCGGCGGCCCCGCCCTCCAGGTCGCCGACCATGCGGCTGCCGGTGGCCAGATGACGGACCCCCGTGATC